>JANLPY010000730.1:0-7897 GCA_031367505.1 Hyphomicrobiaceae bacterium | reverse complement strand
CGCCATCACATGCCCGCCCGCGCGAAACGCCGACAGCGCCACAATAAATCCCGCCAGCACCGGATATGACAGGTTCACATGAAGCGTAAGTTGGATTTAGCCACAGATGAACGCGGATGAACATACCCTCAGCTAGCAGTGTTCATGCTTCCGTCTTAAAACCAGATTTTACATTCGAAGCTGCAGGCTATTGCGCGTTCACAAAATTCGTAGGGCTGGAGTCATCCCGCCTTTCGTGGTAATCGCATAAGGCGGGATAGCTCCCGCCCTACTCAACACAATCACTAATGGATGACCCCACATCAGTTTGAATCGCACCCGCCTGCGCTTCTTCTCCACTGAATCCTCCTGTAGCCGGTAAAATTCCGGGTTGACGTAGCATCTATATAGGGAGCCTAACGGTGAATTGCGGAAATCTCTTCGACGGCATTAAAGTGCTTGCCGTGGCGCGCCAGATCGCCGCGCCTTTTGCGACCTACCAGCTTGCCATGCATGGAGCTGAGGTACTCACCATCGACAATCCCAAGGAAGTCGACAGCATGCGCTTAGTCGCAGGCGCTGGAAACGGGCTTGCCAAACATGCAATGAGTCACAGTTTTCTTGCGCAGGCGGCGAACAAGAAATCAATGCAGCTCGACTTCAGCATGCCCAAAGGCCGGGACATATTTCGCCGGCTTGCCGCCGAATCCGACATCGTTGTGGAGAATCTGGTCGCGGGGGGCATGGCCAAATTCGGTCTGAGCTATGACGATCTTAAGACACTCAATCCCAAACTGATTTACTGCTCCGTCACCGGTTACGGCCAGACCGGCCCCACTGCCCGGCGCGCGGCGATCGATGGCGCGGTGCAGGCGGCGAGCGGGCTGATGAGCCTGTCGGGCACGCCCGAGACAGGCCCGATGAAAGTCGGTTTTCTGATGGCCGACTACGCAACCGGCTACGCCGCCGCGCTGGGCATCGTCTCGGCCCTGTATCACCGAACGCAGACCGGCGAAGGCCAGTACATCGACTGCGCCATGCTCGATACCGCGATGACCATGGCGGGCGCCGATATCTGCGAAGCGGCGACCACCGGCAACTACAAGCCGCTGCGGGGCAACGGCGACGGGCGTTACATCTCGAATATTTTCCATTGCAAGGAAGGCATCCTGTCCGTGGCGGCCACGACGGAGTCGCGCCGGGCGCGCTTCTGGAAAGCGATCGGCCGCACCGATATTCCACAGGATCCGCGCTTCTGCAATCCAGGCGTGGTTGCCCAGAATTATGCGGCCTTGTGCGCGGAAATTGAAAAAACGCTCAAGCAAAAAACGGCGCTGGAGTGGGAGGAAATCGTCTCCGATGCGGGCGTGGCCGCGATGGCCGTACGCGATCTGTATCAGGCCATCGAGAATCCGCAAGTTGTGCATCGCGGGCTCATGCACCGTTTTCCCTACGATGCGGAACTGGGCTATTCGATATGCGTGCCCAAGGCGCCGTATCAGCTATCGAAAACGGGGGCCCGCATTCATTCCCCGCCGCCGCGCGTCGGACAGCATACCGACGAGATATTACGCAGGCTGGGATTTGGCGAGGCGGAAATACGGGAGCTGCATGCGACAGGCGTTGTGGAAGCGTTGCCCTCACCCCCGCAGAAAAAGTAAGCGCTTCACGGCTAATCCTTAGAATTTCAAATTCAGATGCTTTTCAGCAGCACCGTATCAACCTTGCCGCATGTGAAGAGCGGCAAGGTGCGCGGCCTTGCCATCACCAGCCTCAAGCGCGCGCAGGCGCTTCCGGAAATTCCGACTATCGCGGAGTCCTATCCGGGCTTCGAATCGAGCTCGTGGTTTGGAATGCTCGTCCCCGTAAAAACGCCCCCAGCGGTGATTGACCGTCTGTTAAAAGACACCCGCGCCGCATTGAAGTCGCCCGACGTTCATCAATCGCTGTTGAGTCAGGGCGCCGAACCGGGAGGACAGTCACCCGCAGAATTCGGCGCTTACTTTCAGGCGGAAATCAGGAAGTGGGCAAAGGTCATCAAGTCGGCGGGCATCAAGCTTGAGCAGTAGTAAATTCGAAGTTAGTCGTAGGGTGCGCACCGCGCACGCGTAAACACCGGTCAAGGGAACACTTGAAGCGAAGCAGAACGGTGCGCGGTGCGCACCCTATAATAACTATGGATGCACACAGAACGCAGATTTCCAACGCCAGGTCGAGAGCGATTGTGGCTGACGCCTGCGCGGGGCTTTACATCCCGAGAACCCGATGTGCGAAGATGTGCGGACCGATTTCGGAAATCCGCCGCGCGCCCACGTAGCCGAAGCTGCGCTCCATTTCCTCTGAAAGTATCTTGATCGCCCTCGCGGCGCCCGCCTGCCCGCCGCATGCCGTGCCGTAAAGCGTCGCCCTGCCGACCAGCACCATCTTGGCACCGAGGCCCAGCGCCTTGACGATGTCGCTGCCACGGCGGATGCCGCTGTCGAGTATGACAGTGCAACGGTCGCCGACCGCCTCGACGATCTCCGGAAGCACGTCGATGGTCGCGATGGCGCTATCGAAGGCGCGTCCGCCGTGATTCGACACGACAATGCCATCGGCGCCCGCATCGACAGCGGCCCGCGCCTGATCAGCGCTCAGAATGCTCTTCACGATGAGCTTGCGCGGCCAGAAGTCGCGGAATTTCCGGATGTGTTCCCAGGTCATCGCCTGGAATGCCTTCGGACGCGTGCGCTTCTTGCCGTCGAGGATCGTATGGCGGTAGCGGTCAGGAAAGTTGGCGTTCGTGGGCATGCCTTCATTCACGAGGTACTGGCGCATCACGCGCCACATCCAGCCGGGATGTATCATCATGTCCACCGCCGCCGTGACGTTGGGCCGGAACGGAAAGGAGTAGCCGTTGCGCTCGTTGTGCTCGCGCCCGCGACCCGGCGCGGCGTCGATCGTGACTACCAGAGCTTCCCACCCCAGGTCGCGCGCACGTGTGACCATTTCGTAGGAGCCCTCCTCATCCGCCCAGGGGTAAAGCTGAAACCACTTGCGTACATCGGGCACTGCCCTGGTGACTTCCTCCATGGAGGTCAGCGCGCCCGTGGCCAGCGTGAAAGGAATGCCCGCCGCCGCGGCCGCCCTCGCCAGCTCCACCTCGCCTTGATACCACATCAGTCCGGCGCTGCCCGTAGGAGCGATCCCGAACGGCAGATTGATGCGCTTGCCGAAGATCTCGGTGCCGAGGTCGCGCGTCGACCAATCGTTGAGAAAACGCGTGCGCAGTTTGATGCGCTGAAACGCCGCCCGGTTTTCCTCGAGCGAAATCCCGTCCTCAGTGCCCTTGTCGACGTATTCGAAGATCCCTTTGGGCAGGCTGCGCTGCGCTGCCTCGCGCAGATCAAAGATGTTGTAGCAGCGATCAAGGCTTGTCATCGGTTCGCTCCCTAAGTTGTTTGTCCGCTATTATCCCTGTTATGGTCGGCACCGCCTGCCGCCGGACCACTCGACAGTAATATCGTGAAATTGGAATTCTGAATCACGTTTATTTTCTTATATTGAGAATCTTCAGCGTGAACGGCCGCCACCGAGTAGAAGCAATCCCGAAACAGCCGCAAGCCCGCCGGCGACTGCATAGGCCGCGGCGTAGTCGCCGAGCGTTGTCACGGCGACGGAGAACGCCGACGGCATAAGCATCACCCCTGTAAACATCAGGCTGGCGCCCAGGCCCGTAGCCTCGGTCCGGCGCGTGCCGCCGAGCCGTGCCCATTCCGCGTAGGCGATGCCCGTGAAGCCGCTTGCCGTTGCGCCCGCCACCGCGCATACCGCGATCACAAGCATCCGCGGCGTGTCCAGGCCGAACTGCCCCGCGAGCACAGCAGTCACACACATGATGATGCCCTGCAAAGCCAGCAGCCAGCGGGCGGCCAGAACCTTGTCCGCCAGCCATCCCCAAATCGGCCGGCTGATCACACCGGCGATCTGATAGACCGCGAGAGCCTGTCCCGCCCCGATGAGGTCGAAGCCGGCTTTGCTCGTTAGGTGGACGGTCATGAACGTGATGAAGCAAAGCTGCAACCCGGAGTAGACGAAGCTCGCCAGCGCGAGGCGCCGTATGGCCGAGCTTTCGCGGAGAATTTGCACTGGCGCCAGTAAGCCCGCGTGGAAGATCGTGCGCGTAGGATCGCGGTCCTTATCCCAACGCCTGCGGGGGATCTGGATGACAAGTAACAGCATCAGCACCGGCACGGCTTGGCACAGCAGCGCCGCCCGCCAGCCGAATTGCACGGTCAATGGCACCATCAGCAATCCGGCCAGCACACCGCCGAGCGGCACCCCGATCTGCCGGATCGAGAGGACGAGATTCATTACGCTTGGAGGTGTGCGTGGGACCAGCAAGTGCGTGCTCGCGGGCGCGGTCGCACCATAGGCCAACCCCAGAAGTGCCGCCCCTATCGCGATCGACAGGAGGCTGCCGAGAGTGCATGAGAGCAACATTGCGAGCGTTGCCAGGAGAACAAGCTGACTGACCCGCACCGCGCCGTAACGGTGGATGAACCCAGGCGATAGCAACGCCGAGGCGATGCCAACACCGTAAACGGTTGAAATGAAAACCCCCACGAGCGTTCCTGGCACCTGGAGATCCCGCGCGATGGCCGGGGCTGCGGCCGGAAATGAATAGGCTGCCATCGTGGCGAGGGTTTGGGTCGCCAGAGTCGCGGCTAATGGCCAGGTTGGAAAACTCAAAGCCCCCTTTGTTGTTCTACTCGAACCCATACACTTTGCGTGCGGCGAGTATGTCCTGCCTGGTCGCGATGAATCGAGGCCCCCTGCTGGCCTTGGGGATTCCAAGACGCCTGAAATCCACTTGCATCTCGGCTGTCTTGATCAACGCCGCGTGCGTATCCAGAACGGGCACGCCGTCGACATGCTTTACGTCGTGTTCCTGAAGGAAAATGCTGGTCGCGGCGAAATCGGTGATAAGCATTTCCGCACCCTGGTCGATCGCCACTCGTGCGGCGGTCTTGAATTCATCGATGAAGGGCTGGGGATCTTTTTCGAATAGCGTGAGCAAGTCTGTCATGGCGTAGCCCAGATGACCCATGTGTGCCCCTGGCAGACAAAGGTGCCCCATGCCATACCGTTCGACGATGGCCCGGGTGGTGATGACCGACCATTCATCGTAGGCAATGACGGCGAACTTCCGCGCGACGAGGCTTGCAAAGTGGTACGAAGCCTCGCCGGCAAATACGACCGGAATATCCACCGCCTCGCGCAGCTCGGAATGGCCCAGATCGCGCAGGCCCGCGAGGACGAATGCATCAAACCCATCGCGTTCTGCTTGCAACGCGTTCTCGATGACCTGCCCGATGTGCATGTATTGAACGTAATCGGAAAAGATCATTTTCGGCCCACGCATTTCCACAGTCGCAATGTGGAACTCGGTGTCCGGGCGCGCCACGCGCGGGAGGTGCCTGCGGCACTGCTCATCGAAATAGTGCCACTTCGCATCGATATTGGAATTGGGGCTGAAGGTCTGAAACCAGATTTTCATTTCATTTATCTCCCATGAATTTCAAAACGGCACAGCAGTACGAATCGGCGCATGCTGTAGGCCAAATTCATCATCGCAATTTATTCAGGCTAGAGTAACATTGCGGTTTGATGATCTACAAGCTGCGCAGTGTGGAATAACTTCGATTGAAATGTCCGAATCAAGGACTTGATATGCCTCCATTCTTCCGTAGGTGTGCTGCATTTTCCGTGGTGTCGATGTCCGCCGGCGTGGCAGCACAGGATTACCCGATACGCCCCATCCGCATCGTCGTCGCGCAGGCGCCCGCCTCCGGCCCCGACCTCACGGCACGTGCCGTGGCGCAAAAACTCACCGAGTCGTGGGGCCAGCAGGTCGTCGTTGAAAATCGCGCCGGCGCCAACGGCATTATCGGTGGCGATCTGGTGGCGAAATCCAAGCCCGATGGCTATACGATGTTGCTGGGCGTGGGCAGCGCGATCGTGATAAATCCATTCGTCTACAAGAATCTGCCCTTTGATCCGCTGCGCGATCTGGCGCCGGTAACGCAAATTTTTGCCAACACCTTCGGGCTGATCGTGACGCCCACCTTGCCGGTTGCCTCTGTCAAAGCGCTGGTAACACTAGCGAACGCGCGTCCGAATCAACTGAGCTATGGTTCCGCCGGGCTTGGCAATACCACCCATCTGGGCGCGGAGCTGTTCGCGGCAGCCAGCGGCGTCAAATTGCTGCACGTTCCCTATAAAGGCACGACGCCAGCGCAAACCGACCTGATGAGCGGGCACATATCGCTGATGTTCGTCACCACGCAAGGCGTAGCACCGCACATCGCCAGCGGCAAGATACGTATTCTGGCGACGTGTGGCACGAAGCGCTCTGCGGCATTTCCAGCAGCGCCTACGCTGGTAGAGTCCGGCTACCCAGGCGTCGCGTTCGCCGGCTGGAATGGTTTGCTGGCGCCATCAGGAACGCCTGCAGAAATCATCAACAAGGTGTCCAGAGAAGTAGGCCGCCATCTCGCCGTGCCGGAATTCCGCGAGCGTATGGCCAGCCTTGGCGCAGATCCATCACCGAATACACCAGAGGCGTTTGCATCCCTTATTAAGGCAGAAGCGCAGATGTGGTCCAAGCTGATACGCACCCTCGGATTGGAGCACACTCAGTAAGCCGAACGCGTGCGGTTGCTGTCCTGAGATGAACACCTCAGTAATTGGCTGGTCACACGCTGAGCCTATGCCGCGCGGAGTTCATCCGGCTGGCGAATCAGACTTTCTGCTGGAATATCCAGGCCACGATGAAGCTTCCAGATCATCTTCAACGTCAGCGGACGCTTATGGTTCAGGATTTCGTAAACTCGATTCAGGCGCCCTATCATCGGCTCCAAATCCTTAGGGGTTAAGCCCTTTTGGTCCATCTGGAATTTGATAGCCTCCACCGGATCAGGCAATTCGAGCGGAAAGTGCTTCCTTTCGTAGGCTTCAATCAGCGTCACCAATACGTCAAGGCGCTCACCATCCGCGGTATTCGCTTTGGCGCCCATCAGAGCCTCGACGTCCTTCAAAGCAGCACGATAGTCCGCCTTGGTCTTGATCGGTTTAATGTTCATCATCATCTCCTTCATATAGTCTGAGCGTTAATCTCATCGTACTGGGCATGCGTGCCGATGAATCGAACGTACACGACACGGTACGGATAATTAATCCACACCACCAGCCGGTATTTGTTGCCGGCAAGATTGAAAACTACCCGCCCGTCGCGCAGGATGCTGGCGCTACGGAACGACGCCTTCACATCTGCTGGAGATGACCAGTCTGCTTTAAGCGCTTGACGGTACCAAGCCAACCCCGGCTCCTTGGCATCCCGATAGGCACGGTTATTTTCCCAGAACGCCTTCAAGGTCGAGAGCGCAATAATTCGCATACCTATAGAATAGTCCCATAATGGGACTATTGCAAGCGCGAGTCTTTTCCAATCGGGTACCCTCCAACTTCAATTTTGAATCTACAAGATTTTTCACATGCGCGGTAGATACCGTCGCGAGCGTCTCGCCCGATCTGTTCGTTAAATTGATGTTTCCCGCGCGACTTCCAGCAATCACTTCTGCCCGCCATAAACTTGCGGCGGATACTTCTGAAATTCCAAATACTGCTGGCAATGCACCGCATGAAACTAAAAATAGTATTCGCACGTAATTCATAAGGCAAAAAACGGAAACGAAAAATATTCGGTGAATTTCTGAATTTCGTGTTCGTGAAATCATTGAATCCTCCGCGTAAATCGCCGAGTGTCGAATTAGCCACCGTGCGAGTAACACGGGGGCCTACGACTACCCTTCGATACTGGGGTGAGGATGCCGAATCGTTGGCTCATTCGGAGAAGGGCCGCGCGGTCAATGCACGC
>JANLPY010000694.1:0-5370 GCA_031367505.1 Hyphomicrobiaceae bacterium | reverse complement strand
CTGCCGTCAGTCGGGCTCCGCCCTCCCTCCGTCAGCCCACACACGGCGCAGTCTCATCCTGATTGACGCTGAGTCTCACCCTGATTGTCGCGCGGCAGCGCAGTATCGCGGCGGACGGTGAGCTGATTAACACGATCAAGCTGGGTCTTGCGAAATATGAAACTCTAATGCGCAGGGTGGAGCATGTGTCAGATGGAGCCGCTTCCTGGCGTGTTATTGTTTCCGGCGCTCGAGAAAACCAACAATTGCTCGAGCCAATGACCGAAGCGCAGCGGTGTAGATGGAGAGAAATACTGGCTGAACGCAAAGGGCGATAGTGCGCTACCCCGAATGTACACTGAGAGCCCACAAACGCTCGACCGGCGTTCGTATTGCGCGCGAAGAGGCCGACGGGCAACCCGGTCGAATTTTATACTTAGCGGAAGTCGGAATCACTTCGATCGGGGGCACACCAAGAATCTCTGAACATGTCTGGAATTGGAGGGACCGCGTCAGCAATCAGTTATCGATCCGCTCAGTGGCGCGGGGATGGTGAGTACTGTTCATTATCAGGCTTTCCTTGTTGTGCCGTCAGGTGTCGACCGTTGCACCAATTTCGCATCACCGCCGTAGGCGGAGGTTGACCGGTCGGCTGCACACCCGACGTGCTTCCGCAAGGCGGGCCGGGATTGACGAGCGATCCAAGAATCGGAAGTCGTGCACGTTCCGGTGTGCAACACTTTTGCCGCCGCCACCACGTCCAGCATCGGATGACCTTCGTTGTGCGAGCGCTTCGGGACTGTAATTGCTTTGATGAATAAGCCCACACAACGTTCACCATCGGAATGAGCACAGGGGTGCTCAGGTACGGTCGAGCGCGACCACCACGACCGCAGCACCCAATCACACCCAACCAAATTAGTGTTGGGTTGTTGTCGATGGATTGCTATGGCTGTTGGCCAGACCTGGGATCCCAAACTGAACTCAGAAATCACTCGATGATCGATCGCATTTCCACATTGAAACTGTTCGTCGCAGCGGTCGAAGAAGGTTCTATCGCGGCTGCGTGCCGGCGATTTGGCATCTCAACGACGAGCGGCTCGCGGCGCATTCAGGAACTCGAAGCCCATCTTGGCATCCAACTGCTCGACCGAACGACACGTTCGTTGGCGCCGACACAGGCCGGCCGGAGATTGTCCGACGCCTTGGCGCGGAACCTATTGTCCATCGATGCTGCATTGCTGGAGGCTAGTGAGGTCACCGATGAGCCGTCAGGATTGCTGCGCGTGCTGGCACGACGTTCGTTCGGCATGATGCACGTCTCGCCGTTGTTGCCGCGATTTCTTGCCCAACACCCGAAGTTGACCATCGATCTGGAAATGACCGAGCAGGTCGAGATTGCCCCTGGCGATGGCATCGATTTGGCTATACGGCTCGGTGCACCGGTCGAGAAGTCACTGGTTGCTTTCCCGCTGGCGTCAGGCACACGTATTCTTTGTGCCAGTCCAC
The DNA here is from genome assembly GCA_031367505.1 of Hyphomicrobiaceae bacterium. GTDB lineage: Bacteria > Pseudomonadota > Alphaproteobacteria > Rhizobiales > Hyphomicrobiaceae > JAKFWF01. Next base: position 3,882 of record JANLPY010000694.1, on the reverse strand, counting down.
AATATCTTCTCCAGCACGGTGCGCCGGAAACGATCGAAGCGCTCTGCACACACGCGTGCCTGACCTATCGCCGCGCGGAGCAGCGCAGCACCTGGGTGTTTGAGCGAATGGAGAACGCCTCGGCCATACGCCAGTCCATCGAAGTGACCGGCCCGCTTCGGGCGACGAATGGGGAAATCCTGCGCGAAGCGGCGATTTCCGGGCTCGGCCTTGTCTTACTGCCGGCATGGATGGTGGCTGAAGATGTGGCGCGCGGTAGATTGGTGCGCTGTCTGTCCACCGTGCGAGCATGGCCTGCAGGCTTCGATACCGAGATCTTCGTGGTGTACCGGCGGCTCAATCCTCTGCCGGCAAAGATCTCGGCCTTCGTTGCTGCGCTGCTGGCACTGGAACCAGAAGTGGCACTCGACCTCCCTGCGAACGATTATCCCGGTTAGCGGCACAATCAGTCCCGAATTTTCCAGCTAGTCGGCAGGATTGATATCGCCGATCAATGGCTCGCCGAGCACAACCGGGAGCAAAGCGCCATGATCGAAGTCAAACCACTCCATCCGCTCTTCGCCGCCGAGGTCCGGGGCCTCGATCTTGGCCGGCCTCTCGATGCCGCCACACTGCGACTGATCAAGAATGCCTTCGCCCGCCACAGCGTGTTGGTGTTCCGCGATCAGGACGTCACCGACGAGCATCAGATCGCCTTCAGTGAGCACTTCGGTTCGCTGGAACGCACCAAGGTCGGCACGCCCGGCGCGGGCAGCCCACTTGTCATCCTAACCAATATCGGCGCCGACGGTTCGATCACGTCGCCGACCGACAAGCAGATCCTCAACAACAAGGCGAACCAGCATTGGCACGCGGATAGCTCGTTCAAACCGGTGCCGGCCAAGGCCTCGATGTTGTCGGCGCGGATCATTCCATCGAAGGGCGGCAATACCGAGTACCTGTCGATGCGGGCTGCCTACGCAGCGCTGCCGCCCGCCAAGCAGGCCGAGATCGGAGGCCTGGTTGCGATCCACGACTATGCATACGGCCGCAGCAAGATCGACCCGAACCTTGTTACCGACGAGGAACGCCGCTTCGTGCCGCCAGTGCGCCAGGCGGTGGTGATTGATCACGGTGCGTTCGGCAAGTCGCTTTACCTCGGCGCTCATTGCGCTTCGATCGAAGGTTGGCCGGAGTCCGAGGGCCGCGCGTTGATCGACGAATTGATGGCACACGCGATGCAGGCGCGTTTCGTATACAGTCATCCCTGGCAGCCGCGCGACATGATCCTGTGGGACAACCGCGCCGTACTGCACCGCGCAACGCCGTTCGCGACCACCGCCGAGAAACGGTTGATGGTACGAACCACGATCGCCGGCGACGGCCCGACGATCGCAACCCAAGCAGCGTGAATGAAACAGATGCCGGGGGCTCGCATTTTCGATTTCGTCATCGTCGGCGCCGGCTCAGCTGGCTGCGTGCTCGCCAACCGGTTGACAGCCGATCCGCGTGTCTCGGTGTGTCTGATCGAGGCCGGCGGTAGCGACCGGCATCCCTTCATTGCCGCGCCTGCAGGTTTCATCAAGACGATCGATGACGCCCGCTTCAACTGGTGCTTCAAGACCGAGCCGTCAGGGGGCGTAAAGGGCCGCGCCATCCACTTCCCGCGCGGCAAGGTCCTCGGAGGATCGAGTGCCATTAACGGCCACCTCTATGTGCGCGGCCAGTCGCGCGACTACGATACATGGGCACAACTCGGCAATCGCGGCTGGTCGTATGACGATGTGTTGCCTTACTTCCGCAAGTCCGAGTCATTCGCCGGTGGCGATCCGGCAACGCGTGGCTTGGATGGCCCGCTGCACGTTTCGGAGATCCCCTCGAAGCATCCGCTATGCGAGGCATTCCTGAAGGGCGCAGGTGAACTCGGGCTGACGGCCAATCCGGATTACAACTCTGGCGACCAGGAGGGCACGGCCTACTATCAACGCACCATTCGCGGTGGCCGACGCTGGAGCGCCGCGAATGCGTTCCTGCGGCCGGCGCTGAAACGCCCGAATTTGCATCTGTTGTCCGAGGCGCACGTCCAGGCACTCACCTTCGAGGGCAAACGGGCGACGGGCGTGCGCATCCGACGGCATGGGGAAGTGACCGAAATCACAGCAGGCCGCGAAGTCATCCTCAGCGCCGGCGCGATCGGCAGCCCGCATCTATTGCAGGTGTCCGGCGTCGGGCCGGGTGCGCTACTCAACGATATCGGCGTGGCCGTCCGGCATGACCTGCCCGGGGTCGGCGAAAGTTTCCAGGACCACTACGCCATCAGATGCGCGGCCAAAGTGCGCGCCATTGGGACCTTCAACGAACGGGCGCGCGGCTGGCGCCTCGGCGTCGAGATAGCGCGATGGCTTGCAACCGGCACTGGCCTGCTATCCTACAGCCCGTCTCACATTGCAGCCTTCGTGCGTTCGCAGCCGCATTTCGACACGCCCGATCTGCAATTCGTCTTCACGCCGGCGAGTTACTCGGAAGGCGTATTCGGTCAACTGCAACCTTTCCCCGGTATGACCTCCGGTGTCTGGCAGCTTCGCCCCGAAAGCAAAGGTTATGTACGCGCCCGCTCGGCCGATCCCGACGAAGCGCCCCGCATTCAGCCAAACTACCTCGCCGCAGAAGCCGATCGGCGCGCGATGATCGACGGTCTGAAATGGTGCCGCCGGTTCTTGGCCACCGACGCGCTGAAACCCTACTTCGATGCCGAGACCATGCCCGGCGAGCGCGTGACCAGCGATGACGAGATTCTCGACTATGCCCGCTCGCGTGGCGCCACGGTCTATCATGCGGTCAGTTCATGCCGCATGGGGGCAGACCCGACGGCCGTGGTCGACGACCAGTTACGAGTGAAGGGCGTCGCCAGTCTTCGAGTCATCGACGCCTCAGTGATGCCGACAATGCCCTCCGCCAACACCAACGCCGCCACCTTGATGATCGCGGAGAAAGGCGCTGACCTCCTGCTGGCGCGGACATAATAAATCCCATCTACTGCGTGCAAGATTGAATGGGGACGTGACAGTGTAGACACGGCGCCGCTGGACCGCTCATGTCGCCAAATGGCTCGTTGCGGCGGCGACATCATGGACGGCGTCTGAACACTTCGACTGTTGCCTGACCACGGCTTAGTGATCGCTTGGAACGGCAAGGCTCGAAGTTACTCGGCGCAGCGATCGGTCGGTCAATCCCAATTGCGGACCTCAGGCCATCCACGACCTCTGTGACGGCGACCGTAGTGGACGGCGTCCGCTTTCTGGGGCATCGCGTTGCTGAACTCGAATGTGACCGGTCAAAGCTCGGTGAATCGACCTCCGGTTTGATTCAACCATTCCTTGCGCTGGCGATAGTCCGGCATGGTCCTCTCGATGGCGCGCCAGAACTTCTGGTCATGGGCCGGGGCTTCGATGTGCGCCAGCTCGTGCACCACGACGTAGTCGATGGCTTGGCGCGGCAAGGTCACCAGCGCCCAATGGAAATTCAGCCGGTGCCCCTTGCCACATGAGCCCCAGCGGGCGCCAAGATCGCGCACATTCAAGGTGCCGGGCTGCAAGGCCATGCGATCAGCCCAGTAGCAGACACGATCGGCGAGCCAGACGCTGCCATGATCCTGGTACCAGCGGACGAAGTGCTGCCTCGCTTGGGGATGGGCCGTGCGCGTCAGCAAGAACCGACCGTTGAGCAATTTTAGAGGCCGATCTTGTTGCTCGATAAGACGGATGCGGATTCCGGTGAAGGCGGACATTGTTTACGTTTCAAGGCGGACAGCATTACGGTGATTGCGGACACCTGCTCCCGTCGACGGTTGCATGGGTCTCAGGTTGCGATCTTTTCGTCAAGTCCCGAGCTGGTTCTGTGATC
>JANLPY010000685.1:0-8881 GCA_031367505.1 Hyphomicrobiaceae bacterium | reverse complement strand
TCATCACTGCCACCGCATGGCCAGCGCAAGCGTGGGCCTCCGTCCAACCATAGACGATGGGGACGGGACGACCGCTCGCCTCACTCCACGCGTCAAGCATGCCCTCGGCTCCCCAATCACCAACAGCCGAAACGATCAGGTCAACGTCCGACAAATTCCCAGCAGTCATCAGCACCTCTTCCATGCGCTTGACCAACGTCTGGATTCTTAGGTGCGGCAGATCTTGCTTAAGCTTGGCCGCAAGGCCTTCTGCCTTGAACAGTCCAAGGTACTGGGCACCCAAGGGATGTCGACTGAGATTTGACGGGTTGAGGACGTCGTGATCCACAAAGACGAACTTGCTTATGCCCGCCTGGGCCAACGCGACGGCAACGGGCGCTCCGATTGAGCCGCACCCGAATACGACCACCTTCTTGTTCTTCAAACCAGCGGCACGTTGATCGTGGTCTCGACCGTGAATCCATGAATGATCGGCACGCTTCCAGTCAGCGCGAAGAATACCCGCCGAACCGAAGAACCTCTTTGTCACTAGTGTGAGCGGGGTCTTTCCGGACCGGAAGCCGCTATGAACCAAATCGCGGCCGCGGACTGGCGGTGGACGGGGTAGCGTCAACCCGGCGATCGCGATTCCATTGGCGGTGGTCATACCCAAACCGACCACCAGATCACCTGACACCGACGCCGCTGCCCTAGACAAAATATCCGTTGCGCCTGCGGCTTCGGCCAGATCCAGAATGTCGCGTGCGGTGCTTGGGAACTGTCCGACGGTCAGCGGGTGGCCGAGCCACAAGAGAGCACCCACGTCGAATTTGAATTTTTGTCCAACCGGGTATCGATTGCGCAGCCATTGCAGCAGCTCCTCCGGTGTGTCGGCCAGGAATCGGCGGATTGGGCCATTCCAAACGCTGACCAACCGCGAAACCGGTGTCGGATCTGCAATGCTGATGATCTCCTTCCGCCCGCCTGGTATGCGATTCGCCCAATAGGATAAGACTTCGCTACGAAACTCTTCGTCTGCGCCGCTGGCCGCCACGAGATCGTTCAGCTCAATGACCATGTTCAGCAGAGCGATCACGCCGCCAGCAGGGTCGTCAGGATTGAAGCTGGCAGTCTCGGGTACAAGACAAAGGACATTGTCGCTCTCGACATGCGGCCAGTCCTCATCCGCGGGTAAGTCGACGAGCCGAATCCTTGGTGCCTGAAAGGGGAATGCGCCAGGCACCATGATATCGATGGTCCTGGTTCCCCCCTTCACCTCAAGCTTGACCCGCCAACCTCCAACCATGCCCTTGCGGATGTTCTGAACATCGTCGCGATCGAGTTGCCGCACTTCCGAGCAATTGGCGTAGAGCCAGTCCTCTACTTCCAGCCGAGCGTGCCGGTGACGAGCACGAAGCAAGGCGAACGACTCACGCGTTACGTCCGCCACCTTCCAGCCTCACCGCAGATTCCTTCGCCTTTGCCGCCGAGCCAACTAAGCCGGAGGTCAGCACACCCGGTGCAGCCACACCGAAGGTCCGTTCACCAGCAGTCTCCGAGATTGCGCGACCGACGCCCCGGGCGACCGCGTCCGTAATTTTCCGCCGATCAAACTGCTTGGCCGCTTCGAAGAAGTCATGGCGAGCTGCTTCAAGCCACTCGTAGAAAGCGGCTCGCCGCTCAGGGTGCTTCGGCCACTTGTCTGCAAAGTTTTCAAGAGGGTCGGTTGGATTAGGGATCACCGCGTTGCCGTGAGGATCCGTTCCAATGTGTTGGTCCATATCGGTAAGGATAGAAATCAGCGCTTTCCCGATCGATTCTTCGCCCTTGTAGGCGTGTGAAGCGAGGGTGGTGATGATGATGGAGATTGGTTTCTCATCTCTACGGTTTTCGAACATTTGATCGCGGTGCCGCTTCAAGATCATGATGGCCGACTGCAGCGGCGTCTTGATCCTGTAAGTGGGCATCGCTTCGACTTCAGCTTTTGCTGCCGCTTCCGTCATGCGCCGAACCTTGAACTCGACAACTTTGGTGCGGAACCACTGCGCATAACCCTTTGGGTTTGAGCGCGGCCAGTCATCCGAAATCACCTCGTAGGTGGCGTGCTCATTGTCGGTGATCGCAATGGAAGTGTCGGCCCAACGGGTGTCCATCTGCTTCTGTTCGAGCAAGAGGCGCTGACCGCGGCCGTTTGGCACCGCCGGCACGATGTCCATGTGAAACTGGGCACCATCGGCATACTGAAGCTTCCAGCAGCGACGCCCCTCTTCCACCGGCTTGGTCATGCCTTGCGCCTTGGCGTAGGCCTTGACCTCGACCCCCAGCTTCGCCTTCACCTGCTGTTGGGTGAGTGCTAACTTACCCAAGGACTTGAACTCACAGACGGAGTCCACGTCATAGTCCTCGGACTCATTGAGCGGCTTGATTGCCGTTCCAAGGCGGAACGAGCCTTGCACATAAACCTGGGGGTCGTACTGGGTTACTGAGGAGGCGGGACGATGGAGCCAATCTCCTAGAGACGTATAACTACGCTCCGCTGACTCGTAGCGACTCTGCGGAATTTCCAACTGCTCAGAAAGCGATTCAAGAAATCGTTCAGCTTGCGACGTTATTGCGGGGACAAAGGCGTTCATCTTTTCTCCCAAAGGGCATCAGCTGCAAAAGTACTTCTACATTGCGACCCAAGTGGATTCGCAGCTAGGTTCCACACACGGACTAGATTTAGATACTTAGCATACCAGTTCAACATCTGATAGATGTTCAGCTGTGAATTTCGCCTCCGAATTGTGCAGATGGCGTTGGGTGTCTTCGAGCTTTTGCCGCGACTGTTTGCCAGTTAGATGATGGCGATGTGCGAGTATATTACATAATCTTGATTATCCGTTTTTTATAAGACATTGATTTATATAATTATAAATTCTCCACGAGGATACATACGTCGCGCTCCGCCCTCCTCAGCGTTGCAGCGGACTCAACCAATTTTCGACTTGAAGACCGCGGACGCGGGAAAACTCGCCGGTATTTGCCGTGACCAGAATCGCCCCGACTGAACTGGCATGCGCGGCGATCAAAAGATCGTTCGGCCCGATGGGTTTGCCGGCGGCTTCCAGCTCGGCCCGGATCCCGCCATACGCGACATCGGCTGGAATATCGAATGCCAGCACTTGGATGCTGCCAAGAATTGCTTCGACCTGCGAAATCAACTTGGCTGACCCCTTCCGGGCGCATCCATAGCGTAGCTCGGCCGCCGTAATGATGCTGACACAGACGGTCTCCGACCCAACTCTGACGATGTGTCGGGTGACTGGACCCTGCGGGCTACGGACCAGATCGGACACGATGTTCGTGTCCAGCATGTAAAGGCGGCTCACAGATCGACCATGCGCAGGGGCAAAAGGCTGTCGTCGATTTCGGGAAACTGATCTTCGGGCCCAAGCGGCTCTAGTTCGGCCAACACGGCCAGAAGACTCCTGCGCCGCACGGGTTCAAGGATGAGGCGGTCGCCGTCGCGGTGGATCATCACGCGATCGCCTGGCATTTCGAAGTCCGCGGGGATGCGCACGGCTTGGCTCTTGTTATTGCGAAAGAGCTTGGCTTCCCGCCCGGGAGGGAGATGGTGAATGTGTGGTTCGGACATGGCGACCTCCGTTGCATATGCACAAGCATATACAGTCGCGCGTTGCGAATTTCAAGCTCCGGGGATATTTTGGATCAAGTAGGTCGGCTTGACGCGGTGTCATCCCCTGGTTCCTGCGCCAGCAGATCAACAAATATCACGTCGTGAACCCGACCCAGGCACCACAGAATCTGTACCGATCCATCATTCCACCGGTAGCGGTACCCAACCACTTCGTTGGTACTGCGTCTCACCACTCGCTGAAATGCCACAGCCTCAATTTTGAGTTGCTCGGGATTCGCCATTTCTACCTCGAACTGTTCGCGTAAAAGTTGTCTCACTTGAGACCGATGCCGCGTTCAATGGAAAGTGAAATTTGCGAAAATGATCCTTTCGTTATATCCGAAAAGGCATTTACCCGTCCAAATAGCCGCGCGCCATCGCGATAGCTACTGCCTGTGTACGATTGTTGGCTCCCAACTTGCTGGTCGCACTGACGGCGCGTTGCTTGACTGTGGATTCAGCGATGTTCAGTTTGTCGCCAATCTCCTTCTGCCCGAGGCCGTCCCGAAGTAGTCGCAGAACTTCAAGCTCCTTTTCGGTCAGGGCGGCGCGATTTGTCACCAATTCACACCACAGTTCGAATTTTGCGTTGATCCGTCCGACTTCGTTGTCAGTCAGTTCGCGGTCGTTCCTCGCAATCGTCAGAAAGGAGCGTTTGCGGCCCTTTTTTGCCGAAAAAACCACACCGTATTTCAGTCCGAAACTTGCACCTCTGGTCAGGATGTGCCGGAGATCTGGTATCTTGATCTCCGACCACCGCTTGTGACCGTCCGATACCAGGGCCCAAGTCAGGACAGGATCACCAACGAAGTAGTTTCTTTCCTCATACTCCTCCCGCCACGGCTCGGGATAGGCTGAGAACATATGTTCCGGGCCACGAAACGTCATGTTGAACGCCAAGATGAAACCGGCGGGCCCGGTTGTTCGAAGCTCTTCCACTTCATTGTCAAAACCTGGGATCAGACTGCTCAACATGGTGATTCGCGCCCTTCAAAGTACATTATGTCTTTTGGGATATAAGCGGACAAGAGCTGTTGACACAACTATTTGGAGAAAGCTACCGATCCACAAGGAACGGAGACAGACATGCTGATACGACCCCCGGTACATATTACCAACGCCGAGTTCACGGCCGACATGGTCGAAACACTTGCGACGTATTTCGAAAGATATGAGGTCGACGGCATCGTCGTCGTCGAAGTCACGACACATGGGCTTTGGTTGCCCAATCCCCACTCGAAAACGCGTCAATTCCTGGGTCTTGCGCGACTGCCAGATGGCATGGCGACCGATGTTTTTGCCAAGTGGCCGATGTGATGATTAGTGAATTGACAGTTGTTCGAATGCCCGGCGGTTTTCAGCGCTACGACCTCGTCCGTAGCTTTCTTCAGCTTCGAAAGGCGGTGTTCATCGACGAGATGGAGTGGCCACTTTATCAGTACGACGAGATTGAATTCGAGCAGTACGACACATTTCAGGCAGTTTATCTGATCGCGCATAATGGCGCACTTGTTCTTGGGGGTGCGCGCCTTATCAGAACGGACTGGACCCTTGGAACAGGAAAGATCCAATACTCGTATATGATTAGGGACGCGTGTCACGGCCTGTTGCCAAACATGCCAAAGGATCTGTGCTTCGAATCTCCGCCTACTGACCCGAAGGTTTGGGAACTGACCCGACTTGCGACGGTCCCTGGTACCGGAGTCGCGCAGGATTTGCTTCATGCAACCAACCGGTTCCTGATACAAGAAGGGGCCACCCGTTGCCTCTTCCTGGGCCCACCTGCCTTCCTTCGAATGGCAAAAGGCATGGGTTATCTTCCGCGTCGATTGGGACCAACAGTCAAGAACGACGACGGTTCATTCCTTGCGTTCAGCTGCGATGTGGTGGACTTTCCTCGGCCTAAAGATATAGCCTATATCGATTTGGGGGCTCTGACTTAGAAGATCAGGCAGCGTTCTTTCCTAAGTAATTTATCGTAGGTCAAGGCCGTCATTCTTGTTGAGCTTTTTCATTGGCTTGCCGGGGCGCGGAATCACGATCTTTCAGTCTGTCCTGCTGATCACTTTGCAATTTTGACAGACCGATCTCGACTAAAAGTCTGTCGATTTCTGCCCAGACGCGTAACTCGACCTGGCCGCGGATCAGAGCCCATTTGCTGAGCACATCGAGCGGATCGTGATTGCGCAGCAGGATCTGGAATGAACTGGCATCCACTGCCAGCGAAGTCCGTGCCCGCCATTCGGTGATCCGTGTGCGCAGTTCCTCTGACGGTGGGATAAAGTCCGACCCAAGCTCCCAATTCTTGACCCCGCGGCGCAGGGCTGCGCGGATGACATGGGCAGGATCGACGCCGCAGTCGATCAGGGCTTCTTCCTGCCGTTCCAGCGCGTTCACCCGGATGTCGATCTTGCGCGTCGCCGGAATGCGTCGGGTCCGGGGCGACGATGCCGGGGATGGTCCTGCCATCCTAGCAACGGCTTCTGGGCTTGGCTGGGACGGTGGCACTGAAGGCTTGCTGTGCACTGGGGGTTGAGCGTCTTCTCTCAAATGGGCCTTCACGCTCACCGGCTTCAGGATTGCTTCAGCCCCCTGCCCCACTTCCCTTCCCGGGTCTTCCTCCACCTCCGGCCGCAGCGACGCGGCATAAGTAGGATCAGGCCGTGTGATGGTCGGAATCTTCTTCCTCACCGCCCTGCCCTCACGCGGCCAGAATGTTGTTGAGGATGTCTGTCGCCTCTTCGAGCGCCTCGACCATATGACGCACATGCGGGCGCATGAGGGGGTTGGGATCGGTCTGCTTTTGCAGGGCGATGGCGTGAAGAAGACCCTTCTCGTCCATCTCCTTGTAGACATTGCGGCGCATCATCACGGTCTCGACCACCGAAAACCGCGCAATCGCCGCTTCGATGAGGGCGGCATCGGCGCGCGTCGTTTTCGCCTCGACCATGTTCAGGACGACGTGGTGGCGCGGCAGGCTCGCCGGGTTGTCGACCCGCGCGCGCAGCCGTTCGAACCAGTCGGCGGTCTGCGCACCGACATCGAGATCCGAGGTCGAGAGCATGACTGGTGTGACGATGTGATCGGCCAGAACGGCAATCCCGTCCGACCATTCCGCGCCGACGCCTGCCGTATCGATGAAAATGAAATCCGCCGAATCCGCCGCATAGACCTGTTCGATCCTGCGATCGACACCCCCGACGCTCTCGACAGTTGCCGAACGCAGAAGCGGTGACGCAAGACCCGCTTCTTCTGCCCGTTTGTGCCAGGAGCCGAGCACCCCGGTGCTGTCGGTATCGATCAACAGAACCCGACGCCCGGCAGCCACAGCGGCGCTGATCAGGGCGCGCGAGAGCGTGGTTTTGCCACTGCCGCCTTTCCGGGCCATCGCGGCGATAACAACGAGATTGTCGTTCGGCATGGGGTGCGCCCTCTCACAATAATAGTGTAACGCAACGAAAATATTGTAACGTCGGTAATCGTTGAGGGAGTCGCCGTCAAGCAGATGACGCGATGCGCGCAGCAATGGACGGGTGCCATTCGCCATTTTGCAGTTCGCGGATCGCAACAGACGGCATGCAGGTGCCATCTGCCGCGGTGCAGAAGGCGCCGTGCAGATGCCACAAAACGCGTGCCATTGCGCATCTGACAGATGACGCGATGCAGATGACAGGATGCGGGATGCACCCGGCGTGATGCAAAAGACAGGATGCGCAGTGCGGGGAGCATCTGCCAGTTTCCCTTCGCCAGAAGACGCGATGCGGGGTGCACGAGACATCCTGCAAAGGACGCGATGCGTGCTGCCGAAGACACGCGACGCGATGCAGGGAGCGCGGGACACGTTGCATTGAGCGCCGTGCGCGCTGCATTTAACAGAAGACGTCAAATCGGCTATGGGTGCCGATTTTCTATAGTGAGTACAAGCCCTTACTGCCTTCTCCGCTTGCGCTGGGAGAAGGTGGGCTTGTACGAAGTTGGCAAGAAATAGGAACGTTAACTTCAAAATGTCACACGGCCGCAGACTGACCGAGACCGAGCGCCTGAGCATCGCCCAAGAGCGGTCACAGGGCGCCGCCGCCGGCGATCTCGCCTCCCGGTACGGTGTCAGCCTGAAGTCCGTCTACAACGCGGCCAACCACGCGGCGGACCGGCAGACTGCGAACGGCAGCCGGCCAAAGGTGATCGGTGTGCGCGTCAGGCCAAGAGAGCTACAACGCTTCGACGCGGCCATTGCGCGCCACGGCGTCGTCCATCGCTCGGATGCTCTGCGTTGTCTGATCCTGGCCGCCGACGACCTCCTGCGCCCGGATGAGGACATGACGGCGGAACTGCGCGCGCTGAGCGCTGCGCTTAACCGGGTCGGCAACAACGTCAACCAGATCGCCCGGCGGCTGAACGAAGCGAAGCTGGAGGGCGAGCGTCTGCCCTACACGGCCGCCAGCCATGCAGAAATCCGTGACCTCGCGGTTCTCGTCTTCGAGATGGCCGACCAGATCCAGGAGATGTTCCGTGCCCGGCGCCGCGCGCTGGACCTCGAGGTGACCAAGGCTCTCGCCGGTTTGGCGCGGCCAGGCTCGCAGAAAGTGACGGACCATGGCGCGGAGTGAAGCCCGCGGTGTCGGGCCCGCCCTCTTTGATCGCGAATGGAGCCGGGTCTCCGGCAGCTGGCAAGGGCTTGCGAAGAACGCGCAGATGGTGCGTGCGGCGCGGGGCTACTCGCCGGCCATCTTCAAGCCGATCTCCAAGGGTGGCTGCCACACCGGCGCGCAGCTGAAAGCTCAGCTCACCTACCTGACCACCAAGTCGAGTCACATCCTTGACAGCCGTGGCACGCACGATGGCAAGAAGACCCTGTCTGAGGCCGAAATCGACCGGGTCGTGCGGCGCTTTGAGAACCAGTGGGGTGAGCGACACAGCCCCAAGCTCGGCCATACATCGCATCTTCTGATGGCTTTTCCCGTCGGTACCAGCGGCGAAGAGGCCCGCGCGATCACAGAGTGTGTCTGTGAACGGTTTTTTGAGGGCGAGGGCTCGCAATTCGACTATATTGCCGCAATACACCAAGATCGCGCACATCCACATGCGCATATCGTTCTGAACCGCCGCAGCAAGGATGGCGAAATGTTCTTTCTCGGAAAGGATCACCACTTCAACTACGACGCCTTCCGGGTGGCGATGGTCGAGGCGGCGCAAGTACACGGGATCCGGCTTGAGGCGACACGG
>JANLPY010000674.1:0-4656 GCA_031367505.1 Hyphomicrobiaceae bacterium | reverse complement strand
ACGTGCTGATCTCGACCAGTTCGTCGCAGCTTACGGCAAGAAACATCGTCAGCATGAGCGGGTAGAGAGCGAGCGCTTCCGCCGGTTCGGCTACGACGAGCTCGCCAAGCGCGACAAGCTCAACCTCGACATCTTCTGGCTCAAGGACGCCAGCGCCACCGACCCCGACAGCCTGCCGCCCCCGGACGAAGTCGCGGCGGAGATCGTCGCCAGCCTCGAGCTCGCGCTTGAGAAGTTTCGCAGCGTTGCAGCGAAGCTCGCAGCCGGTGCGTGACTTACCAAATCCGCATTACTGATTTCGCCTACCCTCCATTCGGTATACCGAATGGATGCAAGGTTTTTGAGTTGTCCTAGCTTTGGCAGCGCAGGTCGAGGGGGAAGCCGCCAATCAGGCGGTGGAATGGTTCAGTCTTCCATCCACCGTCGGATGCGCATTTGGACAGACGTTGGTGAGATGGACATATCGAACTCAGCCGCGCGAGAGAAAGATCCCAGTTTATGGGTTCGCGTGTCAGGTTAACTGCGGGAGCAGTCGGCCTACGCCGCTGGTTTGAGTAAGACGCAGATGTCGTCTGTCGGAGTTATGATCGTGGTCCGAACCTTAGCCCTCGTTACACTCACGCGGAAGTTTTGGCGGGCTTGGCTGACATTTCCTTCGAGGACATTGCTCCGAACGATGCGATTTGGGTTTGCGACGATCTCTCCCTTTTTCCGGTAGGGCCAGCCTTCGAAGATGATGACCTCGTCGAATTGCTTACCTTTGGCCTTGTGCATGTTCATAACGATGACGCCGGTTTCGATCTTGGCAGCGCTGGAAAAATGCTCGCGGACGAAGGATAGCCTGACGATGGCAAGTGCGTTCCGGTAAGCGCCGTGGTCACGCCAGTCTTGAGCGAGGCCCTGCCGCAGTTGGGTGCCGCGTTCGAGAAGTCGCACGTTACGCACCTCCTGGGCGACGGCTCTCAACCGCGAGCATTGGCTGCCTTCAACAACGGCGCGAATTGCAATCCAGTCCTTGTCCGGATCGCCGGTTAGCAAAAGCGCGCGTGACGCCGTGCATACGTCGGCCGCGTCACCGACGACGCTCGCCTTCGGCATCCCCTTTCCTGTCTTGACGCAGTTCTTCCATTTGTCCGCGGCTGACCGCAGCTTGGCAGCTTCGGCCATATTACCCTTGCCCGGTATGTTGCCACCGCGGCCCCGGTAGAAGTTGCACATAAGGTCAACGAGGGTATCGAAATGCTGCTCGCCCTGATCTTGCTGGAGCAAATAGGCGATGATCTCCGCCGCGAGGATAGGGCCCTCCATATCGACGGCAGCCGCATGGCCGATCGGCGGGATATTGCCATAGGAAGCCCGGAACGCATCGGAGACCGTGCGTGTCATCGACTTGGTCGGGACTAGCACGGCGAGCGACCAGTCCTTGCGTCTCGACTTGAGCAGCCTCGTGCGTGCCTGAACGGTCTGCGTGATAAGGGTCGTGTAGGCTTGGTTCGAATTTGACTGGTAGCCGCAGAAAGCGATGCCCGCATACTCGGCCTTGGTGAACTTGCCTGTCAGGATGTCATTTCCGAAAAGAGATATGTCAGTGCCCTTGCTGCGGTGGTTGTCGGTTAGCAAATCGGTCTCGGCCGGCGCAAAGCGTTCTCTGAAATGGTTGAGCCTTTCGGGGTCCGCGCCGATGAAATCGAAGATACGCTGTTCGGGATCTGCCAGCGCGAGCAAGGTGCTGTGCGCTCCCAACGATTTGACGACCGACCATTGTTCCGCGCTCGTATCCTGAAACTCATCGAGGATGATGTAGGGATAGCGCGTCGATGCCAACCGGCGCAGTCGGTCGGAGCCTTCAAGCAGCTGGGTCACGAACCTCGCGAAAAGATCGAAGCAAACCTGACCGTCCTCCACCGCAAGGCGGCGGCGTTCTTCCTCCTCGCGACCGACTTTTTCGCCGCGCAAGGCATCGGTGAGTTTGGCGCCGGTGGGATATTCATTGCGAATCGCCGATAAAGCGATGCCTTCCGCAGGCGGTGTCAGGATCGACAGCACGCGGGGCAGCCCGACGAGATAGCCATGCGTCTTTAGGAGGCGCCAGAACAGCGAGTGGTAGGTGTCGACCTCGATGACACGCTTCTCGGCCTTTGGGAGACCTTGTTCCTCATCTATCGCTTCTAGGACGCGCGAAACGGTGGCGCGAGCAAAGCTAAGGAACAGTATCCGTTGCTCGGGCAAAAGGCTGGCCCGAGCAACGTCTGCAGCTTTAAGGATTGATATCGTGGTTTTACCTGACCCTGGTCCGCCGATCACCAGTTGATGGCCGGCATGCGTCAGCACTCCCTTCTGTCCGTCAGACAGGATCATCGCCTCAGCCCAACATGGGATCGAAATCGTCGGCCGGACCGACTGGACCTACGGGCAGCGGTGGATCACACAGCTCCCTCAGCTTTTTGCAGACGTCGCGAACCCATTCGGGAAACTCGGCTTCGGTGCATTGCGCCAGGAAGTCCGCAGTGCCCCAGTTGCCTTTCGACCATCCGAAATACTCGCTCAGCGCCGCCATGACATTGGCCTTCGGATCGGGGAATTTCGCAAGCAGGTGGGGCGGCCAGTCAAGCGCATCGGCGAAACGGTCCATCGCCACCTTGGTCGTGCCATTCAAAACCATCGCCTCGAAGCCTTTCTCCTCATGCATAAACAAATGTTCGATCTGGGACTCGATCACTGCCTTGCTTTCTGGCGTTTGCTTGTCACAAGCGCCGAAGACACGCTTGCCGAGGCCGGTATAGAGACGCCCCAGATCGGCAATCTGGGTCTCGGTGCCGGCGTCGATTGTGCAGATCCCCAGAGCCTCAAGCGAGCAATAAGTCGTCGGATCAAGTTCGGCGAGCCGGCGCGCCGACACCGGCAAACTCGATGCCTCGGTCGCTCCCTCGACCATCAGCACGCGCCGCGACAGTAGGCCCTCACAGAATCGCGTGCGGAATTCTTGCCGATAACGCTTGTGCTTTACGCTGGCCGGAAGCGAGACTTTCGCCTGCGACAAGTCGCCGGAAGCAGCCCGACTGAGGATGACCGTCTCGTCCAGCCCGAATTCTTCGAGAACGTATGGCGAGTGCGACGTAAATAGCGATTGGGCCGAGAGCTTGCGAAGTTCGTGGACAATGCGCTTCTGCGCGTAGGGCGGGATGGCGGTTTCGACCTCCTCCATCGCGAAAATGACGTTCTGCTTATCCTCAGCGATTTGCGACAACATCGCGAGGACCAGCATGTTGATCGTCCCAGTCCCTTGCCGGAAAAAGGGGGCAGCATGATCACCGTCCCCGGTGGCTATGAACGCCGTCACCACCTTGCGGAGATGCTCGCGAGTAAGAGTCGACACTTTGAGGTGCGGTTTTACACCCCACTCTCGAGGCACATATTTCTTGAGCGAGGTGTTAATGGTCTCGAGCACGCCTGAGATGCCCAGCGTGGGATCGCTGGCTACGTTGAAGGCCGCTAGACTCGCGATGGTATCCTCCCACATTTGCGGGCGGATCTCCTTTAGGCGCAGAATGATGTCGAGCAGGCTGCCATGTTCGAGACTAAGGGCGCGTGATCCCGTCCGATGCGACCGAAGGTAGAGAAACCCACAGCGCTGCTTGTCTTTCTTGGAGAAACTGACAGGTGTGTCGCCGTCCGATAAGGTGCGTGAGAAATAAGTGGTGCCGGCGAAATCATCTTCCTCTTCGTCATATTCGCCAATGAAAGTGCAGCGCATGGCGGCTGTAATGTTCGCAGCATCAACGCCAGCTGGATCGGCGTCGTCATAAAGTAGATGGGTGCCGGTATCGAGCCACTCAATATGGTCGCCGAACCGCGCCTGTTGTTCGAGTGACAGGTCGCTTATGACCGCCTCGATCTCGATTCGCGGCTTGTCCGCCGTCGCGACCGGTTCGGCCACTGCTTCATTCTCGTCGCCGGCGGTCGCGGGCACGGCGGGCACGATTGCGTCCGCAAACGGCGCCTCTGCTTCGCCACTCGACGGCTTCGGCGGCAGATATTTGCCGAGGTGAAAATCGTGTTCGTCGACCGGCGGCCGGCGATTCAGCCGGTCGGGCCCCAGCACCAAGTCGATCGCCTCGAGAACCGTGGACTTGCCGGTGTTGTTGTCGCCTATCAGCACAGCATGGTCGGGGAAGATCAACGTCCCCGATCTAATGCCCCGAAAATTTGCGATCGATAGTTTGCTGACTTTCAAATGCTGCCCCCAACGACTCAGTAGTTACCAGATGCTTGCGCCGTGTTTCATTGTCGGCCCCCTAACGGCAAGAATTTGCCGTCCGTAATCCCAATCGGGGCTAGCGTTAAAGAGAGCGCACCTCTGCACTCGCACTGCAAGTGCTCTTTCGTTTTTGCACCTACAGTGGTCGGTTGGTTCAATCTGAACTCGAACGATTGGCGAATCGCGACTTGGTTGTCGAAATCGGCCCGTTTGGCGCGCAAAGGACGTCAGAAACCGCAGATTTGCGTGGGTGGCTGGTGTTGACATCGCAGGGGTCGCAAGTTCAATCCTTGCCACGCCCACCATTTTCTTTGGTCACTTAGCTTGGTTGTTCCCGCGCGGGGTTAACTCGTGTCGGCTTGCGGAGCTTCGCGAGTCGGAGCTGCGGTGGCCGGCCT
>JANLPY010000667.1:0-2589 GCA_031367505.1 Hyphomicrobiaceae bacterium | reverse complement strand
GGTGCGGGTCACGCAAGTGGGCACGGAGCGCTTGGCGCTCGAAACGCGTGAGCTGGATACGCGACATCTCCGCCTGACGACCGATGGCACCGGGGTGATTCGTGATGTGTGGGTCGACGCCTCCGGCCATCTGATCAAAGTGGAATTCCCAGCCCTGAAATTGGTCGCTATCCGCGACTTATAGTCCCCCGAATGAAACCAATCCGACTGATCTTCGTAGTTCAGTTCGTAACCCACCCAGGACCCCATTCTCATGCGTAAGCTGTGGTGTGCTCTTTTCCTCGTCTCGACTGTTGGGTTTTCTCTGCCGGCTGCTGCCCAAGGCGCCAGCGGCGCGCTCTCGCTCGAAGACGCCCTGAATCTCGCCCGACAGAATAACCCGACGTACCTCCAGTCGACAAACGGCAAACGCCGCGCCGAGTCACAATTGCGGTTCGCCTATGGCCAGCTGTTGCCGTCGGCAAATACGTCGCTGTCGACGGGCTATCGTCAGGGCAAACAGGAAATCATAGGTGGCGTGGCGTTTGGTGCCGCGTCCGACATTCTGTCGTCCTCTTGGGGACTCAATTTCTCGGCCCGTTTGACCGCTCGCACGCTGGCGAACATCCGACAGGCAAAGGCGCAGCTCAACGCCGCCGAGAATAGCCTGAAGGACGCCGGTCAAAATCTGCGCACGATCATTACCCAGCAATACATTCTCGTATTGCAGCTGAATGCCCGCGCCGCATTGCAGGATTCATTGATTACTTCGAACCAACTGCAACTCGACCTCGCCAACGCCAAAACAAGCGCCGGCTCCGGTACGCCGCTTGATGTCAAGCGCGCCGAAGTCGCCGTGGGTCAGGTGCGCATTTCGTCGCTCAAGGCGCACAACACGGCCGAGGTTGAAACGCTGCACTTGTTTCAGCAGATGGGGGTCAGCAAGCCGGACAACGTGTTGCTGACCTCGACTTTTCAGATCAGCGAACCAGTCATGGATATCAATCAGTTGCTGGCGATGGCCAAGTCCGGCAACCCGGCGCTGCTCGCGTTGCGATCGCAGGAAACCGCTGCCGGCGCGGCGTACCGCGCATCGCAGGGTGATTACGTTCCGAGCCTGAGCTTCAACGCTTCGTTTGGCGGCACGTCGCAACAATACAAAGACGCGAATTATCTTGTCTCACAAGCGCAGGGTAGCGCGTTGGGCGCGCAGGCGAGCTGTTTCTCGCAGGATTCACTCCGTCGCGGCGCCGGCCTGCCGAGCATCGCGTCGCAGTGTAATCAGATCACCTTTACACCGGCGCAGGCGGCGACGATTCGGTCGAACAACAACGTCTTCCCGTTCAAGTTTAATTCGAGCCCCTACAATCTTTCACTGACCCTGTCTATGCCGTTTTTCGATGGCTTCGGCGGGGAGAACGGTCTGCAGCAAGCGGCCGCGAGCCGCTCCGATGCCCGCTACAATGTGCGAGCCGAGGAACTGAAGCTGGCGACCGACGTAACGGCAGCGTACACCACGCTGGTCTCCGACTATCGGACCGTCCGCCTGCAGGAAGCCGTCACCCAGGTAGCGCGCGAGGCACTGCTACTTGCGCAAGAACGCTTCCGGGTTGGGCTCAATAGTTTGGTTGATTTGCAGCAATCCCGCAGTGATTTCCAGACTGCGGACGAAGGACTGATCGACGCCAATTTCGAATTCCACCGGGCGTACGCGGCGCTGGAAAGCGCTGTCGGCCGCGCCCTTCGCTAAGGGGATAGTCATGAGCAAGGGCATGAAATACGGAATCGCCGGCGTCGTATTGGTCGGCGTGATCGCCGTCGTGGCGACGACGGCCGCCAAGCGCAACAACAAAGCGACCGATGTGCGCATGGAAGAAGTTCAGAAGCGGGACCTGGTGGCGTCGGTCACGGCAAGTGGCCAGGTCCGGCCGCATACGAAGGTCGATCTTTCTGCGGATATCACCGGAAAAATCGTCAAGCTATCGGTCAAGGAAGGCGACTGGGTGAAGGCCGGCCAGTTTCTGCTCCAGATCGATCCGCAATCATACGACGCCGCGGTGCAGCGTTCCGAAGCGAGCCTCGCCAACACCAAGGCATCGCTCGCCCAGGCGCAAGCGAATCTGACCCAGGCCAAGGCGAACTTTACACGTCAGGCCGAGATTCGCCGGAGCAACCCGAACCTCGTTTCGGTGCAGGAATTGGAAAACGTCAAGACCGCCGTCGAAGTCAATACGGCGATGTACGATGCCGCCAAGTTCAACGTTCAGCAGAGCGAAGCCGGCCTCAAGGACGCCCACGTGCAACTCCGCAAGACCACCATTCTTGCGCCAATGAGCGGACGCGTCACGCGGCTCGTCGTGCAGAACGGTGAAACGGCGATCCAGGGCACGCTGAACAAAGATGCGGCCACGTTGCTCACGATCTCAGACATGAGCGTGCTCGAGACCAAGGTGAAGGTTGACGAAACCGATGTCTCGCGTGTCGCCATCGGCGACTCCACGATCATTCAGCTTGACGCCTTTCCCGACACCACGTTTATCGGTAGGGTGGTGGAGATCTCGAATAGCTCTGTCAAGGGCACGGCGACCTCATCGGGCGATCAGGCCATTG
>JANLPY010000652.1:0-6532 GCA_031367505.1 Hyphomicrobiaceae bacterium | reverse complement strand
CACACCAAACGCGGTGCGGCGATCCTGGAGCGCTTTGTGCTCGAGATCTGCGGCACCCGCGCCGACTGGATCATGGGCGACTACGTTTCCGAGGCGGTCGACCGGATCCGCGCGCAGGTCGGCCAGGAGGAAGTGATCCTGGGCCTCTCGGGCGGTGTCGACTCGTCGGTCGCGGCCGCGTTGATCCACCGAGCCATCGGCGACCAACTGACCTGCGTGTTCGTGGACCACGGCCTGTTGCGCCTGCACGAAGGCGACATGGTGATGGACATGTTCGTGGGCAAGCTGCACGCCAAGGTGGTGCGGGTCGATGCGGCGGCGCAATTTCTGGGCCATCTGGCCGGCGTCAGCGACCCGGAAGCCAAGCGCAAGATCATCGGGCGCGAATTCGTCGAGGTGTTCAAGGCCGAGGCCGCCAAACTCAAGAGCGACGAGTCGCGCCATGTGGCCTGGCTGGCCCAGGGCACGATCTATCCGGACGTGATCGAGTCGGGCGGCGCCGGCAGCCAGAAGGCGGTCAGCATCAAGAGCCACCACAACGTGGGCGGGCTGCCCGAGCAGCTCGGCCTGAAGCTGCTCGAGCCGTTGCGCGAACTGTTCAAGGACGAGGTGCGCGAACTCGGCGTCGCGCTCGGCCTGCCGCACGCCATGGTGTACCGCCATCCGTTTCCGGGCCCTGGGCTGGGCGTGCGTATCCTGGGCGAGGTGAAGCAGGAATACGCCGACCTGCTGCGCCAGGCCGACGCGATCTTCATCGAGGAACTGCGAGCCTTCATCGACGACGACACCGGCAAGAGCTGGTACGACCTCACCAGCCAGGCGTTCGCGGTTTTCCTGCCGATCAAGAGCGTGGGCGTGATGGGTGACGGCCGCACCTACGACTATGTGGTGGCGTTGCGCGCGGTACAGACCAGCGACTTCATGACGGCCGACTGGGCCGAACTGCCATACGCGCTGCTTAAAAAAGTGTCGGGCCGCATCATCAACGAAGTGCGTGGCATCAACCGCGTGACCTATGACGTAAGCAGCAAGCCACCGGCGACAATCGAGTGGGAATAGCTTTCGAGATCTATCGGGGACTATCGAGGTCTGTCGAAAAGTGGACCCAACGCGTTGGTTCGAACGGCAAATGTCTACCGAGATCGATCGAGATCTATCGCTGGGATGCCCTTCAATTTGACGGTAAAGCTGACGGTAAAAATTCGGGGTGACGTGGCTCAGGAAAATTTACCGTCACACGGATTTCGGACCTTACGGTAAAAAATTCCTCTGAAATCTTTGCTAAATCATGGACTTAGGACTTTTGTAGCCGGCGATTTTGCGTGACGGTAAAAGTGGCGATTTCCACCGTCGTGACCTGTGCATGTCACGTTGGCAACAACCCCGTCCTGTCAACACGACCAAGACCCGCCGATGCTGCGGAGCAGTGCCTTGGTCTTCTCAAGCAGACGGCAGTTCGATCTTGCCCTCGCGGCGGCGCACCGGGCCCGGCGCGATGCTTATGTCGTGCCCCAACCTGACCACGAGCTTTGGCGTGGCTTGGGGAAACGGCGAACAAGCGTTTGGCGTCTAACGTCACGCGTTATAGAATTCGAGCCATGATCCGATCGTTCAGGAGTACGCCAACCCGCGCCTTGTTCGAGGGAAAGCCCATCGCCCGGTTTGTGAACTTTCGCGCGGTGGCGGAACGCAAGTTGCAGATGCTGCACCGCGCCACGCGGCTCGATGATCTGCGCATGCCACCCAACAACGGCTTGGAGGCGCTCAAGCGCGATCGTAAAGGGCAACATAGCATTCGCATCAACGACCAATGGAGGATTTGCTTTCGGTTCGATCAGGGCGATGCGTGGGACGTTGAAATTGTCGATTACCACTGAAAGGAAGAAGCCATGGAAACCATCATCAACGGCATGCGGCCAATCCACCCTGGTGAAGTGTTGCGCGAGGAGTTTCTGATCCCGTTTGGATTGACTGCGAATGCCTTGGCCATTGCCTTGCAGGTGCCGGGACCGCGCATCAACGATGTGGTGCGCGAACGGCGTTCCGTCACCGTCGACACGGCTTTGCGCTTGGCCCAGTATTTCGGCACCAGCGCCGAGTTCTGGCTGGGTTTGCAGACCGACTATGACATGGCGCTGGCGCGTGCATCGATGGGTGACGTGTTGTCGCGGATAGTTCGCCGCGAGGTGAGTGGGGCCGCGTGAAGCTGTTTCGCGGCTCCCGGTCATACCCGATCGTGATCGGCACTCGTGCACAGGCAGGACCGAACGGAGGGATCGCCCCGCACTCTTCAAGTCGGCTGGTCGTTGGCTTTCTCAATAGTGCCGCGCACGCTACCCGCTATTGGGATTGTCTTCGGCGTGCGTGATCGTATGGACGCCTTGATTACTTTCTATGGATTCCATGTTTGAACGTGATCCGGCGGCGGAGCTGAAAGCCGAGAACGCCCGCCTGATCGCGCTGCTGGAAGCGAACGGTATTCATTGGGGCGCGCCACCTGAGCCACTACCGCCAGCTTCAATGGCGGTCCCCTCGCGGCTGTCCACTGACCAGAAGGTGGCGCTCTTTCGCCGCTTGTTCCGCGGGCGTACGGATGTCTACCCCATTCGATGGGAAGGCAAGACCACGGCCAAGTCCGGTTACTCGCCGGCGTGCGCCAACGAGTGGCGTGCTGGCGTTTGCGAAAAGCCGCGCATCAAGTGCGGTGACTGTAGCAACCGACAACTGATCCCGCTGTCGGATGCGGTTATCTTCGACCACTTGGCCGGTGAGCACACGGTCGGCGTCTATCCCCTGATGGAGGACGACACCTGCTATTTCCTCGCCATCGATTTCGACGAGGCCGATTGGGAAGATGACGCCCGTGCCTTCGTGCAGTCGTGTGGTGAACTTGGCGTGCCCGTTGCTCTCGAAACTTCGCGCTCCGGCAATGGGGCGCACGCCTGGGTGTTCTTCACTGGCCGCGTCTCGGCCCGCGATGCCCGTCGCCTGGGAACGGCCATCGTGAGTCACACCTGTTCGCGAACCTGGCAATTGAAGTTGAAGTCTTACGACCGCCTGTTTCCCAATCAGGACACGATGCCGAAGGGCGGCTTTGGCAACCTGATCGCCTTGCCGCTGCAGAAGGTGCCCCGTGAGAACGGCTGCAGTGTTTTCGTCGATGCGGAACTGCATCCGTACCGCGACCAATGGGCGTTCTTGGCGTCCATCCACCCGATGGCACCGTACGACATCGAGCCGACCATCCTGCGTGCCACGGGCAAGGCGCATCCACTGGATGTCACTTTTATCGACGAAGAGGACTTGCCCACGCCGTGGAAGAGTTCGGCCCCGTCGACGAAGAAACTACCGGGGACAATGCCGAAGTCCCTCACTGTGACGCTGAGTAATCTCATCTACTTCGAGAAGGCGCAGCTGCCGCAACCGCTGGCGAACCGCTTGATTCGCCTTGCCGCGTTCCAGAACCCGGAGTTCTATAGGGCGCAGGCGATGAGGATGTCGGTCTGGGACAAACCCCGAGTTATCGGCAGAGCCGAGAACTATCCGCTACACATTGCCTTGCCGCGGGGGTGCCTGGATGCCGTACGGGAATTGCTGAGAGAAAACGGTATCCTCAGCGAAGAGCGTGATGAGCGTTGCGGCGGAGAGCTGCTGGAAGTCACCTTCGTCGGTAAGCTTCGTCCTGATCAGCGATCGGCGGTTGCCGCAATGCTGTGTCATGACACAGGAGTGCTGTGCGCGCCTACCGCCTTCGGCAAGACGGTCGCGGCGGCAGCGATGATCGCCGAGCGTGGCGTGAACGCCCTGGTACTGGTGCACCGCACCGAATTGCTCACGCAGTGGCAGGAGGGCCTGCAGGCCTTCCTCGGTATCGGCAAGGGGGTGATCGGTACCATTGGCGGCGGCAAATCCAAGCCCACAGGGAAGATCGACATCGCGGTGATGCAGTCTTTGTCGCGGCAGGGCGAGGTGAACCCGCTGGTCGAGAGCTATGGTCACGTGATCGTGGACGAATGCCACCACGTCGGCGCGGTGTCGTTTGACGCCATCTTGAAGCGGACCAAGGCGAAATACGTTCTCGGCCTGACCGCCACGCCGTTCCGGCGCGACGGGCAGCAACCGATCATCTTCATGCAGTGTGGGTCGATTCGGCACACAGCCGCAAGACCTGTCGATGCCCCGCACAACTTGGAGGTGGTGCCGAATTTGCGACTTGCACGAATCGACTTGCCGACCGATGCCGGAATTCAGGATGTGTTCCGGTACCTCGCCAATGACCAGGTCAGAACGGCCGCAATTTCCAGTGAAATAGAACATGCCTTCAGGCAGGGCCGCAAAGTGCTGGTGCTGACCGAGCGTACCGGGCATCTCGATGCGATCTTGACGCTATTGGACAGAAAGATTCCGCCGCCATTCGTCCTGCACGGCCGGATGTCGCGAAAGCAGCGCGCGGCGCTTGTCGTGCAGCTCGAAGCTTTGCCACCGGACGCTCCGCGCGTACTGCTCGCGACCGGCAAGCTGGTCGGGGAGGGCTTCGACCATCCGCCTCTCGACACACTGGTTCTGGCGATGCCGGTTTCGTGGAAGGGCACCTTGCAGCAATATGCTGGGCGCCTCCACCGTGAGCATGCCACCAAGAAAGACGTGCGGATCATCGACTTCGTTGACACGGCCCATCCGGCGCTGTTACGGATGTGGGTCAAGCGCCAGCGCGGATACAAGGCAATGGGATATCGGATCGGGAATGATTTGTCATCGGTCACATCGTTCGAGTCCGACGGATTTGAGATGAGGATGCCTGACATGAAAATGCCCCAATCTCACAAAAAGTGATTTCGCATGACCGGCGTTCGGCCACAATGAATAGCACCGATGCACCGCAGTATTGCTGCAAGCGGGTGTGCGGAGGGGCACAGCGTTTTTGATGAACAGCAAACGCGACGTTCTGTTGTGGGTCGGTGTCATCGCATAATGGCCCAACATAGCAGGCAGGTGCCTCTGGTTCCTAAAGGTCTCACCTACCCACCAATGAAGCACGCCTACCCTCAAACTCTTCTTTGGCATGAGCGTCTATATCATCGAGACCAGCTTCGCGCGGCAAGGTATGCTGCACTTGCGGATGCAGAGGGTTTTCATTCAGTGTGCTTTGCATTAGAGGCCTTGGGTCTGCGTCTACTTGGCAAGAAGGCCGACCTCGGCACGTATGAACCAAAGCTTTGCGAACTGTCTCAGCATTCAATTGTTCTGACACAGATGTCAGCAGTGCATCCAGAGCGTTTTTCGAAATTCGCGCCACTATATGATTTTGTCCGCAGCGCAAGAAATGACGCAATGCACACCGGTGCCTACGCACGCCACGTCACAGCGGCGGCCATTGAACTCTGCATAGGGTTAGAAGAGGCACTCATGACGCAACAGCAAAGCCGCCGGAAACTGGTCGAAGACTTCATGGTGAAATCACCAGTAACAATCGAACTATGGCAACCGGTTGCCCATGCTCGGCAATTGATGCTGACGCACTCGTTTTCCTTCCTCCCAGTGTTCCAAGGCCATTGGAAGCTTTTGTCCGAGAATTCCATGGCTCGCTACATGCGTGGGGGCGGAGACTGGAAGACCCTGCTGTCCGTTCCAGTTGAACATGCTGCATCTCATGGACTACAGTTAGCAAATGCCCATGTCGTTGGCCTCCAGGACGAGGTGGAGACATTACTCCGTGAAGATGACGTAGTTAGGATTCCGGCCCTATGGCTGGTACAAGACCAACGCGGTGAACTCTGCGGCGTACTTTCGCCGTTTGAGTTGATGTGATCGTAAGCCGGCCTACAAGAGAAAAACGGCATCTATCCGCCGACAGGATCACCTCAAGAAAAGTATCTTATTTCTTCAGCATTTTCAATGCGAAGAAGGAGCCACCAAAAGCGACTAACGCCATGAAGAAGGATGGAATGGCTTGCATCTTGAGTAGACTGAGAACCACCAAGACAACAAAACCAATAGTCCATGAAAACATGAGTCTGTTAAACGGAGCCTCCCCCTCCTTGAGGGTATGATCGATTTCACCGGTGGCAATTAGGTATTTTGGTACGACTATTGCGATATGCACAATAAAGGCAATACCCCAGAGTACGGTTTCGTCCATATTTTTTCCAGTTGGGACTTGGGTGAGTTTATACATGGGGTAATGCGACGGCTCGGATTTCTTTTTCCTACGTTCCGTCAACCCACTTTGAGATTGCGTTTGGTGCCCGTTGCAGTGGCTTGAATATGCCGACTCCAGTGGCCGGATTGTCGTGACTCGTGACACCTGGCGAGCGGGTTCTGCGACAGTGGCTACGTTGGACAAGCCCGTCGAGCGCTTGGCACCGGTGACGGCCAGCGACCGCACGAGGTAGTCCGCAGTCACCCACACCGGCTTGGCAAAATGCAGGCTGCCTAACTTGAATCAGTCGATGCCATGAAGCACCAGAAGAAGCCCGCAAAGTCGCCCGCGGAACCCAAGCTGTCCCGCACCCATGCCCCGCCAGGGCTGGCG
>JANLPY010000631.1:0-14898 GCA_031367505.1 Hyphomicrobiaceae bacterium | reverse complement strand
ATCCAGCGTCTTAGTGCCGAACTTGGGGTGTTCGAGCTTGGGAAGAAGCTCGCGATCACCGAGGCCGTCAATGTGGTCGAGAAAGAGCGCGACGAACTGAAGGGGGACCTTCAACGAGTGGAGCTTAAGAAGGAGCTAGAGGAGAAGTCTCTCAAGGAAAAGTATGAAACCCAGATCAAGGATCGCGACGACGCGATCGAACGTCTCCGGGATATGAAGGCTCGTTTGTCCACAAAAATGGTCGGCGAAACCCTAGAGCAGCACTGCGATACCGAGTTCAACCGCATCCGGGCGACAGCGTTTCCAAAGGCATATTTTGAGAAGGACAACGACGCTCGGACTGGCAGCAAAGGCGACTTCATTTTTCGCGATTTTGATGAACTCGGTGCGGAGATCGTCTCCATCATGTTCGATATGAAGAACGAAAGCGACACCAGCACTACGAAATGTAAAAACGAGGATTTCCTGAGCAAGCTCGATAAGGATCGCTCCGAGAAAGAGTGCGAGTATGCGGTTCTAGTCTCCCTGCTCGAACCTGAAAATGAACTCTATAACACCGGGATCGTCGACGTATTTCACCGTTACCCTAAGATGTATGTTATCAGGCCACAGTTCTTTATACCGATGATAACACTTCTGAGAAATGCTGCAATGAACTCACTCCAATATAAAACCGAACTGGCGCTAGTTAAGTCCCAAAATATTGACATCACGAACTTCGAAGCCGATCTCGATTCATTCAAATCCGGGTTTGCAAAAAACTATGACCTCGCATCAAGGCGCTTCACTACAGCGATTGAGGAGATCGATAAGTCGATTACTCATCTGCAGAAGACGAAGGATGCCCTCCTCGGTTGTGATCGAAATCTTCGTTTTGCGAACGATAAGGCGCAGGATGTGACGATTAAAAAGCTAACTCAGGGCAATCCAACTATGGCGGCCAAGTTCGCCGAGCTTAAAGGGGATTAGCCCCCTAAGCAGGCCGTCCCACTTGGGGGTCTTACGCAATCATGGCCGCAAGCGGGTCGTTTGCTGCCGGACCGCTCTTCCGCCCGAAAGCGGTCGTGCCGCTGCATCGACCGCAAACTCTCAGTGCCGGTAAACGACGTCCGTCGCCTTCAAGAAACTAGGACCAGACCTAGTGACATAGTCAAGTAACTTGGGTTCGGTCGCGCAAGTCTCTACAGGACACTGGACAAAAAACAGCCTGTTAGCACGATCTCGTGACGCCGTAGAAAGCAGTCGATATTCGTATTGATTCCTGCAAGAAGCCACCCGACACGTCTCATCATTTGCGCTACCTCAAACAGGTCAACAACCAACGAGGTAAACGTAAATGAATATTCTCCGCCTAAAGAACGTCGTTCTCAAGCCCATGCTCGTCCTTAGCAGGGACCGCGACGATGCGATGAACATATTGGACCAGTGCTTCGGCTTAGGCATGGGCAACCGCCTCATCACTGATCCAGATATGATTGAATGGAACCCCGATCGCAGGAGCTTCCCAGACCCTTTGCGCAACTGGGTCGAGAGAGGCCGGCGAGGAATCGTGTGGTCTGTGGATCGTGGCCTCGACTGGGAGATGATATGTACCGATCTTGGTGATCCGTGATCTTCGCAGACACAGGGTTCTGTAATCGTGATAGCGCGAGTTCTGCCAAGAAGGAGGTCATAGAGTGGGGCACAATCTGCGATCCGGGTGCCTCCGATGTGGCGAGGATTCGCAGCCTTGCCCCTTCCACATACCGATAGGCAGGAGTGACAGTTGCCCTCTGGACCGCTTCCCCCTTGGCCCAGATCCCGCGTGAAACCTGCTCGCGCTAACCAGTTGCCTCCAGCACCATATTGGTCAGATTTTCCGCAGCGCGCCGCACTCTCGAAAAGCGGGCCTCGCGCCAAACTTCGGCCAGGCGTTTCTCGCCCGCCTGCGCACCGGCCCGCAGCCGCCAGTCATTGAGCCGCGGCACCCCCTGCACCTCGGTTGGTAGCAACGGCTCGATCACCGACCACTCAAAATCAATCAAATCTAACCGCGCCAGCGCTGGTCTGCCTTCCAAGCAAGGCTGAAACAGAAATCGCCCTCGATGGGAAACCCGTTTATGGGTATGTGACCTAAGACGATTACGCCGCTGTAGCGGACGTGACCGTTGGATAGTCCGCGGATACGAAATATGAAATGTACAAGGTGCTGATCCGACGGGGATTGATCCCTCTGATGTTAGTGTGTCTCCTGTCGGGGTGTGGGACTAAAAATCAAAGGGCCAGCGGAACCAACGCTGCGCAGCCCGTGCAAGGAAGTGTCAAACAGCAAAGACGCAAGGTGCCGGTTGTTCCACGGGGAGTCGCCTTTGTGTGCACGCCGACAGCTGTCTGGGATGGGGACGGACCCGTATGGTGCAAAGAGGGGCCAAAGGTACGTCTTTCTGGCGTTGCGGCGCGAGAGCACGACGAGTCTTGCCGACCAAATCAACCCTGCCCGACAGCAAGCGGGCGCGATGCGCGCGACGCGTTAGTCAAGCTTCTTGGCGGCGCCACCGGCACTCGGCCAGAGGGCCATATAAAGGTGGCCGGACCTCCGCTACAATGCAACTCGGAAGGCCCGGCGAAGGGGGATCGCACTGCCGCTTGGTGTTTTCTGCCAAACGGTCGAAATCTGTCGTGCGCGATGATTCAGACGGGAACTGCACTGCGGTGGGCGAAGTACGACCCCCAATCGCTATGTAATGACAAGGCTCCTGCGACGTACACAGGAGAATTATAATCATCATAATTGATGGTCTCAGTACACGGGTTTCGGGCATGAGTTCAGCAGAACGGTGTGCGGGAGTGCCATCGACGAGTTTTGTGGGCGTGGTAGCCGATACGCGCTGGAGCTGATGCCGCTAAGTTTGCAGTTCTCGATGATCGTGGCGATCACCGCCCCGTTATCGCCGTCTTCGTCGGAACCGGAGAACAGGCCGTTCTTGCTCTTGTGGGCAATCGGTCGAATGCTTCGCTCGACTGTGTTTCTGTCGAGATCAAAACTGTCGTCATCGATGAACCGGCACAGACCGACCCAGCGGTCAACTTGCGCGATTCTAGCGCGCTATCGCCGGTCAGCAGCAGCGCCAAGACCATAACTATGGGGCCGCGGCGATAAAGGTTCAACCGCGCCTTCCTGATTTCATAGCCGCCTTCCCGAGCTCTTACTGATTGCGGTTCGGCAATGTGTTTGCGCAACCGCTGCGGTTTGTGCCGCGCCAAGACGTTGACGCGTGCTTGGGCCACATTACCCGATAGTATTGACGCCGTGCGAACCCGCTCGCTCGCTCCAGTCAGCTCGTCGAGCCCGTTGGTGCCGAAAGGACCACGCCTCATCGCTTATCGCTCTCGCCGATGGTCGACCTGGCGCGATCAAGGTCCACTTGCCGGGGTGCGGCAAGCAGGAAGCGAATTTCGATCCGTCGGTTCCGGGCGGAATCTTCTGCACGTTCCAATTCGCGGGTCGCGGCATAGGCGCTAATGCTGAGCAGCTCCTTGCCCGATGAGTTCGTCATACTGCTCAGTACGGGCGCCCGCTCGGTCAAAAATCGGAAGGTTTGATGCGCTCGATTTGACGAAAGCGGCCAGTTCCCGTCACTGCCGTCGGGCGACAGGTTGAGCTGTCGATCGGTGTGCCCCTCAATGTAGACCGCCTCAAGGATCGGCACGCCTTGCGTACAAGGTGCGGTATCGACATAGCAGGGCATCTTCTCCGCCACCACCTTAGCGAGCGCATCCAGTAGGCCAAAGGCACCGGGCTTCAATTTGTCGCTTCCGACATCGAAGAACTGGTCCGATTTGAATCGAATGACTCCGTCGTCATAGTTGATTTCGACTTCGCCATAGCCCTTCCTGGCCATCCCGGCAGCAATGTCCTTTAGCAGCTTCTTGCGCAGCTCGACGCGGCCCTCGAGCAGCGAGATTTGATTCTCCAGTACCTGCTGTTTCCGCTGGATCGCCTCGCGCTCGCTTGAGCCACTCAGCGCGTAGGCCATGATCAGGATGATGAAGATAAACAGCACGCCGACCAGCAGATCGGTGAAGGAGATGAAATAGTTCTGAACCTCGCGCACCACGCCGGGGTGACGCGGTCTCATTGGAGATCCTCAGGGGCGGGACGCTTCCGCCCGCCCCGTTTGGGTCCGGCGGGTTGTGGTTGGTTCGATGCCGGAACACTCAGTTCCGGTGCGTGGGGATTTCGAGCGTCGGTTTCCGAAGCACCGGTCTCCAGGCCTGCAGTCACATTAGTGTCCAGTCCATTTGTGCTGGTCTCTACGGTCGTTGCTTCGGGGCCGGACTCGGCGGTCTCAGGCTCTGACATCGGCGGCGGCGCAGGCCGAACGCGCGACGCCTGTCGGAAGGTCGACGATGAAGCCACCTCATGCTCGGTCTCGTATTGGGTGGGCGAGGGGCGGCGGAGTGGTTGCTCGCTCCGACCATCGAACCGCGAGACAACCTCGCTTAGCCGCTCGACCGCAACGCCGAGATTGTAGTCGACATCGGTCACCGCTTTGCCGACTCGTTCGCGATGGCGGTCGATGCCCTCCGCTAACTTGCGGAAGACGCCGTCCAGCGAGGTTTCGAGGCCAGCCACACTTTCGTTGAAGCCGCGCGCGCTGTTGTCGAGCGTTTCGGCCGCCTGCAGGGACTCGGTGATTGTGAGGCGGCCGGACTGCGCGAAAGCCGTCATGCCTTCGGTGACCGTGATGAGCTGCTCGGTCAGACCTTCTAGCTTGGTGCCAAGTGTTGCCAACGGCTTAAAAACTTCGGTCGCCTCGGAAATCCGCCTTGCACCTACGGCCAGGTCCGCCAGCGCCTCGGTCGCCTCGGCATCGACCGCTTTGCCGCGATCGGTGATTGCTTGGGCCGCAGCCCGGACTTCGTCGAGCATTCTGCGGAGTTGAGCCGAAATCTCCTTAAGCAACTCTCCGCTGGTGCTCACGTTTTCGCCTGCCTGGCTCAGCAAAGTATCCAATGCTGTCGCTGCCCCCTGCAATGTTGCATTTATCCGCACGGTCACTGTGTCGAAAACCTGTTCGAACCGGTCACCCGCCGCCTTGATCTGGTATGGCATCGCCTCAATCGTCGCTGTGACTTGCTCGAGCATGCCCGTCATCGCTCGGGTGTGCGCCTGGACAGAGGTACCCAGTTCTTGAATGAAGCGATCGATCATGTCCTTCATGGTCGCTTCGTTGATGTCATGAATATCGGTCGAGATGCGCTTCATCTCAACCACGATCGGTTCGAACGCTGCGGGTAAGTTGGCGCGCAGCGTTATGTCGAGTTGCGCGGCGATCGCTTGCGCCAATTCAGTGTTGCGATCCGCGAGCATGCTCGACTGGCGTTCCAATTCGCGATGGGCTTCGGTCACCAGTTCTTCTGAGCTGATTGGCGGTAACAACCTGTCGATCCGCTCGCATAGTGCCTCCAGCCGCCCATCGAGATCGTGGAGCAGGCCGTTCTTTCGGACGGTGAACTGGAGCGATGCAAAGATTGCCACCACCGAAGTGATGAACTTTGATCCGGCTGCGATCAGCAGACCTTCGAGCGCGTCTTTAACTGCGTTGACATCGCCCCTCAGGCCCGGCGTGGCCAGAATGAGCGTCAGCAGCAAGCCAATGAAGGTGAACATCAGGCCGTAGCCGATAAGTTGATTCGGAATAGCGTCGAAGCGGCGAAAATCAACTTCCGACCGATCGAGCAGGTTGGTGCCAAAACTATCCGAAGCAGGACGCGGGGAGCGGATCATTTTGTCGTTAGAACGAACCAGAGAGCGGGTAAATTCGCGCCAGACCGGGCCAACTAACGGCAGTTCGGCTATCGATTCGTCGGTGCGTTCGAATTCGGGGGTAAGCTCGACCGGGCCGCTAAACCGCGCGAGACAATTCGACGCGTCGTCGACGGATTGGCTTAAATTGAAGAGTTTCTTCTCCAATTTTGAGTAGTTAGTCGCACCGTAGTAGATGATCCACGCCGCCGCGAGCAGAACCGCCGGTAGAAGAATATACTGGATGTCCAAACTCGATCCCCCCGCAGGCGTGTCGGCAGCATCAAGCACGGCGGGACGGTGACTGACAATCCCGTCCTCTCCTGCGTGTAAGATAAACATTGGCGATCGGCTGTTGACTCCTTCCTAGACAGGGTGCGAAGTCGCCGAATCGGTGGCGTTTATACTGGGGACACGGGGGGAATGGGGCAGCGGCGATCAACGGCGAATCCAGCGCGATGGGTCGCGCAGATGCTGCCCGCGATGGCGCTGGCTCTCGCGGCATGTGATTCTACTCCCGCGCCGAAGCTACCTAAGTCGGATGTTTCCTGCCTACCTGCACCGTTGAAGCCCAATCCGAAGGCCGCCGGCGGCTACCAAGTGTATCTCGATCGCTCGTTCAGCATGAGCGGCTATGTCCAACCAGGGTTCGGGCCGATCGCGCTCGCCGATCTTCTAAATCTCCTCAAATCGTCCGGGGAATCGCGGAATTTGCCGGTTACCTATTCGGCGTTCGGCAAGAAGATCGCGCCGCTGGCAAACGCTGCGGCGGCACAGGCGTTCACGGCTCCCGCAGCCTATGGTTGTGACACCAATGGTGCCTGCGACAATCAGGAAAGCCTGATCGACCAAACTCTGGAGGATATTTCCGCCAACGGTGACGACCGACTCAGCGTTGTGGTCACCGACCTGTGGCTCGACAACAAATCGTTTCGCGGAACCATCGATGTCGCGCTGGGCAACCCACTGCGCAAAATATTGGATGAAGGCAAAGCGATCGGAGTACTAGGCATCGATGCGCCCTATGCTGGGTCGGTTTACGACGTGCCGCATGTGGGCAAATACGCGGGCGCGACGAGGCGACCCCTATTCGTCTTGCTGATCGGATCCATCGACGAAGTCACGAACACGTATCGGTTGTTGGCATCGCGCAGCCCACTGATGCGGGGGGATGTCGCACGATATGCGCTCTTCACAGCCGCGCCCTTTACGGAAGCCGTGTCGCCTGAGTTCAAGGTGAGCGGTGGCGGCATTGCTCGCGGGGTTGTCTTCCGCGATGCTGAACGTTCACCAGAATTCAGGATGAACGTCGCCACGGCGATTGCGCGGCACGGGGTGATCAAGGCAACGGTAGCGGCAACGCCCGACGGAGGGACTGAACTTCGCCCGGGCCTGCAATGGAATGGCGAGCTGCGTGCAACCAGCCATTGGTGGAGGCTCGCTGACAACGCAAACCTCAAGCAGTGCAGCGCAGGCATGTGGAATCCAGCAGCGCGCGCACCCGATCCGTGGAAGCGGATGCCGGAAAATGACATGGCGGCGGCGTTCGCACTAGACGACGGCACTAGTATGAGTCTGTCGGTGCCTGGCCATTACTTTATGCTCGGCGAACTCAGCGTGAAGAATCTTTATCCCAATCCGTCCTCGCGCTGGATGGAGGAATGGTCGCTAGGCGACGACGAGGCGACAGTGAAGGCGTTTGTCGCAAGTCGGCCGATTCAGTTTAAGGCGCTAAAACTGGCCAGTATCGCAAAATTAATGAATGACGAGTTGGTCTCCCTCGAGAAGGAAGCGCGCCCGGTCGTGCGCTTCCCCTTGGTGGTCACCATGCATCCGTGAAGCCGGAGTGACAAAATGCTGAGAATCGTGATTTGGCCGGTGATTGTCTTCGCAGTGCTTGGAGCAGCGCTGTTCGCGCTGATCGTCCTTGCGACCCCCGAGCAGTCGTTGCTGACGCAGGAGACGATCGATAACGTGAACAACGCGCGCACCGCGTCCGAGAATTCTTTGGATTTCGAAAACCCGGCTGCCGGATCCACGGCCAGCGAGGATCCGAAGCTCGTCGAACTGAACCGTCTGCAGCAACAGGTGGAGGCGGTCCTGATCCGTTCGCTTGGCTATGCGATAACGCTGGGCCTGTTTCTTGCTATCGCCTGGGGCTTCCATGCACGAAGTCTTGAGGCAGGCATTTGCGGCCCCAGCGGCCAGCGACAAGGATTTCCTTGGTGGTTCGGGTTGATGTTGATCTTTGCCGTGACATTCGCTGCTTGTTACTGGTTCCTGGCGAGGGACGTATTGATCTTGCCTAATCCGGTACCCTATTGGACAAGACTTGGGGCGATTATCGGGTCTGGACTTGGCGGCTATTGGCTGGCCACCGCGCTGTCCGCTTCTGTGACGATGCGACCATCGGTGCCGCTCGCTAGTCTCCTCACGCGCGCGAAGAAGGGGGCCTAGGCCGATGGATATCCTGATCGGTGTCGGCGGCACTGGCGCGAAGGTGGTGGAAGCGACGCTGCACGCCTGTGCGGCTGGGCTTGGACCGAGCGAACTCCATGTCGGCTTCGTCGATCAGGACCGCGGCAACGGCAATGTCAGCCGCGCGATGGAGACGCGCGAGGTGCTCGAGCAGGCACGGCGCCTTTGGCGGACTCCAGGCGAGTCCCATCTGCTGGGCGGCGGTGAGTTGTTCGCATGCCAATTCCCGCTGATCGGCAATGACCGCTGGGTTCCCCATTTGGAAGACGGCACCACACTGCTTCGCATCTTGGGCGATCTGCAAGGCGATCAGCCGCTCGCCAACTTACTTTTCGCCCCGGGCGTCAGGGAGCAGGAATTGGAGTTGGACTTAGGCTACCGCGGCCTCGCTCACATCGGATCGGCGGCAATCACCCACGCGATTGGCCGCGAAGAAGAGCCTTTTTGGAAGGCGTTGCGAACGCTGATCCAGCGCGCGCAAAACGGCGAGCCGGTCAGACTGGTTTTGGCGGGTTCAGCCTTTGGCGGGACCGGCGCTTCAGGCTTCCCGACGATAGCACGCCTTATCCGCAAATGGCTGACAACTGAGGGAATAGAAGAAAATTTCAGCATGGCTGGAGTGCTGATGCTGCCCTATTTCAACTTCGATCCGCCCCCCAATCTGACTGATAATTTCGCTAAGAGCGAGCTGCTGCTCACACAAACGCGCGATGCGCTCAATTATTACCATGCGCTCGAGAGGCGCGAGCCTGGGCTCTTCGACGACCTGTTTCTGGTCGGCTGGGATCGGCGGGCAAACCTCGGTTATTTCAGCCCGGGAAAAGGCGAACAGCGCAATCCCGCGCTGCTGCCAGAATTGTTCGCGGCGCTGGGTATCTGCACCTTCTATGAGAGAGACTACATTCCGACACACGGGGTGCTCGCCACCGCGCGCGAAAGCGACGGTTCAGTGGCTTGGTCCGACTTGCCCAGTCCCGACCCGAACGATCGCGATGCACCCTACCGTCTGCTCGGTCGTCAGTTGCGCTTCGCCGCCGCGCTGAAGTTTTGGGGTCCGATGCTCAAGAAGCAGCAGGGGTGGTGGGACAAAAAGTTCGCGAGAGACGGCTGGCACGTCCATTTCAAACTCGACACGCTCGATTACGACGCCGCTCCTCCCGCCGAAGCTGTGGATGCGGCGAGCCGGTATTTTGATCTGCTGCTCAAATGGGCGGCGGCAATCCAGCTTTACGTTTCGAACCGCACACCCGATCTCGCGTTTGGTTTGTGGAACGTCCAGCCGCTGCTCGAGGGCACGGCCAACTTCGCCAAGCCGCAAGACCCGATTGTGCTTCGCGCAGGCTTGCGCGAGCAGGAGTGGTCGGCGGCGTTCGACGCTGTGATCGCGGCTCAGGTAGAGAGTAATCGTCTTACCGACGCAGCATGGATCACCAAATCGCTCAACATCGGTCAACCTTTGGCCAGCAGCTCCGGGTTGGGCGGCATCATGGGTGCGCTGCATGTTGCGAGCATTCCAACCGACATCACGGCCGCGAGGTAATCTATGCGGATCTTTAATCTTCCCCCGGTCGAAGCGAATACGCTGCCACCCCCAAATGTCGCGGGCGAATGGGTGCCAATCCCCCTCGACGCGCTGGCGGGCTCACTAGCGATCGATGAGAAGCAGGTCAGGCCTGACGAACTCAGGAGTATTCCCGATGCTTGGGCGCAAGTTCAGCTGACCAGCGACGCGCTGCTGACACTTCGGCACGGCGCGCGAGACGCCGTGATCGCACAGTGGCGTGGCCTCCTTGCACTATTCGCGCTTCAGCCGTTGCTGAAATCCGAGTATGAACTGCGCGTCACGGCGAGGAGCTTCAACAACAAAAGCCGATCGGCCACCACACTGCGCGGACTGCTGCTCGATCTGCTGCCAGTCGAGACGCTGGTTGATAGTCTGAGCTGGGAGCATATCTCGCTGATCGAAGTGATCTCGGCCGGCAGTGAGGATGCCGTCTTGGCCGGCGTAACCTCGCCAATGACGCTGCTCGCGCCGACGCGCATGGCGAGCGGAATTGCCTTGTCAATTCCATGGCTGCGCAACGGGCTTGGCGACCCAACTCTGGGCGATGCACGAGCCGAGCTGTCACCGCAGTCCTGGCCGATCCTGGTCAAGTATATCGACGGGCTGATCTCAGCACTGCGGATCGACGTGACGCCCGCGCTTGTCGCCAATCGCGATAAACTGATCGGTCACCTTGAGGAGTATCGAACGGCCTGCATGGCGATCGGCGGCGAGACGGGCGAGCTCAAGCAGACCCTGATCTCGTTGGAATGGCCGCATCCATTTTATGCGCCACTAGGGAAAGCGTGGCTGCCCGAGCGGAAGACCGGCAGCCAGTGCCGCGTGCAGCTGCGCGGCGTTAGTGATGGCTCGATGAAGGCGGCAATATCGCTATTTCCCGAGAATCAGGGCACCGCGGGAGCCGGGAAGGGTTCGAAGCAAGCCGGGGCTATCCTGATCGATCCGGCAATCGCAAAGACGCTAGAACTGCCTGCCAGTCAGATCCGTGCCTGGAACAACTATTCGCTGCAGGATGCACAATCAACGGCGACGCTGAAGGTCATCCGCGAGGAGGCGGCGAAGCAAAACATCGTCGTGCTTCAGCCAGACGACTTTTTCACGCCCGACTTGATCCGGCTTCACACTGATTCCACCGTCCCGGCGCATCCGCCCGGCTTCGAATCGGCGTTGTTGCCGCTCGCCCCGATTGCGCTGCTGTTCGCCAAGAGTTCGGGCGATCTCGCCAGCCGTATTCGGCTACAGAACTGCGGCGGCGGGGATTGCGAAGTCGCGCTCGATCTGACGCTTGAGGACGAGAACGGCAACGACTTTCGCCATACAATGATCCACGCCTACCCGGCCGCTTCGATCGCCCGGATGCCCGCGCCCGACGATCTCGCGCTTTGGCCCGATTTTCAATCGACCGACTGGCCGTGGACCTTTCTGCGCTTTCAGTACGATCCCAGAACCGAGCTGCAGACCAGGTTCTGCGCGTCGGCCGAGTTGATCGTGCGCGACGTCCTAGGTGCCGAGGTGGACGTACGACTTCAGCGGCTGGCGGAATGGTCCGCACGCCAGGGCCGGACGGTGGACCGGCGTTTGACGCCAGGGCGAATCGGCGAGATACTCGACTCGCAAGGCCAGCTCCTGCTGCGCTCGCTGCGGCCGGCCGATTCAGATAAGCTGGTCAGCGGTCACCACGAAACCAGCGCCGGGGTGGAGGCGATCTTTTTCTGCCGCAAGCGCTCCGACCGCGAGCCGAATGCGCCCGCTGGATGCGTGCTGGTAGATCGCCGCCAGATAGGTCCTGGCGGCGAGGCCTCGACGGTGGCGTTCGACTTCGGCACGACCAACACGATCGCCTATGCACAGGTCGATAGCGGCGAACCGAAAAAGGTGGCGTTCCGTAACCGGGTGCACTTCCCGGTCAAGCATCCGATCGACGAGGAGATTCGGGCGTCGGAATACACTTCCTTCTTCCCGATCCATCCGCAGGACATGCCGCTGCCGACGGTCGCCAAGCGGCGCGAGTTCGAGGATCTGACAGCAGAACTGCGCCCGGTCTACGACAATTGGGACGTACGCGTCGGCTTCAGTCATTTTGCATTCTTCATGCCGAGGCCGGAGCAGGCGCTGGCGTCGAATATCCTGATTTCGCTGGTCGATCAGGGACGGCTCCGTTTCGACTTGAAATGGGGCGAGGATACCCGGCTAAACTTTGTCGTTCAAAGCTTTCTGACCGAGTTGATGATGATGACCGCCGCTGAGATCGTCGAGAGCGGAGGTTCGCTCGAGCGTATAAAGTGGCGCTTCTCCTATCCGCAGTCCTTTACGCCCGCGATCAAGAGTGGCTTCGAGACCGCTGTTCGCGGAGCTCACGCGGCAATGTTTGGATCGACGCCGGAGGATTCGAAGAAGCAGGCGCTCGATCTCGTCACCGAGGGGGCCGCAGCCGCCGCTTATTTCATCGGCGACCCCGAGCAGCAAAACAAAGGCCGGGGCAAGCTTATGTTGATGCTCGACATCGGCGGCGGCAGCACAGACATGGCGATCCGGGAGGACGAGACTTTAGTCTGGCGCGGATCGGTCAAACTCGCGGGAACGGACTTTTTCCGCCGCTTCCTTGTCAATAATTTCGATTTGCTCGAGGCCTTTGACGCTAAGGCGGTGCGTAGCCTGGTCGACAGCAAGTCGGCTGGCGGCCTGAATTCGCTCGATCGCAAGCGCCAGTTGGCCGACCTGATCGTTGCGCGGCGAGGCTTCTCCGAGGATTTTGCCAGGCTGTTCGCGGCCAATGCGCAGAACCGGCTCTGGGAGGGGCTCCGACAGTGCTCCATTGTCACGTTAGGCGGGATGATCTACTACCTCGGCATGGTGCTGCGTAGTCTGCGCGATGCCGGGAAAATTTGCGACGAGCATCTGCAGGAAATCACGGTTGCGTTCGGCGGACGCGGCTCCAGCCTGTTCCGCCAGCTCGATCCGCATGACGCCCAGCGGCCGGAACTCTCGGACATATGCGCTCTAGCGGTGTTGCCTGCGGGCAGCGATCCCGACACAGCAAAGATCATGCCCGAATTTTCGCTCAGACCGAAGGAAGAGGTGGCGCGTGGGCTGTTGCTGGGGGTCATAGATGCGCCGCTCGGGACAGACAGTCGCCGAAGTCGCCGGGACTCTGGAGGCATAGACCGCAGCTTGCCGGTCGGGCTCGGACTTAAGGCGCAGTCGACAGTTGCGGGAAATTCGGTCGACCTAGCCCCCGAAGAATTCATCCCAGACCTTCTCGATGCAAAACGGGTAGCGGAAATCGATCTCGGCGAGTTTCAGAAATTCCTGACCGGGCTGCGGAAGCTGACCGGGCTCACCGTCGACATCGCAACGCTAGGAGAGCTGGGGAGACTGGCGAATTCGACTAGAACCAAGGTCAACCAGTCACTTGCCGCGCTCCGTCCTGAAGACCGTGAAGACGGCGACGCGCAGACCCTCGAGCCGCCGTTCATCACTACACTGCGGTTGCTCGTGGAGATAATGAGCGAATCGATCGGTGAGCGCGACAAGCGCGTTGAGGTGCGGCAACGCAAATGAGCTGGGCGCTCGGCCTAGGCGTCGCCATCCTATTCGCTTGGAACGTTATACTGACTGGACTAGTTCTGCGCCTGCGCAAGTGGACGAGGGTCGAGAGAGTGGAGAGCCGGAGCGATCCCGACAGCGCAGATCAATCAGTGATTTTCGAACCTGGAAGCGCGCCCGACCCCAAGGCCAAATCATCGTCACAAGGTGCCGCTTCGCCTACTCCCGGACCGCCGCCGGGCCAATGGTCCGAACGCGTTGAGCTGGGGCCTCAAGTTCCGCCGGAGTTTCCGGCCGTCGCAAGCGTCGCGGCCCAGCATACTTCTCTGTTCGAGGGGGGGGTAGCTAATGATCCTGGCGTTCCGCCCTGGCCGAT
The DNA here is from genome assembly GCA_031367505.1 of Hyphomicrobiaceae bacterium. Classification (GTDB taxonomy): domain Bacteria; phylum Pseudomonadota; class Alphaproteobacteria; order Rhizobiales; family Hyphomicrobiaceae; genus JAKFWF01. The sequence goes on along the minus strand of JANLPY010000631.1, from coordinate 1,146 downwards.
GTTCGAAGTGAAGTCCCAGCCACCTCGACCATCGCCTCCAGCACCTCCATCCCAAGTCGAATCTGCGCCTGCCTTTCTCGCCGAGTTCAACGTGCTCGCGAACAATTTTGAACTCGGCGCCGTTGACGCGTTCCGAGCGCGCTGGAAGCCACGCGGCTTCAAATGCGGCGATCACGATCCGCCGAGTTGGGACGAAGCCGGCCCACTATGGCTGATTGAGATCGATCCGGGACATGGCGCGGTTCTTCCTTCGACCGAGGTCGCGCGGAACTGGAGCAAATTCTACCGTAGTCTCGATGGCGCGCAGGCGAAGCGCGATCTCGGCGTAGCCTTTGACTTCGAAACAGGTAGCATTCTCTCAATCACCGCCGCCGCCGAAGCTAAGGTCGAAGCCGATCATGTGATCATCGTCCGAAAAGGGAAGCTGTCCGGGATCTGAGAACGTGCTCACTAACCCTCGGCCATGGCGACCAGCACGCCGACCTCGATCAGTTGCGGCGTCCGCTCGCGGCACTTCACTAAGCAGTCTCGCGTATCAATTCGTGCACGAATTGCCTCCACGCGGTGCCGCGCCGCCGTTGTCCGGCGGGGAGCCAGGCTCGAGCACGTCACACCGACCAACCGAAATCAACATCGACGCGAGGATGGATCAACGTTCGCTCGAAGCCCTAAGCATCGAGCTCGAGCCGCAGCACAAAATCGGTCCAGCCAAACCGCACATAGCGGAGCAGGGACTCACCGCTGAGCGCCTCGTAGAGCATCACGCTATTGCACGCGTCAATGGCGAGCGGTTCATCGTCAATCCGGCAATCGAGCTCGATGCAATGATCAGCACTCAGGCGGCCGGTGTTGTCAAATTAAATGTACGGTGTTGTCAGACCTGATGAGCGAGCGGCAACTTTCAAATTTGACACTCCTCTGGCTGATCGACGCCAATGCAGGCGCATAGCGTCATGATGGCATCGACATCCCGCACTTCAGGTGAAATATGGCTGGGGCGATCACTTCCCAACCTGTTCAAGCACGAAGCCACCCGCACCACAGCGCAATTTTGATCTGAGGACCGGCGTGCAAAAGGGACCCCGTTAGCGGGGTGATCGGCGTCGAAGAGGGACCCCGCATCTCGATGGTTTAGGCGCGTCCGTT
>JANLPY010000619.1:0-14197 GCA_031367505.1 Hyphomicrobiaceae bacterium | reverse complement strand
CCGTCGACCGCTTCGAGGGCATCGCGCACCGCTTCCGGATCGAGTGACTTCGCCGTGTCGAGCGCTTTGAAGGTGACCTGGGCGGCATCGTAGCCGAGGGCCGACAATACCGGCCAACGGAAGTCCTTGCCGTATTCCTTTTCCATGCGCGCGACGAACTGCTTCGCCCCATCGAGCGACAGGTCGAGCGCCTGGCCCATCACCGTGCCCTCGATCTCCTTGACGCCGACGATATCGCGAACCTTCAAGGATGACAGGCCCCAATTGCCGGCGATCACGGGCTTGTAATCGATCTTCGACATCGGCCGGAACGCCAGCTCGAAGGATTCGTGGAAGTTGAGCACCAGTTCGGCGCCGGCCTCCTTCATCTTCAACATCTGTGGCGTCAAGTCGGAGACATTGGGCGCGACCGCCTCGGTGGCGACGAGCGTCGCATTGCGGGCCTTCAGGCCCTCGGCGATTTCCTTGGCGGCGAAGTTGCCGTAGCCGGTGGTCGAATGGACGAGGCCAATCTTCTTGAACGTCTTCACACCCCAATCGAGCATGCCCTCGATCTGGAACTTCTCGACCATCGAGCAGCGGAAGATGAAGCTCGGCTTCTCCTCGATGAACTGGGTGGTGATGTTGGATGCGATCGCCGGGCCGGCTACCAGCGGCACACCTGCCTTCTGGATGATCGGTGCGAAGGCGAGCACATTGCCGCTCGACACCGTGCCGATGATCACCGGCACTTTGTCGGCCTGCAACAACCGCTGCACCAGCGACACGGCCTTTTGCGGATTGGCCTCGTCGTCGTAAATCACGAACTCGATTTTGTGCTTGCCGCCGGCTGCGGTGTAGTCCTTCAGCGCGAGCTTCATCCCCTGCAGGTAGCTTTCGCCGAAATCGACGATTGCCGGCGGGCCGGAGAGGCCCATCACGACGCCGACCTTGACGTCGGCGGCCGATGTGGCGCCGGCGAGCGCCATCGAAGCTGCGATCGATGCCATGACTGTCTTGATCTTCTTCATCTGCGTAGTCCTCCCGGTTTGGCTGATTGTTCTGGTCTTGTTGTTCGCCGGCCAGCGTCACGTGGCCTTGAAATTCGCGTCGCGCCGCTCAGCGAACGACCGCGTGCCTTCCTCGAGATCTTCCGAGCGGCCTAGATCATAGAATGAGCGCACTTCGGCCTTTAACGCTTCGTTGAGTGGCATGCCGACCATGCGCCGCATCGTCGCCTTGGCGAAGCGATGCGCGAGCGGCGCTCGCTTGGCCAGCATCTGGGCATAGTCGAGCGCCTTCGGCAGCAGTTCGGATTGCGACCACACGCGGTTGACGAGGCCGATGCGGTGCGCGTGCGTGGCATCTATGCGATCGCCCGACAGGATCATCTCCATCGCATTGCCGTGGCCGACGATCATGGGCAGGCGGACCAATCCGCCGTCGCAGGCATGGAAGCCCCACTTGGAATCCTGCAGCGCGAACTCCGCATTGGCCGAACAGAAGCGCAGGTCGCAGGCAAGTGCGATCTCGAGGCCGCCGGAAATAGCGAAGCCGTTCACCGCCGCGATCAGCGGTTTGTCCAGTTCCATGCCGCGCGTGATGCCGCCGAGGCCGACTCCATCGACCCATTTCTGGCGGAATTCGTGCGGTGGCAACGTCGCAAACGACATGGTGTAGGTCTTGAGGTCGGCGCCGGCGCAAAACGCCTTGTTGCCCGCACCGGTAATTACGCCGACGCGGGCAGTATCGTCGCGTTCGAAGTCCCGCCACACCTCGACCAGTTCTTCATGCGCCGCGAAATCGAGCGAGTTCATTTTCGCCGCGCGATCGATGGTGATCAGCCAGACGCCGCCGAACTTCTCGCAAACGATATCGCTCATGATGGGGCCTTCCCGAAAACGTCGTAGCCCGCGCGCTTGGCGATGACGGCGACGCGCTCTCCGGGCTGCCAGCTTCCGGGCTCGTTATCGACACGCCCGACGACACGAACCCCGGCGTCGAGTTCGACTATGGCGATGCCATAGGCGCCATCGGCCTTGAACTTTGCGGGAGGCCGCCGGATGAGGGTGGCGGCGACGAGCCTGCCAGCACCGCCAACATCTCGCGTAACGAGATCAGCCGAATGACAGATGGGACATAGGTCGCGCGGGCCCGGATCGTTCGCACCGCAGCCGTTACAATGCAGGATAGTGACGGTAAGGCCAATAGAGGGGATTTGATCAAGCATCGGTACGCCCCAGGATGTTGACGGTGCAGGCAACGCCGGTGCCACCGAGATTATGAGTCATGGCAATGGCAGCGTCTCGCACCTGGTTGGTGTGCTTGCCGCGGAGTTGCAGCACGCTCTCGTAGATCTGGCCGATGCCAGTGGCGCCGACAGGATGGCCCTTGGATAGAAGGCCGCCGCTGGCGTTGACGGGAATGTCGCCGCCGACAGCGGTGCGCCCCTCCTTTGCAAAAGCGCCGCCCTGTCCGCGCGGCACCAGCCCCAGGTCCTCGGTATCGATGATCTCAGCGATCGAGAAGCAATCGTGCAACTCGACGAGATCGATGTCCTTGGGGCTGAGGCCACTGGTTGCAAAAGCCAGTTTCGCGGCTTCGACAGTGGCGTCGAAACTGCAGATGTCGGCATGCCCTGCGATCCGCGCGCTGCCGCGGGTCTGAGCTGAGGCCAAGATTTCGACAGCCTGTTGCTGGATCGCGGAGCGCAGCCCTTCGCTGACCAGCACCACAGCCGCTGCCCCGTCGCTGGCCGGGCAGCAGTCGAACAGGCGCAGCGGATCGCAGATCGGCGCCGACTGCGCGATCGTTTCGTCGTCGAGGTCGGCACCGAGTTGGGCCAGCGGATTGCGCAGACCATTGCGCTTGTTTTTCCTGACCACTGCCGAGACCTGCGCGCGATCGGTGCCGTAGAGCTGGGCGTGTCGTTGCCAGGCGAGGCCGAATAGGCCGGGGAAGGTGAGGCCGGAGATGCCGTCGCTGCGGTTGTCCATTGCGCAGTTAAGCGCGCCAGTGATGTCGGCGTTGCTGGCGTGAGTCATCTTCTCGACGCCGACTGCGATGGCCGCATCGCACAGGCCGGAGGCGATGGCGAGGTAGGCATGCCGAAATGCAATGCCGCCTGACGCACAGGCGCCTTCGACCTTGGTGCAGGGGATTTGTGCCAGTCCGAGACCATCGGCCACGAGCCCAGCCAGCACCTCTTGACCGGTGAGCGGCCCCGAGACGAAGTTACCGAGATAGAGCGCCCCGATCTCCTTGCGATCGAGGCCGGTCTCGATGATCGCGGCATTGGCGGCGCGGATCGCCAACGATCCGATGTCGGTATCGGCGTGACGCCCGAAGGTCGTCGACCCGATACCCGCAACATAAACCTTCCTCATGACGATGGTGTCTCCACTGGCAGCAGCCTGCGCAACTCGGTCTTGAGAATCTTACCGTACCCGCTCTTCGGCAGGGCATCGACGAAGCGATACTGTTTCGGACGCTTGAAACGGGCGAGCTGGTCGAGGCAGAGCCGGTCGAGTTCGGCCGGTGTCGCGGTTGTGCCCGGCCGCATCACCACGAAGGCGACGACATGTTCGCCCCATTCGCGATCAGGCGCGCCGACGACGGCTGCCTCGACAATATCGTTGTGGGTGAGCAGCACCTCTTCGATTTCGCGCGGATAGATGTTCGTGCCGCCGCTGATGATCAAATCCTTCGAGCGATCGGTAAGTGTGAGCAGGCCGTCGACCGCCATAGACCCCAGATCACCAGTGTGCAGCCAGCCGTCGCGCAGCGCCTCTGCGTTGGCCTTGGGGTTGTTCCAGTAGCCCCTCATCACGCAGTCGCTGCGGGTGATTACTTCGCCAACCTCGCCCGCGGGCAAAGGCTTCCCGTCCGATCCTACAATCGCCACACCGACACCGGTTCGGGCATAGCCGCAGGAGGCGAGCAGCCGTGCCGTCTCGGTCGAACCATCCTTGCGATGGAAACTCTGTTCGAGGCCGGTGATGGTCATCGGCGACTCGCCCTGTCCGAACAGCTGGAACAGGCGCGGCCCGAAAAGATCGATCGCCAGCTTCAGATCGGCGACGTACATCGGCGCGCCGCCATAGTAGATAGTCTTCAGACGCTGCAGCGGCAGGTCTCGCCCCTGCCAGGCCGCCACGAGCCGCGTCAGCGTCGTCGGCACGGCGAACATGGTGATGCGATCGTGCCGCTGGAAGGCATCCTCGATCTGGCCGATGTCGAAGCCGGCAAACACCACCTGATGGCCGCCCCTGAGCAGATGCGGCAGGGCGTACAACCCCGAAGCGTGCGACATCGGTCCAGCATGCAGCTTGGTGTCGAGAGGCCCCAACTGGTCGATGTCGGCCAGATAGGCATGGCTCATGAACAGCAGATTGCGATGAGAGAGCATCGCGCCCTTCGGGCGACCGGTCGTGCCACTTGTATAGAACAGCCAGGCAAGGTCCGACGGATCGCGCGCCACCGGCTCCATACCGGCCGTCGACAGCATTCTTTCATAGCGGTCCGTGCCGGCACACACCACCAGTGCGGTGCCGCTCTCGCTCGCGGCAGCCGCCGCGGCTTCGGCGACGCCCGACGTCGTGAACATGGCGGCAGCGCCGGAGTCAGAAGCAATATGCGCAACTTCGCGTTGGTGCAGCTTGGCGTTGACCGGCACTGCGACCAGACCTGCTGCCCAGCAGGCCATCAGCACTTCCAGATACGCGCCACAATTCTCCATGAAAAGGACGACCCGATCGCCGTCAGCGAGCCCGCTAGCCCGCAATCCGGCGGCGAGCCTCAGGCTGCGATCTGCGAATTGCGCGTAGGTCCGGGTCACGCTGCCGCAAGTTACTGCCGGCGCTTGTGGCTGCCGACGCGCGACGCCGGTGATCAACGCGGCCAGATTCATGGCGCACCTCCCACAGAAAACTTGCCAGTCAGTTTTCTTATTTTTGAGTTACAGTAGCGATCGCGGTGTCGACGACAAGCCGAAAAGCGGCGCCGAGAGCCAACGAGGTCGCATCGTAGCGGTGCTTATACTGCATAGGATCAAATGCCGGCCGTCGCGGTCGTGCGCGACGCCGCACAGCCTCGAGTTCAATTGGAGCGGACAAACGTGTCACAACGCAATGAGATGACAGTCGGCGACCTGAACGCGTTCGACCGCTCCGACCAGCGTCGCCGCAAGCGTGACGCCGTGTTGCGGGCCGCCGCGGCGGCCTTCAGTCGCGCGGGGTTTTCCAACACGTCGATGGATGACGTGGCCGCAGTGCTCGGCGTCTCGAAGGCAACGCTCTACCAGTATTTCCGCAGCAAGCAGGAGATCCTCTACGAATGCCATGTGATCTCGATGCAGCACGGCGAGGCCGGCTTGGCGCTCGCGCGGAAACATGAAGGCAACGGCCTGGAGAAATTGGAGATCTACCTTCGCCGCTACATGCAGGGCGCCTTCGGTGAACTCGGCAATTTGGCAGTGCTGAGCGACGTCAATTCGTTGACGCCGGAGCATCGAGGCAAGGTCGTCAAGCGCCGCTCCAAGATCAGCCACGCGACCGACATGCTGTTCAAGGAAGGCATCGGCGACGGCAGCATCATGGCGTGCGATCCGAAGATCGCTAAGCTGTTCGCGATGGGGGTCGTCAACTGGATCCCGGTTTGGTTCCGCGCCGACGGTGAATACACTGCCGAGCACATCATCGACGGGTTCCTTGACCTGTTCTGCAAGGGCTTGGTGCCGAGGCCGTGACTACGTCCGCTATCGCTGCAATACCGTCGGTGCCTTCGATCCTTCAGTACTAATCACGCATCGTCGCCACTTTTGCGTCAACCGTTGCGGCGACGCGGATAGGGCACAAGCACCTCGGTTCGGTAAAGATGGTGGCGGGCCCCGCAACCAACATACTTGCTCGATATCAAACAGAGCAGGCAGTAATGCCTCATTCGCTAACGGCCTGTCGAGTCGACCCCTTGGTGTAGTGAGCGTGAAGGGTCGCTGATGCGCTTTGCTTCAAGTAGCGCCAAAATCGCCGCCGACATCTTTTCCTGCGCCGCAAGCAACTTGTCGAATAGTGCCTTCTCGTGGATGTAGACGCCGTCGATGCCGGGCACGGTATGGTCGAGCAGCAGTCGGGCTTCAATCTTGTCGATACCAACGCGCTGGGCGATGGTTCGGTAGGTGTGCCTCAGGATGTGGCCGGTTTCGCTAGGCAAGGTTTTCTCTCGCCAGACCTGGGTGGCAATAACGGTACGGTGGTCATTGGTCGAGCGTGTCGGGAACAGCCAGGGCGCTTTTGGATACAACACATCGCCGAGTGCGAAGGCGAGCTGTGCAACGTCGACCATGCGCGCGGACAGCGGCAGGTCGAACTCCCGCCCCGATTTCATTTTCGGGATGCGAATGGCGCGGTCGCCAAGTGCCACCCACTCGCGGCGCAGCGACACGAGGGTGCCAGGTCGCAGGCCGGAAAGCAGCCCAAGTTCATGCATGGCGCGGCGCAACGGGTTGGGCAGCGCCTGGATCTTTAGCCACCAATCGGCGAGGTCGTCCGGCATGATGACGCGGTTGCTGGCGCGCTCCTTGTTGAAGGTGACGGCCTTGACCGGATTGTCGGGCAGCAGGTCGGGATCATCGACGACGCGAAGCGCCAAATTATAGGCTGCGCGGAAGTCGCGCATGACGTGGTTGGCGGTGACCCTGTCCTTGGTCTCGGTCAACTCTACGTGCTTCGCGCGGACCATGCTGCGGGTGAGGCTGGTGAGCGGCAGGTTCCTCCAGGCAGCAAGGTAGCGGTCGCGGCGGGCCAGTGTATCGACGGCGGTCCGCTCCGACTTTTCGCGCTTGCGCAGATCAGCAGCATACTCGTCGAACAGCATGTCGACCGTCCATCCTTCTGCCTTCTGCTGCTCGGCCAGCGGCGCGTTGGGATCGACGCCCCGCTTGATCAGACGGATGATGTCCTCGGCCTTGGTTCGGGCCTGCTCGAGGGTCAATTCCTCAGTGGTGCCGAGCGTGTGGCGCACAGTCTTGATCAACGTGCGGCGGCCGCGCTGGCCTTCCCACAGATCGCGCTGCACCTTGTAGCTCTTCGAGTGCTTGTTGACGGCCAGCATGAGGCCGGTGACCTTGGTGTCGCGCACGACGGTCGGTGCCCGAGCGGCAGGCTCTGGACGAAGCCCTCGGTGAGTTTACGGGGCGCGTGGCTGGCCATTGCAATGTCCTTTATTAACAAACAACAGGCGGTCTGGAGGGTGTCCCTCCAGTCGGGTGCGGGCAGGCGCCCGCTTACGAAGGAACTGCCACCTCTAGCCACGAACCGTGCATTGGCCTATTGCGGAACCGTAAAAGAACCGGGTGTCTTGCGGGATGGAGAGGAGTGACGAGGGAATAATAGCAGGAAAATAGCTTAAAAACAATGAGCTAAGAGGGATCTTGAGGGGTGCTGCGGGGCTGAAGCACCTAACTTCTAAGCGAGATGTCTCAGGTTCGAGCCTTGCCGGAGTCGCCATATTTGGGCGATTGTATCATCGTGCAAGGCGCTGCAAGCCGGTCGTGACCGGGAGGGGCATCATGACGGAAATCTGCAATATCGAGGATCTGCACGCGCACTATGGCGAGGTCTCCGGGCTGGCTGCGAAAAAGGTCATCAAGCATCTTGATCGGCACGCGCGGGATTTCATCGCTCGCTCACCGTTTCTGGTGCTATCCACGGCTGATGCCGAAGGCTGGCCGGATGCGTCACCCAAAGGCGATGCGCCGGGTTTTGTTACCGTGGCTGACGACACGCATCTGCTGCTGCCGGATCGGTTGGGCAACAACCGTGTCGACGGTTTCAAGAACCTGATGAGCAATTCCAGGGCCGGCATCATCTTCTTCGTACCCGGTGTCGATCATAGCCTGAGGGTCAATGGCACGGCACGACTGCTGATCGACCCCGAATTGTGTGCCAAATTAGCGGTCAACGGCCGGCCAGCGGTTGCGGTTCTTGAAGTTAGCGTGACACAGGTTTTCTTCCATTGCGGGAAAGCCCTTATTCGCTCGCACTTGTGGAATGCAGGGTCGTGGTCAGGGGCAGGCGGGTTAGCTAGCCTGGGCACCGCATTGGCCGATCAGATCGGTGGCATCGACGCCGCGGACGCCGAACAAAAGGTGCAAGAGAGTATCCGCACACGTCTGTACTAGGTTTCGATTGCAACGATTCGCACAGCCGATCTCTATCGGCATATTTGACACACCAGAGCACGGTGATGCTAGAGACGGGGCTGCAATACGTTGTCATGAGCGGACGCGTCCGAATAGGTTAATGACCAATTCGCACGATGACTACGGCGCTTGGCGCCCGGGGGACTGCAATGAGATCATTCCAGATATACGTGCTTGGCGCTTTGACTGCTGCGGCCTCGCTGATGCCGGCGGCGCCACCAGCAAACGCGCAACAGTGGGGCGGTGGTGGATCACCGGTCTTCCAAAGCGATATCGACGCTCGCACCCGGCAACAGGAAGCTGAACGTGCTGCCCGCCGAAGCACTTCCGGCGACGCCTACCCAGCCTTCATGAAGGGTGGTGAGACGCCGGTCATCGCGCCCGAGAAACCGCCCGTCGTCTATCTGGAACGCGACGAACCAGCCGGCACGATCATCGTCGATACCAGTGGGCGAAAGCTTTATTACGTACTGCCCGGCAAGCAGGCCTATGCCTATCCGATCTCTGTTGGACGGGATGGTTTCACCTGGACGGGGACCGAGCGTATCAGCCGGGTGGTGTCGTGGCCGACATGGACGCCACCGCCTGAGATGCATCAACGGCAGAAGGGTCTGCCAATCACCGTGACCGGCGGGCTTCTCAATCCTCTCGGTGCCAAGGCACTTTATCTCGGCAATACGATCTACCGCATTCATGGGACCAATAATGATCGCACCATCGGCCGGGCGTCGTCATCGGGATGCTTTCGTATGATGAACGAACACGTGACGCATTTAGCGACATTGGCGCATGTTGGCACCACGGTGCGGGTTATGCCGAGTTATTCAGGTGTCGGCACGAGCGCGCCATTGTCGTCGTTGTTTTCTGCCTTCAGCGCTGGAGAACAGCCGAGCGCGAAGCAGACTAAGAAGCGCTAGTGGCCCGGACCGAGCTTAAGGGCACTGCATCTCGAACGATAGATTATTGGGCCTTCGGCCATTCTCTCCTGGATCCCGGATCGGCGGTCGGTTGCACCTCACGCCGTCCGGGATGACGTTGGGTGTCCTATGGTTTTGTGATCGGCAACAACCCAGCCTTCACAATCGTTGGTGCAGCCTCGGGCGATGAAAGAAAGCGGATCAGCGCTTGGCCAGCCTCGGGCTGCTTAGATGCGCGGGTTATCGCACCTGAGAAGAACGTCGGTGGCTGGACATCGGCCGGAATGGTCGCGACGAACGTTACGCCGGGAACGTGGATCAGTTCGGCGACCTGTTGAAAGCCGATCTCGGCCTCACCACGCGCGACCACCGCTGCCACCGGTTCGCCAGAAGGTGGTCCGCGTACTTTGCGGCTCTTGACCGCGACCTGTTCCGCGATGCCGAGTTTCGCAAACAGCGTGGTCGACAAATATGTGCCGCTACCGCTGTCCGAGTAGGCGATGGATTTGGCGGCAAGCAGAGTGTTGCGGAGCGCCTCGACACTGCCGATGTCGGGTTTTGTAGCGCCGGCGCGGACCACCATACCGATCAATGAACGAGAGAGCTGCGTCGTGCTGTCGGCGCGGATCAATCCCAGCTTTGCCAGCTCTTCGGCGGCACCACCATCCATGATCACGACATCGGCTGATTCGCCTCGCGCGAGACGGGCCGGGATCGCTTCCGGCGAGTCGCCCATCGATGGACCGCGTGTCGTGACCAGACGGTGCCCACTCGCGCGCTCGAAAGCCGGACCCAGCTCCGCATAGACCCCATAAAAGCCGGCCGATATCATTACATGCACATCGGCGGCGCTTGCGCCTCCCGCCATCAGCACTGTGGCGAGGCCTGCCAGGGAGATCCAGCGGGCCAGCAATTTCGATTTCATGTCTCAAGTCTCCAACTTAGCGCGCCCGAAACCGTTGTCCGTCGAGATCGTATCATTGCGAGGCAGGGTTTGCATCGCGGAGGGGCCGCGTCGCCTGCTATGGAGTTGATCTAGGTGCTGCGAAGCTGCGCCAGCCCGACAACACGCTCGATAGCCGGGTCGGTCGCCCGGTATCAATCGATACCGTCGCGGTGACGCCTGTTCGCAGTGGCGGCTGGTCGGGCCGCTCGATCAGCCGCAACCGGACAGGCAACCGTTGCACCACCTTCACCCAATTGCCGCTCGCATTCTGCGGCGGCAGTATCGAGAATTCGGCGCCAGTCGCCGGACTGATGCTTTCGACCTCCGCGGCCCAGACCTCGTCGGGGTAGATGTCGAGAACGACGCTCGCCTTTTGTCCGGGGCGAACATAGGCGAGATCGGTCTCCTTGAAGTTGGCTTCCACCCATGGCCGCGCGTCGGCAACGATTGCGAAAACGGCAGTCGAGGCCCGCGCTTGTTCACCCAGCTGCAGCTTGACATTGACCGGGATGCCGGCGACCGGCGCCAGCACGCGGGTGTGTTCGAAATCGAGCACCGCCCGGTCGCGTGCGGCCTGCCGCTCGCGCACCATCGGATGCCGGTCGGCCGAAAGCTGCGGGTCGCCAGCCAGCGCCGTCAGGGCCTTGGCAAGTTTGGCTTGCACCACGCCGACGTGATCGCGGGCACTGGCAACATTGCTTTCGGCTTCGTCGAATTTGGTCGCGAGCCCGGCATTGCGCGCGGTCAGTTGCCGTTGCCGCTGCAATTGGACTTCGAAATAGCTGACGCGGCCTTGCGCCTCCACCAGCTCGGATTGCGCCTCGGCCAGAGTGGCACGCAGGTTCTCGACTTGGGCTCTCGCTTGGTCGAGCTCGGCCTCGGTACGATCGAGCGCAAGTTTGTAGGGTTCTGGATCGATCCGGAAGAGCAGTTCATTTTGCGCAACCGGCTTATGATCCTGCACGGCGACTTCTGCAATCTTGCCGGAGACCTCGGGTGCGATCACCACCACGTGCGCTTTGACATAAGCATTCTCGGTCGACACGTGCCGGCCGCCGGAGAGCCACAACAGAAGCGCGCCGCCAATTGCGACCGCAGGTAGGACACACAGCCAGATAAACCGCGGCGACACCCGGCTCCCACGACGTAGCAGCATCCCGACCGATCTAGCAGCCACTAGGTTCACACCGCTATCTCCAAGCGCACACTCAAAGGTTAGTCCATTTTGCACCGATCCGACAGTCGGCGAGATGCTCCCGATTGGCACGCGTCACCTGCATTCGTCGCACGGCAGAGGAAATGGAATTTAGGTACTCTCGTGTTTTCACGGGGGATTTCAGACGTGGCCACCGCAATTTCCGATGACGCGCCTGCGCTGCAGCTCACCGGCTGGAACCGTATTCTGCTGCTGGTGGTCGTGATTGCTAGTGGTGCGGCATACAATGCCGCGACGTTCACGGCATCTGCGATCCTGCCGCAAATGCAGGGCGGGATGTCGGCGACCCAGGACGAAATTTCTTGGACTGTAACATTCAACATTTTGGCAACCGCCATCGTGACGCCGATGACGGGCTGGCTGGTGGCGCGGTTCGGACAGCGCAACATCCTGATTGCCTGCCTGTCCGGTTTCATTGCCGCGACGATCATGTGCGGATTGTCCAACTCGCTGGAGCAGATCGTGCTCTGGCGGATCATGCAGGGTGCGGCCGGTGCGCCTTTGCTGCCGATCGGTCAAACGCTGTTGCTAGACGCCTTTCCGCGGCGACAGCATACCTTGGTGATCTCACTGTTCGGGATGGCGAACACGATTGGTCCGGTCGCCGGTCCGACGCTGGGGGGGTATCTCGCCGAGCACTACAGTTGGCGCTGGTCGTTCTTCATGGTGGTGCCGCTGAGCGCTCTTTCACTGATAGGCGTCATCGCGTCGATGCCACGCACCCGTAGTGATCGTCACAGCCGGCTCGACTGGATCGGTTTCCTGTCGCTATCGACCGCGATCGCATGCGCGCAGTTGGTGCTATCACGCGGACCCAAGCTGGATTGGTTTGATTCGTCCGAGATTATCGTCGAGGCGGTGGTTGGAGTGCTGAGCTTCTACCTGTTCCTCGCCCATAGCCTGACTGCTCGGCACACGTTTTTGAATCTCGCGCTGCTGCGTGACCGGAACTATTCCGTTGGTCTGCTGCTGGTCATGCTATTTGGCATGCTGAACTTCACGCCGATGGTGCTGCTGCCGCCTTTGATGCAGGGACACCTGGGCTTTCCCGACTCGGTCGTTGGCGCCGTGATCAGCTGGCGCGGGATCGGTGTCGCAGTTGGCTTCTGCATGTCCATGCTCACCGGCCGGTTTGATCCGCGTGCCTCGATGGTTTTCGGCTTTGCACTGCAGGTTATTTCGGGGCTGTGGCTGATCAATCTCAATCTGGATTTCAGCGTCTCTGAGTTCACGATCAATAGCTTCATGCAGGGGCTCGCGGTCGGACTGATCTGGGCGCCGATCGCGACGATCGCGTTTTCCACACTGGCGGCCGCTGACCGCTCGGAGGCCGTCGCGGTATTTCATCTGGTGCGAAATATCGGATCCAGCATATTCATTGCGCTCTCGATTTCAGAGATCATTCGCGCGACGGGGGCAAACTACAGCCGGCTCGGTGAACAAGTGTCGGTATTCAATAAGGCGTTGATCATGCCGTGGGTTGCCGGTGGCTGGTCGATCGATAGCGTGGCGGGGCTGGCGCGATTGTCACGCGAGTTGAACCGGCAGGCAGCCATCATCGGCTATGTCAACGCATTCGTCATGTACACCATCGCCTCGACGCTCGGCATCGCGCTGACGTTCCTGGTGAGACCGAAAGCAGCCCTCTAGTCGTTTGCCTGACGTGATTGCGGTTTATGCGTTGCGATCCAACAATGCGCACTCCTGCAGGAATTCGGAACGTGCCGTTTTGTCGGTGAGCATATCGCCGTAGAATTCCGTGGTGACCATCCGGCTTGCATGGCTGGCACGGACGCCGCGCTGGGACTTGCACATATGGACGGCGCTGATCCGCACCGCCAAGCCGCGCGGCTTGGTGTGCTCGACAATAAATGTCGCGATTTGCTTCACCAGCTCTTCTTGAATTTGCAGTCGAGCCGAAAAATAATCGACGATGCGATCATATTTTGAAAGCCCGATGATCTTGCCCTCGGCGGCCGGCAGCACACCGATGTAGGCTGAGCCGTAGATCGGCATCAGATGATGCGCGCACATCGAGCGAACATCGATCGGTCCGGTTACGATCAGCTGGTCGCAGTGACCGACGTTGTCGAATTCGGTCACTGCCGGTGGTTCGGTGAAGCGGCCACGCAGGATCTCGTCGATATACATCTTCGCCACCCGCGTGGGGGTGTCGCGGGTGTTGTGATCGTTGAGGTAATCAATACCCAGCACATCGAAGAGTTCGGCGATCTTTTGGGCCGCCGCAAACTTCATCAGCGACCGCTCCGTTGCATCCAGCGGTTTACTCAAGGCTTGATTGCATCCGCATGACGCGTGGACAGCATCACTGGCAAGGCCGAGGTAGGATTTCTTCAATGGTATTGTCACGATGCGATCCGCTTCATTTGTGCGTGAATAATGCAGCCTTCGGAACTTCCTTCGAGCCCGCGGCGAACCTGGACGCGATCGACGCCATCGACGACTTCGCTAATCTGGGCCAACAGCCAGCAGGTGACATTTTCGAGCGTTGGAACCTCCAGACCAGCAATATCATTGAGGTACTTGTGATCGATGCGGCTCTTGATCTTGGCAATCGCGTGTTCAACCTGATCGAGATTGTGCGACCAGCCGTAGCGAGGGTCCGGCGTACCCTTCATGTACACGCTTACGGTAAACGAATGGCCGTGCAGACCCGAATAGGGAGGTGTCTGGTGCGCGGCTTCGAAGGTAAACTGTTTGAACGTTTCTAACATTTGATACCGGAGTGACGCCCCGTCTCCCTGAGTTCTACGCTCCTCCATTAGCGCTTTTGCGTTAGAGCCCGTCCTTAAAGTTCTTGAGTCATGGGAATCAGTTGTGATTCTATCTGACCGTGCGCGTGATTCGCGAGCGGTGCTGAAATGTGGACGAGCAAATCCCGTGCGACCTACGAACGTAAGAATAGCCGCTATCCCAGC
>JANLPY010000589.1:0-28976 GCA_031367505.1 Hyphomicrobiaceae bacterium | reverse complement strand
GTCCAAGATTCCCCACTGCTGCCTCCCGTAGGAGTCTGGGCCGTGTCTCAGTCCCAGTGTGGCTGGTCATTCTCTCAAACCAGCTAAGGATCGTCGCCTTGGTGAGCCATTACCTCACCAACTAGCTAATCCTACGCGGGCCCATCCAATAGCGATAAATCTTTCCCCTTTCGGGCGTATACGGTATTACTCCAAGTTTCCCTGGGCTATTCCGTACTATTGGGAAGGTTCCCACGCGTTACTCACCCGTCTGCCGCTCCCATTGCTGGGCGCTCGACTTGCATGTGTTAGGCCTGCCGCCAGCGTTCGTTCTGAGCCAGGATCAAACTCTCAAATTGAAAGATTTGATTCTGGTTTGGCTTAGAGGAAGTCACTCTAAGGATAACTGCGTAACGGGCACCTTACATTTGACATTCGATCAACTCGGTTGCCCGAACTAATCGCCCATCAAGTGATATGGCGTTTCTGAAACGCAGATCTACCAGAGTCTTGTTGATAACCCTACCTCGTTTCCGAGATATGCTATCCGCAAGGACCCCGCCGTCTGCGTTTCCTTTTCTTCATATTCAATTGTCAAAGAGCGGCCGATAGACATCGCCTTCACTACTGTTTTGAAACAGTAGAGACTGAAACAACAAGACTGCACCGGAACTTCCCGGCGTAGCCTTCGGGTTGGATCAGAAGTAGGAGCCCGTCTAGGGCGCCGAAGCACTGTGTGCCCCGGACAAGTTGGAATAAATAGAAAACCCGGCCTGGTGTCAACATCATTCTTAAAAAAACTTTGGCGCAGTGGAAAAACACACACTAACAGATTGATATGTATGTTGTTTTATTTGCACCGCTGGAACAGCCCTGGTGATGCCACGCCTGATGCCGGCGACAGAAAAAAATGAAAACCGGCCGGAGCACGCGCCACGCCCGCTGGTTTCAGGCTGAAACCTCCGTTTGGAGGCGAGATCACATCCAGCTACATATGAGAGACCATCATATGAACATGACAGGCCCGAGACATCGCTGCATGAAGCTTCGCCCTCCGCAGTGCTATCCGCCTATAAATACGAGCTATGTCGATTGCGCCGTTCGCAACTGCCAGCGCAACCAAGCGCTTTCCGCACCTCGGACACCGCCCCGGTTTTGCCATCGGCCCAGTTTAACAACGATTTTCTGCTCTTGCGTTGACAGGACACGGCGCCCTCTGGCCATAGTCTAATCATGGAGCACGCGAATTGGGCCTCCAATTAGGGTCGGCGACGTGTTGGGCAAAAGGCGACTGCAGCGTGATGGATCGACGCCGACACGCGCCGTTGGGGCGCACAAAGACCGCAAGATCGCCAGTGCGAGGCGGTGTAAAGGCGCAGGGGCTCACTCACGTCTATCGCGGCCGGGCAAGCCGCACGCACTCTGATGTTTACGACGCCGATCATTCCTCGGGTCACAGCAGCGGCCGGTTCCGTTGGTTGTTAAGCACATTCCTGGCGGCCGGCGTGGGGGCAGTCGCCATCGGCGTCGCAATATTCGGGTCGATTGATAGCGGCGAAACAGGCCAAGGCGCCGTAATGGCGCTAAAGCGTGCCAGAGAAGCACCGTCCCTTTCAGCTACACTGCGCGGCACTCCCGCCGACGGCCTTAATTGGACGGCACCCAAAGTCGATCGTTTGCAACCGATTGGTGATGCGCAATCGGCAAAACACATCATCCGCGAAAATGTACAGGTCAGGAAAGATGGCCGGCCATTCCTGCAGATCAAACCTTATATGCGGGTTGTCGGCCTTCTCTCACCGGTTCCCGCGCGCGATACCGAGCTTGTCCCGGCGTTCAACCCGTTCAAGCTTTATGCGACCCAAGCGAGCGCCGAAACCGCGGCTCAAGAGGGTGACGGATCGGAAAGTCGCACGGATGTTGCGATCCGCGTTATTGACCTTGTCCTCGGTATATTGCCTGCAGAGGACGGCCAGGAGCTCGATCAACAAGAGGTCGCCGATATTGTTGCCCAAGCGCGGGAAGCGGAAGCTTTCGCTATCCGTCCAGGGTTTCAAGCAGACGGCGCAGAACAACTCGGACCACGTGATCAGCCGCTGATTGCACCAAAAAGGGCGCTTCCCGAAACCGCTCCCGCAAACACGACGATCCTGGTTAAATCGACCACTGAAGCGGACGATACGATCGAAGATTTGGAGCGCAGCGAACAGCGGGTGCTGCGCGCCGGCCGAGGCGATACGTTGGTGAGCGTTTTGCGGCGCGCCAACGCCGACAAATCACAAACCGATGCGATGATCGCCGCGGCGCTGCCGGTGTTTCCCGACAAAGCGATGCAGCCGGGCTATGAAGTCCACGTGACGCTGGTGCCGTCACTTACCCGCCCGGATCGGTTGGAGCCGGCCCGTTTTTCGATATTTGCCGACGGGCATCAACACAAAATTTCAGTCAATCGCAATGCAGCAGGCGAGTTCGAGGCACGCACCACGCCATTTGATAGTCAGATCAACCGGTCGGTTTTGAACACCGACAACGGCAATGCGCAAGGCGCCAGTCTCTATGCCAGCTTGTATTACTCAGCACTGGTGCAAGGTGTGCAGCCCGAAACGATCCTGCAAATACTTCGTATCCACGCCTATGAAACCGATTTTCGCCGGCGCATCCGCCCCGGCGATCAGGTCGAATATTTCTTTGACGTGAAAGAAGAGGCTGGCGCAGACACAGCGGCTGGAGAGCTGCTATTCACATCGATCGTCACTGGCGGCGAGACCCAAAAATTCTGGCGCTATCGCACACCGGACGGATTGGTCGACTACTACGATGAATTCGGCAACAATAGCCGGAAATTCTTGATGCGGCGTCCGGTGCGCAGCGAGGGTGCGAACTTCGTTTCGGGCTTTGGTATGCGCCGCCACCCCGTGCTCAACTTCCTTCGTATGCACGCTGGTGTCGACTGGGCTGGTCCGGTGGGCACGCCCATCATGGCTGCCGGTACCGGCGTTATCGAGGAGGCCAAATACAAGAGCGAATACGGCAACTACATTCGTATTCGACATGCCAACGGCTACAGCACGTCGTACGCGCATATGTCCAAATTTTCGCCAGGCATGGCGGAAGGCACCAAGGTGCGCCAAGGCCAAGTGATCGGTCTCATCGGCGCGACCGGCCTCGTGACCGGACCTCATCTTCACTACGAAGTTTTGGTCAACAATCGACCAGTCGATCCGATGGCGATTCAAGTTCCGCGTGAACGGCGACTTATGAGCAAACAACTTGCCGACTTCCAGAAAGAACGCTCGCGGATCGACGACTTGATGCGCCGTCCGCCGGTCATGACCCACGCAACCAAGCTATGATCTGACCGGCGTCACTGACGACCGCAACTGCGCGGACTTATTAGCTTTTCTTCACAAAGCCAGACTCCCGGCCACGCAGCAGCGCCACCACGACGTCATTAACCGGTGTCGGCACGCCGGCGGCCAGACCCTCGCGGCAGATCGCACCGTTGATGTTGTCGACCCCAGCTGGGCGGCCCGCCATATGGTCGAGCAGCATCGAAGGCCGCGCGCCGGGGATCTTCTGGCCGAATGCTTTCACGTAGGCGACCGGATCATCGAAATCGAGCTTCACTCCCTTTTTGCGAGCAACGTTAAAGGCTTCCGTCGCGCACGCCGACGCGATCTTCCAGGCATTCGGATCAGCCTGCACCTGGCCAACTTGCAAGCCCATCATTGCGCATGGGCCTGAATAGGTCGTGTTGCAGATCAATTTCTCCCAGATCATCTTGTGGATGTCGTCGAACGTCAAAACCTTGAAGCTGCCCGAGCGCCAGATCTCGGCAACATGTTCGAGGCGCGGACTCATGCCGCCGTCCATCTCACCGAGGCGCAAGAATTCCATGCCATTGTGATGGGCGTGGCCGGGCCCCTTCATCGACGCGCCGAAGCCTCCGACCACGCCGACCATGATGCGTTTCGATCCGACCACCTCGGCCACCTTATCAGCCGATCCGAGGCCGTTCTGGATTGTGAGGATGGGCGCATCTGGCTTGGCCATCGCGAGTGCCGCATTAGCGGCCGGCGTCACGCCATCGTACTTGGTCGCAATAATGACGAGGTCACAGTCTTTCACGTCGGCGGCGTTGGTGGTCGCCTGCATCTTGACCGTACGATCGCCACTGGCACCTTCGACACGCAGGCCCTTGGTGTTCATGACATCAACGTGTTCTTTCCACGTGTCGATCGCCCAAACGTCGTGTTTGCCGACGTCAGCGAGAAGCGCGGCGTAAACCGACCCCATGGCGCCAACCCCTATGATGCCAATTTTCATAACTGCGTTTCCTGAGTTGTTTTGGATTTTATTGCCGCGGACATTAGCCCCAAAGGTCGCTCAATGCGAGAGGCCGTGCAAGTCGCCCGTGGCAGAGCAGATACCGGGTGAATGCATTGGCTGGCTCTCGTAGGGCGGTATTCAGCAATTGCGAAGCCAAGCATCCAGAGCGCGATGTCAAAGCTAGGCTTCAGCCGAAAATGGCTCCAGCATCAGTCTTCACCCGACCAACCCGGGGTTTGCTCACCCCATCCGTTCGATTGCGACAGCCGTCGCCTCACCGCCGCCGATGCACAGCGACGCAACACCCTTCGACTTGCCGTACTTCTCCAGCGCCGCCAACAACGTCACGATAATGCGCGTGCCCGATGCGCCGACCGGATGACCCAGCGCGCAAGCCCCGCCATGGATGTTGACCTTCTCGTGCGGCAAGCCAAGATCGCGCATCGCCGCCATGGTGACGACGGCGAACGCCTCGTTGATCTCGTAAAGGTCGACATCCTTGGCCAGCCAACCGATCTCATCCAACAGCTTCTTCATCGCGAATACCGGCGCCGTGGTGAACCAAGCTGGTGCCTGCGCGAAGCTCGCCGTGCCGACAATGCGCGCCAGCGGCTTGAGCTTACGGCGCTTGGCTTCCGACGCGCGCATCAACACGATCGCCGCTCCTCCGTCGGAGATCGACGACGAGTTGGCCGGAGTCACCGTGCCGTCGGAGCGGAATGCCGGCTTGAGGCCGGGGATCTTCGATGGATCGGCGGTGAACGGTTGCTCGTCGCGGGTGATTTCGACCGAGCCCTTGCGCGATTTTGCGGTGACGGCGGCGATCTCCTTCGCAAAGGTACCATCCTCATTGGCAGCCTTCGCCCGCTTCAAGCTCTCGATCGCGAAATCGTCCTGCGCCTGCCGGGTAAACTGATAGTGGGTCGCGGTATCCTCGGCGTAGGTGCCCATCAGACGGCCCTTGTCATAGGCGTCTTCCAGGCCGTCGACGAACATGTGGTCGAGCACTTGCGCGTGTCCGAGCCGTGCGCCCGCCCGCATCTTCGGCAGAAGATAAGGCGCGTTCGTCATGCTCTCCATGCCGCCGGCAACGATGATGTCGCGCGGCCGCGCATGCAGCGCCTCATAAGCTTGCATCACCGTTTTCATACCCGAACCGCACATTTTATTGACGGTGGTGCAGGGCACGCTGTCCGGGATACCGGCGTTGCGCGACGCTTGACGGGCCGGAGCCTGCCCGACGCCCGCCGGCAACACGCATCCCATCAAGACTTCGCCGACGTCATCTGATTTCAACCCGGCGCGCTCAACTGCCGCCTTGATTGCCACCCCGCCAAGTTCAGGCGCCGTTGCCGAGGCGAACATGCCCTGGAAGCTCCCCATGGCCGTGCGCGCCGTGCCGACGATGACGATTGGATCTGAGGTTGTGGTCATGGGGCTGTCTCCGAACCTGCAAAGGAATTCGGATCAGGGAACACGGGAGCGCCGCATCGGTCAACGGCCGTGAACTATTTTGGCTCTACCGGCGACCAAGAAATAAGCTGAAGCACTGGAGCCGACCATGATCACCCTGCGACTACCCTTCTTGTTCTTTGCGATCGCTGGATTTCTAACCTTGGCGGTCGTAGCGCAAGCATAACTGGCAGTTGACGATCAGAACCACTTCGGTTGCCACCAATGGAGGGCGGCCGTCACGTATGTTGGCGCGATCAAATATGCGACACCGGCGATCAGCGCGGCAACGATCAGCAACGCCACTGCCGAGGCATTGAGCGGCAACTGATAACTCATTCCAGTGCCCGGAATGCCGAGCGTAACGGTTTTCTTGCCGCTGGTACCGACGTTGACCGTCGCGCCGTGCCCGCCGATGCTGGTGCTCGCACCCGACTTGCTCAGGTTCACCTTCACGCCGGGAATGACGCTGATGATCTTGCGAAATCTAAAGCCCATGTGATGCTCCTGCGGGCGCTACCGGCCGACTGATCTCAGTGCGTGTCGCGACTCAATAGTTGTACTGCCCCGAGTCATGTCAGAGATTTGGGATGACCGGTAGTCCAATCAAGCCGCGCAAAGACTGTTTCAACGCCTGAATAGCAAGAAGAATTTTTTTGTCGCCCGTAGGATGGGCAGGGCATTCGGCGAGACCCGACTTGCAAAAAAACCAAGCCTACTTCGTCCACTTGAACAAGCCACCAAATGCGCTTTTGACACCTTCCTTGGCTTTACCAACGATGGTGTTGCGATCCTGCAGCCGTTCGTGCGCCGTGTCGCCGTCGACCAGCTCCTTGTATTTCTTTTGATTGTTGACGTCGGCTTCCACCAGTGCGCGGCGCTCCTGCGTATTGAGCGGGCCGACGCGTGACATCGGTGGCCGGATCAATGTCCTCTGCACCATCGATGGCTCGCCCCGATTGTGCAGGAACGACACCAGCGCCTCGCCAACTTTCAACTCCTGGATCGCGCGCTCGGTATCGATGTCCGGATTGGCGCGGAAGGTCTCGGCGGCTGCCCTGATCGCCTTCTGCTCTTTTGGCGTGAACGCACGAAGCGCATGCTGGATACGATTGCCGAGTTGGGCCGAGATCCGATCCGGCACATCGCTTGGGCTCTGCGTAACGTAGTAGACGCCAACGCCTTTCGAGCGGATCAGCCGCGTGACGCGCTCGATTTGATCGAGCACCGCCTTTGGCGCATCGTCAAACAGCAAATGTGCTTCGTCGAACAGAAACACCAGCTTCGGCTTATCGAGATCCCCCACCTCAGGGAGCTTGTCGAACAGCTCGGCCAGCATCCACAGCAGGAATGTGGAGTACAGTTTCGGCGTGTTCATCAGCTTCTCAGCCGCGAGAATATTGACGATGCCGCGTCCGTCGGGTGCCAGCTTGAGGAAATCCAGAATATCCAAAGCCGGTGCCCCAAAGAACTTGTCAGCCCCCTGCTCCTCCAACACCAACAGCCGACGTTGAATGACACCTACGGTTTGCGGGGCGATGTTGCCATACTTGCTCCGCAATGACGCTGCCCGCTTGCCCATCTCGTCGATCACCGAGCGTAGGTCCTGCAGGTCGTTGATGACCATGCGCTTATCGCCATCCTCACGCTCGTCCTCGGCCCAACGAAAGGCGATGTTGAGCACACCCTCCTGCGGTTCGGTGAGGTCCATTAGGCGCGAAAGTAGGAGGGGTCCCATTTCCTGGACGGTCGCTCGCACCGGATGGCCGCGTTCGCCGAAAATGTCCCAGAACACCGTTGGGAATGAGCAGTTACCGTAATCGGTCAGGCCGATTTCCTCGGCACGCTTGATGAGAACTGGCTTGGGTTCGCCGACCGCCGCTATCCCGGACAAATCTCCCTTGATGTCAGCAGCAAACACCGGAACTCCCGCCGCCGAGAAACCTTCGGCGAGCACCTGCAAGGTCACGGTTTTGCCGGTACCCGTGGCCCCCGTCACCAGCCCATGACGATTGGCCAGCGCCAACTCGATCATCTCCGGCGAAAAATTACGCCCTGACTTGCTGCAGCCGATCAGGATCAGCCCGTTTTCGACGTAGGCGCGTGGGTCGGCAGGCTGATTGGGTGGGCCGGGAGTTGCCGCCGCGTCGGACATGCTCGTTTTCCTCGTGGATCATCGCGACTCAACACGCCGCGCATCCAATGCTGATGCCACGACGATCCACCATTTGCAAAGGACAGTTGCATCACCGCCCCGAGCAGCCAAGCTATGTGGTTAGGCCTTCAGCTTTCATTGCAGCTTGCACTGCCGGCCGCGCTTCCATCCGCTTCATGAATGCCTGGACGTTAGGATACGGTGCGAGATCGATCTTGGTTGGTGCGGTCCACCGCAGAACCGTGAAACAATACGCATCCGGCACGCTAAAATCATTGCCCATCAGATAGTTGTGCTTAGCAAAGTGGGCGTCGAAATGAGCAAACCGCGTGGCGAGACGATCGCGGGCGATTTTCTTGGCTTCGTCCGGCATCGCAGGATTGAACAGCGGTGAGAACCCCTTGTGCACTTCGCTCGAAATGAAATTGAGCCACGACTGCACCTTGTATCGCTCTAACGTACCGTTGGCGGGGGCGAGCTTCTTATCCGGCACCTTGTCGGCAATGTATTGGACGATTGCCGGTCCCTCGGTGAGAATTGTACCGTCGTCGAGGGCGAGAGCTGGTACATAGCCGAGCGGGTTGGTCTTCTTGTAATCTCCGCCACCTTCGGTGGTCTTTGCTTTAATGTCGGTTTTGATTGCTTCGAATGGCAGTCCGGATTCTTTCAGCACAATGTGTGGGGACAGAGAGCAAACGCCGGGCGCATAGTAGAGCTTCATCATGTCGATAAGCCTCCAGATTTAGTTCAATGATACGGGACAACGGTACAAGTCGTAGATATATTGGGGTGCAATCAGCAACGCGCAAGAACTTCCGTTAGCATCCTGCCAATCGATAGATACTTCGGCGTCGTGTTGGACCGGGCAAACCGATGGTGTAGGGTGCGGCAAAACTCAATCTTCGATAGGAAAAAGAATTATGACGGGTGGTGATCACACGGATGCGGTGCCGACCGGCAATTTGATGGCTGGCAAGCGCGGCCTAATTATGGGTGTGGCCAACAATCGTTCGATTGCATGGGGTATCGCCAAGGCGGTTGCGGCTCAAGGGGCGCAGGTTGCACTGACGTATCAAGGCGACGCTTTGAAAAAACGCGTGGTGCCGCTTGCAGCTGAACTGGGCTCAGACGTCGTATTGCCGTGCGATGTGACCGACGCGGCGTCGATGGATGCGGTATTTGCTGAACTGAAAGCCAAATGGGGACGGCTCGATTTTCTGGTTCATGCCATTGCCTTCGCCGACAAGGCCGAACTCGACGGCCGCTACGTCGACACCTCCGAGAAGAACTTCACCCAATCTCTGCTGATCTCTTGCTATTCGTTCACCGCGTTGGCTAACCGCGCGGAAAAACTGATGACCGATGGCGGCTCTATGCTCACGCTGACGTATTACGGCGCCGAAAAAGTCATGCCGCATTACAACGTCATGGGCGTTGCCAAGGCGGCACTCGAGGCAAGCGTGCGTTATCTCGCCGCCGACCTTGGCAAACAAAACATTCGCGTGAACGCCATTTCCGCGGGTCCAATCAAGACCCTGGCAGCATCCGGCATCTCGGACTTCCGCTATATCTTGAAGTGGAACGAATATAACTCAGCACTTCGCCGTACGGTCACGATCGAAGAAGTCGGAGCATCAGGTCTATATTTGCTCTCCGGTCTCGGGAAGGCCGTCACTGGCGAAATACATCACGTCGATGCTGGCTACCACGTGCAGGGCATGAAGAACGAGGATGCACCCGACATCAACGTCGTCAAGTCGGACTAACCGGGTCACCGCGGGCGTTTGCTCAAACGGCGCAGGTTCACTGATCGTCCGCCCACAAAAAGATGTTTTGTGGCGCTTGATGATGTTCCCACTCGCCGCTCTCTATCACTGACCGGATCACACCATGACCACCGCCATGACCACGATGTCGCGCCGTCTCATCCTCGACAAGCGTCCAAAGCCGGGCCTCGTCGCTCACGACCTCTTTCATGTCGAGGAAGCGGCCGTCCCTACTCCCGGCGCCGGCGAATTCCGGGTCAAGGTCGAATTCATCTCACTTGATCCGGCAATGCGCGGATGGATCAACGAAGGCAAGTCGTACGTCGCACCAGTGCAAATTGGCAGCACGATGCGGGCGTACTCTGTAGGCCACGTCGAGGCGTCCAATCATCCAGACTTCAAAGCTGGCGACGCTGTGCAAGGAATGTTCGGCGTCCAGACGCACGCAATCTCCAAGGGTGAACGCGTGGTCAAGGTCGATACCGCGCTGGCCCCGCTGGAACGGTGGGTCGGCGGTCTCGGCATGCCCGGTTGGACCGCCTACTTCGGCCTGCTCGAAGTAGGTCAACCAAAAGCTGGCGATACGGTTGTCGTTTCGGCGGCCTCTGGAGCAGTCGGCTCGATCGTCGGACAAATTGCGAAAATCAAAGGTGCGCGCGCGGTCGGCATCGCTGGCGGCGCTGAAAAGTGCCGGTATGTGGTGGAGCAGTTGGGTTTCGATGCCTGCGTCGACTACAAGGCCGGCAATCTGGCAGCAGACCTGAAGGCCGCGTGCCCCAACGGCATTGACGTTGATTTCGAGAACGTCGGCGGTGAGATCATGGATACCGTATTGTTGCAGATGAACACGTTCGGACGCATCGCCGTTTGCGGACTGATCTCGGCCTATACCGCGACCAGCATGCCGGAAGGTCCGAAGAACTTACGCTGCATCCTCACGCAGCGGCTGAAGATGCAGGGCCTCATCGTATTCGACTGGGAAAAGCGCATCCCAGAGGCGATCGCGGCCTTGGGGCAATGGCATAAAGATGGTCTTCTCAAAATTCGGGAGGACGTTCGCTCAGGTGGCATCGACGCGTTTGTCGATACTCTCAATCTCCTTTACACGAGCGGCAACAACGGCAAGCTGGTATTGAAAGTCTGACGCATTTCATGAAATCTGGCACAACGCTTTATGTCGTTCGCCATGGCGAGACGGATTGGAACGTCGCCGGGCGGCTGCAAGGGCACACTGATACCCCCCTCAACGATCGTGGTCGTGCGCAAGCCGCCCAAAATGGCCTTCGGTTACTTGAGCAAAAACTGGATCTGGAAGCGATTGACTTCATCGCCAGCCCGCTATCGCGAGCTTATGAGACAATGGAGCTTCTGCGTGGCGCGATGGGATTACCGATCGCAGGGTTCGCCACGGACCACCGGCTGAAAGAGTTGAGTTACGGACGTTGCGAGGGCTCGACTTGGTCGCAACTGCCGCCCGTCGACATTCATGGCGTCGAGCGCGCGCAGGACCCTTTCAACTGGCGCCCTGATGGTGGCGAGAGCTATTCGGATGCCATGCTTCGTATTGCCGACTGGTTGAGCGGCATTTCGCGCGACGCGATCGTTGTCACTCACGGCGGCATCACCCGTGCACTTCGCGGGCTTGCGGGTGGCATCCCGCATCAGAAAGTACCGACGCTCAAGGTCCCCCAGGATCGCGTGCTCGTACTCCGCGACGGCACAATGCGCTGGATGCAGTAAGGCGACGGAACACGACCACATCTGACATCTTGGCGTTCTACTTTCCAACGCGCCTCTGCAAAAAATGCTGATAAATTCCGCCGAATGTAAAAACCGCACCTGCAGCCATTGCGAACGCATCGGAATTGTCAATGTAAGCTGCTCGATATGCAGACGCTGCTCCAATGGCAAAGAAAACTATCCCTGGCAGGGCAGAGCATAGGATCCAGTTTGATAGCAAAGTACTCTTACCATCAACGATACCATAAGCCGCCATGGCCCGCGCATTGGTAATTCTCAGTTGCTCAGCGTACTCCTGGCATGCTGATGAGCACGCCAAGCCGGCCTTTTCTACGTGTGCGCATGAACGGCAAACGCCTCGACCGCAAATGCGGCAAATACCAACCGCCGCAATGTCGGAGTGCTCAAAACAGATCATTGCTTAGTCCTCAGCAGGAATCGTCCGACACACCAAATTGCATGGCGTCGATTGACGAGCCGTAAATGCTGGCCGCGCCCCCGTTCGATAGAGTTAACACAGCGATAATCGGAAATTTAAGATCAATCAGCCATGAATTTGTTCGGCTTCAGGAAAAACGACAGCACAATGCAGCCGTCGGCCGTGTGCGCCGTGTGGCGGCTTCCCGCCGGCCGCCAAACATAGTTGCCAGCCGTCGCCACACCTTCCTCGTCGGCAAGCGAGCCTTGTAATACAAAGCTCTGCTCGATTTCGACATGCTCATGGTCAGGAAGAACGGAACCAGGTGCAAATCGAGTGAGGGCTGTAAGCAAACCGGTCTCCTTGTCCTCCATCAGCACCTTCAGATCGACGCCAGGAAATCGGGATGGCACCCATGGCAGCCCCTCCACATCGACATAGCGAGAGGCGAGCGCAGACAATGCATCATGATTTCGCGCAGCAGGTGTTACGGTCGGCATCGGTTTTTCCTCTTCAGCTCAGAAGTTGGCGTTTAGAGAGATTACGCATGAGATCGGCGACACCGTAAGTCCAAGCCGGAGCCTTGTCGGACATCGTCATGCGGTTGGTGAGACTGCCGAGTTCGGGCGCGTGGATCGTCACGATATCTCCTTCGTGATGCGTAAACCCCATGCCCGGCGCACCGCGATCCTGTTTCGGCGCGAACATTGTTCCCAGATAAAGCACGGCGCCGTCCGGATACTGATGGGTCTTATTGAGCATCTCGGCGACCAAATCGGCCGGATCGCGTGCGATCTCCGACATGGAGGATTGCCCGGCCATCCGGAACCCATCGACGCCATCGACGGTCAGGCTAACTTCGATCTGGCGGACCGTGTCGAGTGTGAACGCAATGTCGAAAAAGCGGATGAAGGGACCGACGCTCGCCGAGGCGTTGTTGTCCTTGGCCTTCGACAACAATAGCGCCGACCGCCCTTCGAAATCGCGCAAATTGACATCGTTGCCGAGCATTGCACCGATAATTTTACCTTTCGACGATACGACGAGCACAACTTCCGGCTCCGGATTGTTCCATGTCGATCGCGGATGCAAACCCGCATCCATCCCGTGTCCGACGGCGCTCATAGGTTGCGCCTTGGTGAATATCTCAGCGTCCTCGCCGATACCAACTTCGAGGTACTGCGACCACGCCCCTTGCTCGATCAGCACACGCTTCAGCTCGAGCGCCTGTTTCGAGCCAGGCTTCAAGTTGCGCAAATTACCGCCGAGCTGCTTTTCGACCGTAACGCGGATCGCATCCGCCTTTTCTGGCGCCCCTTTGGCCTGCTCCTCGATCACGCGCTCCAACATCGAACGTGGGAACGTAACGCCGGCAGCTTTCACCGCCTGCAGATCAATCGGTGCCAATAGCCATGGCTTGCTATTGTCCCGAGTTGCTTCCGGGGTATTCGCCAGAATGTCGCTCAATAATCCGATGCGCTCACCGGGCGTCTTCATAACAAGCGCTGCAGGATCAACGCTCTCACACAAATCACGCATCGTGGGAGCGGACGAAGATATATCGAACACTCCGCCGGCTCGGATCGCGACCACAGAAGGTCCGGCCTGATCAGGACGCCAAACACGTCCCGCAAGCACCGCTCCGTTGACGTCGCTGGGCAATGTCATCGTCTCAGTTACGCGCGCGCGCATGCGCCCCTCCTCGTGCAATTATTACTATTCGACGCGAGGCCGGCCAATCGACCGGTTTGACTAAGTTCAATCCCGCGCTCCATCATGCCACCTGCAGAAACCTAGGGTCTATGTTAGAAGCCGGCTAGGCCTGCGTTCGGCGTGATGGCATGCGAATTAAGACATGCTGCACACGGGAGGACAAATGAGCAAGAGTGACTTTGCTGGATCTGCGGACGTTTCCCCGGCCGACCGCCGATCGCAAACGCTGCGGGCCTATCATGAGCTGAGACGTCGAATTCTCGAAAATGAGATGGCGGCAGGTACCCAATACCTGGAGCAAACGCTCGCCGACGAACTGGGCATGAGCCGGACGCCGGTGCGCGAAGCGTTAATCCGGCTAAGCGATGAGCGTCTGGTGGAAGTAAAGCCACGACATGGGGCACGAGTGCTGCCGGTTTCGGTCACCGACATGGGTGAAATTTATGAATTGCTGTCGACCCTGGAGGCGATTGCCGCACAACGGGTCGCCGAGCGTGGCCTGAATACCGCGCAGCTTACCCGATTGGATTCGGCCGTCGCTGGCATGGATCAATCACTGGATCGCAACGATCTGATTGCATGGTCGGTGTACGATCGCGAGTTCCACAACGCGATCGTCGAATTGTCGGGTAACCGCCGTCTCGCGCAGGTCGTCGCCATGTTTCGTGATCAGGCGCATCGGGCCCGGATGCAAACACTGACGTTGAGGCCGAAGCCAGTGCAGTCGAACCGCGATCATGCGGCGGTCGTGGCGGCCATCCGAAAACGCGACGGCAATGCGGCCTACGAAATCCATCGCCGCCACCGCCAGGAAGCCGGCCGAATGCTGCTGCGTTTGCTCGCCGGCCAAAAACCCGAAGGCCTTTGAAGCCATCGTCCCGCTCAGTTGCCTTGGCCGCACATCCGAAATAGCATCGCATAACGCGTGCTGTGCAGGAGGTGTGAGTGATGACCACCAGGGCAAGTGCAAAATTCCGTTTTACAACCGGCGCATTTCTTGGCGGCCTGCTCGCAATCACGCTGTCATCACCCAGCTATGCCGACGCGATCGATGGGCAGTGGTGCTTCGCTAGCAAGAGCTTGGAAATCCAAGGTCCCAACATCACAACGCCCGGCGGAAACAAGATTAACGGTGAGTACTCCCGCCACAGTTTCAGATATGTCGTGCCAGCCACCGAGCCCGAACCGGGCAGTGAAGTTGCGATGATGTTGCACGGTGAGGAACTGATGGAGCTGAGCCGGAAAGGCACGGAAACACCAGAATCTTGGCGGCGGTGCAAGCCGATCAGCTAATCTCAAAAGTCGAATAAAGCGAGCAAATACAGGAGCTATGGGGCGCGACCGCATGTCGGCTAGCGGTCGCACGAAAAATCGGCTAGGGGCTTGGTATCAAATACCCTTGGCCGATATCGCTCGTACCTCCATTCCGGCAGGTCAGTGTTTTCCGCCCGTGCTCGAAAAGCTGACGCCATCATGACATTCCCGACCACCCATCCGGCGCTTGCCCGCGCTCTTGTCGCACGCGAATATTCGGTGCCGACCGCAGTTCAACTTGCCGTGCTTGAGGCCGAGACTGCCGGCCGCGATATGCTGGTTTCAGCGCAGACCGGCTCTGGCAAGACCGTCGCGTTCGGCCTTGCAATGGCAAGCACGCTACTTGGTCCGGACGAGCGATTTTCCCGCGCGAGCGAACCGATGGCTCTGATCATCGCACCGACGCGCGAACTCGCGTTGCAGGTTCAACGTGAGCTGACGTGGCTGTATGCCGACACCGGTGCCAACGTCATTTCCTGCGTCGGCGGAATGGATGCGCGCGCGGAAGCTAGGCAGCTCAACGCTGGCGCACATATCGTTGTCGGCACGCCCGGGCGGTTGCGCGACCATCTCGAACGCAATCGTCTCAAACTTGGCACGTTGAAGGCGATCGTTCTGGACGAAGCCGATGAAATGCTGGACCTCGGATTCCGCGAAGATCTGGAGTTCATTCTCGATGCGACTGCGGAGAGCCGGCAGACGCTGCTGTTTTCGGCAACGATGCCGCGCGAAATCGAAACGCTCGCGCGCCGCTACCAGCGCGATGCCATTCGCATCGAAACAACGCGTCGTAACGAGCAGCACGCCGATATCGAGTATCGTGCCATTCGCGTTGCCCCTGGTGATGGCGAGAACGCTGTCGTCAACGTGCTTCGTTTCCACGAGGCGCGGGCAACACTCGTATTCTGCGCCACCCGCGAAGCGGTCAAGCGGATGCATTCACGGCTTGTCGAACGAGGTTTTTCAGCCGTCGCGCTTTCCGGCGAGCTATCACAAGCCGAGCGATCGCAAGCGCTGGTTTCGTTGCGCGATGGCCGCGCCCGCGTGCTGGTCGCGACTGACGTTGCAGCGCGTGGCCTGGATTTACCGGACCTCGCACTGGTGATCCATGCTGATCTGCCCAACGATGGCGAAACCCTGCTTCACCGCTCCGGCCGTACCGGGCGGGCCGGCAAAAAGGGCATGTGCATGCTGATCGTGCCGTTCAATCGGCGGCGCAAGGCTGAGGAATTGCTAGCCAAAGCACGTATTACCGTTACCTGGGGTGCAGCCCCCACTGCTGATGAAATCCGCACCCGGGATCAAGAGCGGTTCCTTGCAGATGCAATCTTTACGGAAGCACCGACCGACGCCGATACTGCCGCGGGCCAAGCGCTTCAAGCCGCACGAACAGCCGATGAAATCGCGATTGCGCTGATCCGCATGCACCGAACCCAACTGCCATCGCCCGAAGAGCTCGCGGAAGACAGAGGCCCACCGCGCCGAGAATTTGGTGACGCTCCACGCGGTCGCAGCGAAGGCTATGTCAGCCGGACAGCCGGCCCGCGTGGTGCCGACAGGGATCGTGCCGATCGATCAACCGATCGTGCCCCCCGTGCCCCTCGCCCCAGCCGCGATGATGGACCGCCGATGGTTTGGTTCCGCCTCAATATCGGCCGCGACCGCAACGCAGATCCACGCTGGTTGTTGCCGCTGATTTGCCGGGCCGGCGGCGTCACCAAAACTGAAATTGGCGCAATTCGCATCGAAGACAAGGATACCCGTTTCCAGATTGTCGCCGAATTTGCTGAGCAATTCGCCGATGCCGTTCGCACCAACGAAAGCAAAGAAGGACATATTTCGCGCGAAAGTGCAGAGGGTGCCAATTCTGTAGCAAAACCTGCAGCGGTTCGCCCGCCACGAGTTATCGAGCCTGCACCCCAAGCCGTGCCCCAAGCTGTGCCCGTACAAGCACACTCAGAAGAACGTCCGAAGGCTGCCTGGCGCGAGAAAGACAAGCCGAAATCAGGCGGGTTCGTTGCCCGGACCGCGCCTTGGAATGCTCCGTCATCAACGGAGCCGTCCCGCGAAGAGCGTAGCCCGCCCGCTCGGCGTGACGGCGGCAAACCCAAACCGAGCGGCTACACGGCGCGGCCAGAAACCAGCAGTCGCGCGGCTCCTGCCGATAAAACTGAACGGCATAAGGCACCTTGGCGCGACAAGGGGAAGCCGAAGACTGTTGGTTTTTCGCCTCGCGCTGCAAGCGGTGCTGGCAACGGGTTTGTCGCCCGCAGTGCAACAGGGGCAAGCAAAGGCCCCTCGGCTGGCCGCAAGGACGGACCAGGTGCATCCAAGATTGCATCGAAATATGCCCATAAGAAAAAGCATCGCGAAGCCAAGCCTGGAACGACCTAAAAACCCAAGCTGTTAATTGCTGCTGTGAACAAGCTGCTCCGCGCCAACGATCAGGCGTAGCTATTCGTCGTATGTCGTGTTTAGAATAGGGAATGGCAAAAAACGGCACCGGAGTACTTGGCTCGCGAAAGACAACTCTATCGAGAGTTGGTCCGATCGTTCCCACTGTCAGCCCCGTGCTGCCATTCCGTGTTGGCTTTTTCCTGACACCCAACTTCACGATGATGGCGTTCACTTCGGCGATCGAGCCGCTGCGATTGGCCAACCAAGTTACCGAGCGAAAACTATATCATTGGCAGCTTTATTCGGCGGATGGCCAGCCGGTCCGCGCTTCAAATGGCGTCGAAATTCGCGTCGACGAGCCGTATGGCCAAGCGCGTGGCTTGGGTTCTGCGATCCTGTGCGCGGGCAATGGAGTTCAGAGCCTCGATCATCGTGATGCAATAGCGGCACTGCGGCGCCTTTCTTCATTTGGGACGTCGCTTGGAGCCGTCTGCACCGGGACGTATGTGTTGGCGAAGGCTGGCCTCCTCGACGGCTATCAATCGACCATACATTGGGAAAACCAGGCAGCATTGATGGCCGAATTCCCAACGCTTGACGTTACATCCGAACTCTTCGAGATCGACCGCAACCGGTTTACCTGCGCCGGCGGTACGGCTGCCGCCGACATGATGTTGTCGATCATCGCGCGTGACCACGGCCAGGCACTTGCCACGGCCGTAACCGATCAGCTGATCCATCATCGCATCCGCGAAGCATCCGAACGGCAACGCATGGATTTGCGGACACGCCTGGGGGTCGCCCATCCTCGACTGCTGGCAGTCGTTGCCCGCATGGAAGAGACCATCGAAACGCCCTTGAGCTGCACTGAACTGGCGGAACAAGCGGGCGTTTCGCCCCGCCAGCTCGAGCGCTTGTTCGCGAAGTACTTGGGCCACTCGCCAACGCGACACTACTTGTCTGTGAGGCTCGACAGGGCACGTTTCTTGTTGCAACAGACGAGCCATCCAATCCTATCCGTTGCCATGGCTTGCGGCTTCGTTTCAGCATCGCACTTCTCCAAAAGCTATAACGAGCACTTCAACCACACACCCAGCAGCGAACGGCGCATCGGTTCGCGAGATGGGAAAGCTCACGTTCAGGTCTCGACGGCAAATTCCGGCCGCCCGAAGGCGCGTCCACGCAAGCCGATGCCGCAGATGGGTTAGCCACCGCACTGCCAATCGCTTCATAAGTGCTTGCACGAGAAGTCTGAGAGGAACGACGCCATGGGCGATCTGCCGTCTGATGCACCGCCAGCGCCAACGGTTCGCCGCGGCCGGGAAGCGCGCAAGACCGCGCGATTGCTGCGCGGCGCCGCATCGATCCCGTACATCACCCGTGGCATTCCTCCGACTGATCTTCTCAGCTTAGAGACAATTGAGATCATCGAAGCTAACGCCGAGACGATATTGCAAGAGATCGGCATTGAATTCCGCGATTATCCAAAGGCTCATGCCTTATTCAAGGCGGCAGGCGCGGATAGCCAAGGCAGCCGCATTCGTTTCCCAAAAGGCCTGGCCCGCGCGCTGTGCAAGACCGCCCCGCAGTCCTACAAACAGCACGCGCGCAACCCCGCCCGCTCAGTCGAGATCGGCGGCCGCCACACAGTATTCGCGCCGGTTTACGGCTCGCCCTTCGTTCACGACATCGACAAGGGCCGACGCTACGGCACGATCGAGGACTTCCGCAATTTCGTAAAATTATCCTATGCCTCGCCTTGGATGCACCATTCAGGGGGCACCGTGTGCGAACCGGTGGACGTGCCGGTAAACAAGCGACATCTCGACATGATGTACGCGCACATGGCCTACAGCGATAAACCGTTCATGGGCTCGGTAACTTTGCCCGAGCGTGCCGCCGATACAGTCGCCATGTGTGAAATTCTGTTTGGCCGTGAGTTCATTCAGAACAACACGGTGTGCACCAGCCTGATCAATGCCAACTCGCCGATGGTCTGGGACTCGACGATGCTGGGCGCCGCCGAGGCGTACGCTGCAAACAACCAAGCATCGATCATCACGCCGTTCATACTTTCGGGCGCCATGAGCCCGGTAACGGTAGCGGCAACCCTTGCCCAAGTGCTTGCGGAAGTCATGACGGGTGTCGCCTTCACGCAGTTGATCCGACCCGGGTCACCGGTAATCTTCGGCACGTTCGTTTCAACGATATCCATGCAATCTGGCGCTCCGACATTTGGCACGCCGGAAGCCGCTCACGCCATTTTCGGTGCCGCACAGCTAGCGCGGCGGATGAACCTGCCATTCCGCACTGGCGGCTCGCTATGCGCCTCCAAGCGACCGGATGCTCAAGCAGCATACGAAAGCGCCAACACCCTGATGCCGACGATCATGGCCGGAACCAATTTTGTGTTGCATGCAGCTGGCTGGATGGAAGGCGGCCTCGCGTCGTCGTATGAAAAGTTCGTGATGGACTGTGACCAGCTCGGAGCCATGCACAATTTCTGCCAAGCGGTCGACGTATCGGAGAATGGACAAGGGCTTTCAGCTCTGCGCGAGGTGTCCCCTGGCGGCCACTTCCTGGGCTGCGCCCATACGCAGGCCAATTTCGAGAATGCATTCTACCGGTTTGAACTGCACGACAACAACTCGGTCGAGCAGTGGGAAGCCGAAGGATCTCAGGAAATGCACGTTCGTGCCAATACAAAGTGGAAGAAGATGTTGGCTGATTATCAGCAACCCGCCCTCGACGTCGGCGTCGATGACGCCCTGAAAGACTTCATCAAGCAGAAAAAGAGCTCGATGCCGGATGCTACTCACTAAGACCGAGATTGTAGAATGACGATTTCTGAGCGCTAATTATTGAGCAATTGCCTAACATTTCATCAGCTTCGCACGCAAAACCACTACTGGACTTTTAGTCTTTCAGCTCGCAAAATGGGTGGGTTGCGGGGAGCGTGGATAAATGCGCGAAACAGCACATATCAAGTTCGCTGAGTCCTTCTGGATTGATGAGCGGGGCGGTGTTCAGCACGGCCATACGAACGCTTTTCTAAGCGATAACCTCGACTGTGACGGCGTTGAAGTCCGCGGCCACGTCGAATGGAACGTCGGTGTCAAACATCTACGTATTCGTCTTCGCCCGGCGCTCACCACTCCGGCCGCCCATCGTCGGCTATTGAGTTGGCTCGAATCGACTCAAGCGTCGCGCATATTGTTGTGTGTCTTGATCGGCCGGGAGTGGCAATACGCGATCCTGAGTGACACCCGGCTCGCAGCTCAGCGGGTCGATGAGTTCATGGATGCCCACGGCAGCGCGAACCACGGATACGTCAAACGGCAGGTTCGTTCGCTTGCAGTTCCGATCCGCAACCAAGGCTTTGCCGGTGCGCTCGATTACTGGAAAAATCAGCGCCAGAATTTTTCTCCTGAGCGCGCCATATCTGTTTTGAACCCACTGCTGAACTCGTGTTGGCTACTATTCGAGCGACCTGTCGATGGCGACTTTCGCCTTGCCGGATTTGGCGACGCCAATCCGCCATACGCGGTGAAATGGCTTGCTCGCAATGTCGGCGCGCCTATCGCCGCCCTGCCGGATGCTGCTTATGCGCAGGAAACAATCAGTGCCTATCGAAGCGTCGAGCTGACTTCGGAGCCATGCTTGGACGACGTTGATGCATTTGCCAGTTGGCTGACCTTTGGCCGGGTCCGCAGCTGCTACAGCCGCTTGATGTTGCCATTCAATTCAGGCGACAAGAGCTGGCTCGTTGTCGGCAAACTTAAAGGTTCGAATATCGATCTGATGGGCTAACACTGATGCGGCGCTCTAGCCGCCCAGTGCTATGAGTTTGGCCTTGTCCGTCAAAATGAACATGCGGCCTTGTGCAACGACCGGCGCAATATATACGGGTGCACCCAGTTCCTGGGTCGAGACGACTTTACCCGTCGTTGCTTCCACCGCAACGAGTTGTCCTTTGTTGGAGGCAACCCAAAGCAATCCACCAGCCAAGGTCGGGCCCGACCATGTCGACGCACCGGGCAACTTCGCAGTCCACTGAATTTTGCCTTCACGACGGGTAATCGCAAGCAATTGCCCCGTCGTATCGACGACGAATACGCTTTCGCCCGCGACCATGGGTGTCTGCGTGCCAGGCACGTTAATCGACCACAATCGCTCGCCCGTCTTTTGCTGAGTAGCAATCATCCGGCCGCCATGCCCAACCGCATAGACGATGCCGGAATCCATCGCAGGACGAGCCGCATCACTCATACTTGCAATTGCGGAAGCCGAGCGCGTCCGTGCCAAACTTTCCTGCCAAACCTGCTGTCCATTGGATACGCGCAGTGCGACAATATCGCCCGACGGGTACGGAACGACAACAATATCGCCATCGACGGCAGGGCTGGGATTGGAGATGAGACTGGTTTTTTCCGGTAGCCCCCGGAAACTCCAAACTTCGGTTCCATCCGTCCCATTCAGGCATACGAAACGACCTTCCGTGGTCGAGACGAACACACGATCGGCCGCGGCGGTGGGCGATGTGCGGATTGGCACGCCGAGGGGTTTTTCCCACAACTTTTTGCCTGACACTGCATCGAGTGCGACAACGGTTCCGAAACCGGTCGCCGCATAGATGCGACCGTTGTCGGCAGCGATGCCACCGCCGTAGCCTTTTTCGCTCTTCTCTTTGTCAGGCGTGACGTCCGCCCGCCACACAGCTGAACCACCAGTGGCGGCAAATGCGCTCACCCGGGCGGCAGCGTCGAGCGTATAGACGCGGCCATCATAGACGATCGGGCTTGCCGTAAGCTTGCCCGAGGAGGACGAACCAGAGCCAGCATCCGCGCTCCAAGTCTGGCGAACCACGTTGGCTAGAACCAAATTTCCCGGCGCATTGTTCGCTTGACCACCCGGTTGCGACCAACCGTCATTCGCGCGCGGCAGCGGCAGCACGATCGGCTTGTCGGCATTCGCCAATTCGCCTGGAATTTTCTCGGTCCCCTGAATTACCGCGATGCGGTTTCCCGGGAGAGGTTTTTGTTTTTCAGCAAATGGATTGAGATCGCCAATCTTCGGCATGCTGGGCAAACTATCGCCCGAGCAACCAGCCATCAGCACCGCGGCGAGGCTCGCGATCATCACCGCTGCACTAGGTGCCCGGCTCCTGCAATTTGGTCTCGTGCGCGCGTTGCCCATGGGGCTCCCTCGGTCACTTTTTCTTCTTTTCCTCGGCAGGCTTCACAGCCTCCGGGGCCTTGATCGCTTCCGCTTTTGGCACAGCAACCGGAGTTGCTTGCGCCACTTCTGCTGCGACAACCGACGCCATCAGGATCTTGATGCGTTCCAAAATTGAAGGAGGAACCTTACGCTCTCCCATCAACAGATCGCCGAACTTACGTGCCTGCTCGATTTGACCGGCCTTCAACGCCGCAACAGCCATCAACTCGCGCGCCGAAAATCTCCACGCATTCGAATTGTCCGTAAGATCGATGAGGCGATTCTGCATCTCGGTCCAGTCCGCTTGATCCAATCTCAACGACGCAGCTTGTAAACGTGCGAAATCGGCCAGCATCAAATCTGTGGCCGGCGCCTTTGAAAGGGCCTCATACGCGGCGACGGCATCAGCGGTTTTACCCGCCTTCGCTGCGTCCGCTGCAAGTCTCAATTGCGCAAGTGTCGCATAACCAGCAGGTCCGTTGTTGGCGATTTGCTCCAACGCCGCACGCGCTTCGCCGGATTTTCCGCTGGCAATCAGCTGAGCCGCCGTGTCGTAACTGGCACCCGACGCCTCGATAGCCTTGGTCTTTTGCGCGACATAGAACTGATAGCCACTGACGCCTAAGATGATCGCAAGTGCTGCGCCGAGGATATATGTCCCGTAATTCTGCCAGATCTTGTGGAGTTGCTCACGGCGCATCTCCTCGTCGATCTCGCGGAAAATTGTGTCGTTGTTCTCGGCCATGACCTTAACGTCCGCCCCTGTCTGTTGCCTGATAAGCCAGCGAATACCTTGAGTTTTTGATCCGCGGCGAGTTCCAGGTCCCAGACATAGCCAATTGCGGCCCATCCGCAATCGGAAAGGCACATTCTTTCAGGCATTTTTGCGGCTTAGGCGAACACGGTCGTTGATCTATGAACCTCGTTCTCTCAACTGAAGAGGTGATCCAGCTCCCGGTAGTCCGGCAATACAGTCGAAATTGGCAATCCAGAACGCAGGACGACGCGATCCGATTGCGTGCGAGACAATAATTCAGACCATGTCCGGGCGCGAAACACAACGAGATCAGCTAGCACGCCTGGACGAATGACGCCGGCATCGGGCAATCTGAGCATAGCTGCCGGGGTGGCGGTAATCGCCTGCGGCCATTCGCCAATTGGATGATCTAGATGGGCAAAGCGTACCGCCTCGCGAAAGACCTCCATCGCGTCGAGATCACCGTAGGCGTAGAATGGATCGCGCGTGTTGTCCGATGCAATCGCGACCTGAACACCGCGCGCCCTCAGCTCATGCAACAAAGTCACCCCACGCATGCGAGGGGTTGTGCACGGGCGCCGATCTTGCAAATAGGCATTGCACATCGGCAAGGAAACGACCGCAATTCCAGTCTTGGCAACCAGATCCATTGTGCTGGCTGCGTCAGCCTCGTCCTGCATCGACAGCGAACAGCAATGGCCCGCGAGGATCTTACCCTCGAACCGGTATTTGAGTGCCGTCTCAGCGATAGCCCGCAGTGATGTTGCCGACGGATCTAGACTTTCATCCACATGAAAATCGAGATCCCAGCCTTTATCGGCAGCGAGCCGGAACAGGCGATCGAGACCATCGAGCAATGCGGGGCTCATGTAGGTCACCGCACCAAGCGTGTGACCATGCGCCGATATAGCTCTGGCGACATCGGTCATATGCGCGCCATCAAGCGCGAGGTCGATCGGGAATAGTGGCGAGGCGTCGAGCTCGATGCGCCCAGCCCAGCGCGCTTTCAGCTCGGCATAGACCGGCCATGTGATTTTGGTTTGCTCGATGCGGCTATCAAGGTGCGTACGGATAGCGGTCGTGCCGAGCGCGTACGCGCATTTCAAAGCGAACTCCATGCGGGCGCCAACATCGGCGGCAGACCAGTTCGCCGCACGGTCAACCATGACAGTCGACACAGCACCTTGGAAACTGCCGTCCGGATTGGGGGCCCGGGCCCAGATGTGGCCCTTGTCGAGATGCGTGTGACAATCGACGAAACCGGGCCAAACGATGCCGCTGTCCAGATCGATCGCGGGACCGCTTGGCGATTTGACGCCGGCTGGCCGAACGGCTGAAATTTTCCCATCGGCGATCTCGATATCTGCCGATGCCAAGCCATCAACAGTACCGGGGAGATCCACACTAGCGAGCAAGCAGACAGGCACCGTCGCACGCAGCAGGGTCACGCCACCTGCCTCGATGCGCTCGAAAGGTGTCCGCCAATTCACCCTCATACCTCCCGTTTGATCGCGCTCTCGTGCCAGCGATGTAGCAATCGATGTGCAATCCAGCTCGTGATGAGAAAAATCGCAATGCCGGTGCTCGAAATCAAAAAGAGTGCGGCAAACATGCGCGGGATCTTCAAGTTGTAGCTAGATTCCAATATCCGGTATGCAAGGCCCGACGCATTTCCTCCGGTCCCCGCTACGAATTCGGCAACTACGGCGCCGATCAACGCTAGCCCGCCCGAGATCTTCAAACCACCGAGGAAGTAGGGCAGCGCCGATGGCAGCCGCAAATAGCGCAATGTCTGCCAGCGGGTCGCGCCGTACAGCCGGAACAAGTCCACGAGGTTGTGGTCCGCCGAATTCAATCCGAGAATCGTGTTCGACAAAATCGGAAAGAACGCGACGATCCATGCACACACGAGCAGCGACAGGTTGATGTCGCCGATCCAGATGATAATCAACGGCGCGATGGCGACGATCGGTGTCACCTGTAGCACCACGGCATAGGGAAACAGCGACTTCTCCAGCCACTTCGATTGGGTGAACAGGATGGCAAGCGTGACTCCAACGGTCACCGCCGCCACCAGCGCCGCCAATGTGATGCGAAGGGTGACCCATAACGATGTCGACAGGGTTGACCAGTCGGCAATCAGCGTTTGCCCGATCAGCAGCGGTCCGGGTAGAATGTAGTGCGGGATCTCCTTCACCCGGACCAGTACCTCCCAACCAACCAGCGCCAAGATCCCGACGGCAATCGGCGCAAGAATGCCAGGCCAGGAACTCGACGCGATCCCCAGAATGCGCGGCTCAGTTGTGAACGACGGACGCGCATCGGCATCGGTGCCATCATGCGTGACGTGAGCTGATCCATGCTCGCCGGCAATCATCATGCGGTAATTGCTTTCTTCAATGTTTCCGACGCCACGCGGCACAATTGCGCATATTCGGCTGAAGTTCGAAATAACTCATCGCGGGGATAGGGCGACGCAACTGGCAGATCAGCCATGATCCGGCCCGGACGAGCCGCCATTACCGCAATCCGTTGCGACAGATACACGCTTTCGAAAACCGAGTGGGTAACGAACACGGCGGTGAATTTGCGCTGCCACCATAGTGCCAGTAGATCATCATTCAGCTTGTGCCGGGTAATCTCGTCGAGTGCCGCAAACGGCTCGTCCATCAACAGAATACGCGGGCGGGTCACAAGGGCGCGTGCGATCGACACGCGCATGCGCATGCCACCGGAGAGTTCGCGCGGATACGAGCCCTCGAACCCGCCAAGACCGACGAGGCGCAGCATTTCGATTGATGCCGCTTCGGCGTCCGCACGGGGCATCCCTTTCAATTTCAGTGGCATCACGACGTTGCCGAGCGCGGTTGCCCACGGCATCAGCGTGGCTTCCTGGAAGATAAACCCGAGGTCGGGCTTACCGCTTCCGCTCCAAGCAATCTCGCCGGCACTTGGCGTTGCCAGTCCGGCCATCATGCGTAGCAACGTTGACTTGCCGCAGCCCGAAGGTCCGAGCAAGCTGATGAACTCGCCCTCTTGCAATGAGATATCGACATCGCGCACTGCGAGCGTGCCATTACCGAATTGTTTCGACACTCGACGCACGGTCAGAAGTGTACGGTCGGCAGATACCGGTACGCCCTGATTTCGACCCGCCTCGGTGAGCACTGTCAGAGCCCGACGCCCTTATTGATGAACTCGAGGCTATAAGCCTTTTTGATATCGATATCCTTCGGAAACACTCCGGTCGCGGCCATCGTCTCATAGAACGACTTCCAGCGTGCATCGGTCATGGCGCCGATTCCAAGCTTCAAGCTGTCGCCCGAATGCACGATGCCACGCTCGTTCATGACCTTTAACGCGTAGGCGAGCTTCTCGTCATCCATGTCAGGGTTATCTTTTTTGATGAGCGCATTAGCCGCTTGAATGGCCTCGCCACCCTTTATGTACGCAGCCCAGCCTTCGATCGTCGCGTTCACAAACCGCTGCACAACATCCTTCTTTTCAACGACCATCTTGGTCGAGATATTGATCGTGGTGTTGTAGTTTTCAAACCCCGCGTCGGCGATCAGATGGACCACCGGATTGACGCCACCCTTTTGAATGGCGAACGGTTCGGATGACACAAATCCTTGCTGCGAGAACGTCTTGTCGGCGAGGAACGGAGCCATGTTGAAGGTATAGGGACGTGCCTGTTCGTCGGTATAACCAAACTTGGCTTTCAAGAACGGCCAGAAACTGTTGCGGCCGCCGGCACCGACCAAGATCGGCTTACCTTTCAACGCTTCGAAGCTGTCGTTGCCCACGCCAGGGTGCGAGATGATGACCTGCGGATCTTTCTGGAAGATCGACGCAATACACATGAAGGGCAAGTTTTCGCGCGCGTAGTTGATCGCCTCGAACGAGTTTGACATCACCATGTCGACGCGGCCGCCCAACAGGAGTTGCGATGGATTTTGCTGAGGTCCGCCCATTCGGATATCGGCATCGATGCCATGTTTCTTGTAGATGCCGTTAGCGACCGCGAGATAGAAACCGCCGTGCTCGGCTTGAGCGCGCCAATTCGTCTGGTAGCTGACCTTATCGAGCCCCTGCGCGTTCGTATGTCTGGGCACCCCTGCCAACGCGAATGCCGAACTTCCGGCGATTATTGAACGGCGAGAAAGCACTACTGACCTACGGCTCATGGGTTTGGCTCCTGGATTGTGCCAACCGGTTGCCCATCTCCCGGTTCGCGCCTGTTGATGTCCGACATCTTTAGACGGTGAATGTGAAATCGGCAAAGACCGTTGACGCAATTGTTGTGGCTATCCCGGCAATCTACTTCCAGCTTTGGCATTTGGCACGGCCGATATAGCGGCAAATTACGCCTGGGAATTGGGCAATTACGAGGAGCGCAGCTCTGGCCGAGTGCGTGTCCGGACGATAGGGTGACGCCAATTGTATCCAGCGATCAGCTCCAGGAGAAACGCATGAGCATGCCGCCCGCCGCTAAAACGGCCGAGCCACAGCGTTACGACATTGCAGCGTTGTTGGCAGACCTGGGCGACGTGCCCTTCATCACCGAGACAACAACGGTGCGGCGTCGCAGCCGGGATTACTTCTGGTACAGCCCGATATTGAACGCTCAATTGCACGGACTATCGGCCGACGTCGTCGCCGTGCCACGCCATGAAGCCGATGTGATTAGAGTGGCCGCTGCATGCGCCCGTCATCGCATTCCGTTGACGCCACGCGGTGCCGCCACCGGCAACTACGGCCAAGCTGTGCCCCTCAAAGGCGGCGTGCTGCTCGATTTGTCGAACATGACACGCATCCTATGGCAGAAGCCCGGATCATTCCGTGCCGAGGCCGGCGCGAAGATGGTCGACATCGATAGCGAGTTTGTGCCGAAAGGTTGGGAGCTGCGGATGCATCCCTCGACAAAGCGCATGGCGACGATCGGCGGCTTCGTTGCCGGTGGCTCAGGCGGCATCGGCTCGATCAACTACGGTGGCCTGCGCGAGCCAGGCAACATTCTCGCGGCCCGCGTGGTGACGCTGGAGGAAACACCGCGCGTGATCGAATTGCGCGGGGATGCGGCACAAAAGGTCAATCGCGCTTACGGTACCACTGGCATCATCACCGAGATCGAGATGCCGCTCGCGCCGGCATGGCCCTGGATTGACGTCATCGTCGCGTTCGATGAATTCCAGCAGGCGGTTCAGGCCGGCTATGAACTGGCGCAGGCCGATGGCATCGTGAAGAAGCTAGCGACGCCTATGATGTGGCCGCTGCCGTCATACTTTCCAGGCATCAAGGCGCAGTGTCCGGATGGCAAACATGTCCTCGTTTGCATGATTGCCGAGGGCGCCTTGGAACGCTTCAAGATGCTGCTTGCCGGACGTGGCCGGATCACGATGGAGCAGCGGACCGATGAGACGCCGGCAAAGACGCCGCTCTATGAATACACCTGGAACCACACCACGCTGCAGGTGTTGAAATCCGATCGTACAGTCACCTATCTACAGTGCCTCTATCCACACGACCGGGTATTGGAATCGGTCAAGCAGATGACTGAAATGTTTCCCGACGAGGTCATCCCGCACCTCGAGTTCATTCGGTTTGCCGGCAAGGTCACATGCAGCGCGCTGCCCGTTGTCCGCTTCACCACGGCCGAACGCCTCAACGAAATCATCGCGCTGCACGAAAAGAACGGTGTGATGATCGCCAACCCGCATGTCTACACTCTGGAAGACG
>JANLPY010000572.1:0-12170 GCA_031367505.1 Hyphomicrobiaceae bacterium | reverse complement strand
CGCGCATCACAAAGCGCCGCCAATCAGGCACTTCCATGGTCAACGCGAACAGAGCCATGCCAATTAGCTGACAAATAAATCACAAAGCGGATGCTTAATTAAAACAGCGGGTGCGCAATATAAAAAAGCAGGCGGATTGCTCCGCCTGCTTGCCGTTCGTCACGAATCAACTTCGAACCCGCCTAGTTTGGCTGCTTCTTCGGTTCGATCCGCTTTTTCACGGGCTGGGTAGTCTGCTTCGGGGCGCCTTCTTTCTTGATCACGGGCTTGGAAGGCAGGCTGCGCTTGCGCGGCACAGGAACCTTTTCAACCCGCTTCTTGACCGGCGTATCCAGCTTCTTTGGCACTGGCTTCTGCTCGACTTTCGGCCTTGGCTTGACGAGCAAAGCCTTGCACGTGCCATCCTTCTGCTTCACCTCGCCCTGCGGGCAACGCTGCACGACAGAGTTCGGCAGACAGGCTCCGCTCGGCGTTTTTGTGAACCCGGCTTTGCATTCCGAGTTCGGTAGTGGCCGCGTCGTGCACTTACCTTCGATCATGGTCTGCCCTTGCGGACAGGTTTGCGGCGATGCATTCCCCT
The DNA here is from genome assembly GCA_031367505.1 of Hyphomicrobiaceae bacterium. Classification (GTDB taxonomy): domain Bacteria; phylum Pseudomonadota; class Alphaproteobacteria; order Rhizobiales; family Hyphomicrobiaceae; genus JAKFWF01. The sequence goes on along the minus strand of JANLPY010000572.1, from coordinate 11,590 downwards.
TCCGCTCGCAGCGCTTCGTTTCAGGATTGAAGAAGGGCTGGTTGAGCGGGCACTTCACGCCTGGCACGTCGCCTGGGCGCTTTTCGCACGTCTTCGTAAACTGGTTGAAGACTGACGGTGGTGGGCACCGTGGGTTCTCACGAACGTAGCAACGTTGGCTCGCGACATTCCACACAGAGCCGTCAGGGCAACGGCACTGGCCGCCCCAAATTTTCGGTGAACCATCCGGGCATTTGCCACCGGTTTGGTCGCCCGACTTGCCACACGAACGGGTGTAGGGGTCCCAACGTGTGCCGGGCGGGCATGCGCACAGCCCGTTCGGCAACGGCGGGCGTCCATCCCCGCAAGCCTGTACCGGTGGGCGGCAAGACTTGGATTGCCAATTGTAGGTGGTGCCTTGCGGGCAGCAGCCATCATTCGGCATCTGCTGCGCGGGGTTCGTGCATCCGCGTTGCAACCGTGGACGGCACGAACGGGTCTCGACATCCCAGCGCGTGCCCACCGGACAACACTGGTCGTTCGGCATGTTGCGGCTCGGGTCGAAGCAACCGCGATGATGCGGCACACAGCTCCCCGTCACCGGGTTCCAGTTCGTGTTGCTCGGGCATGAACAACGCCGGCCTGGCAGAGGGATCTGGCCATCCCAGCAAACCGGATCATTTGGCGTATACGTGCCGCCACCCGCCGGTACCGGAATGTAAGTGCCCGGATCTTTTGGTTGCTCCGGCCAGTCGATCGGCGTGCGGACGCAACTGTAGTGGCCGGTTTCGCCGGTGTGTCCCTGCTTCACGCGCTTGAACAAGGTGCCGTAGTAGTCGTTATTCGACAACAACCACGGGTCGCTGGCGCCAAAACAGTTCTGTACGATCTTGCCGCCGATCCCGGGCGGAAGCTGGATCTCGATCCAGGTGGTCTGGCTCGCGCCCGGTGCCAGCGAAACGTTCGCCACGCACGAGAACGGCACTTGCGTTGGCGCGGGATTGCACCCGAGCGGCGGCGCGATCGACGAAATTGGAGCATTGAGCGGCGCGCCGTTGATCGTCATTTGATCAGTCAGCAACACGCCACTGCTGAAAGGCTCGTCGCCGTTGTTGGTAATCGTCAGCCCGTACTTGCACTTGCCATCCGGCTTGCACGAGAGCGGTCCCGTCTTCTGCACGACGATATCGGTGCCGCCGTTGTGGCAGGCTCGGCCAGAGCCATTCGGATGGCGAAGGATCGCGCAGTTGCGGAACCCGTAGTTACCGTTGAGCAGGAGATCGCGCGTATCGACCCATACCTCGATCGAGCGGAACGCGCCGGGGCCAAGATCAGCTGCCGATAGACGGCAGTTGAATTCCAGGCCGCCAGCCGGTGTGCAACGCCAGCCGGCACGGTCTTCGCGGAACTCGGCAATGACCACCGGCCGGTTCGCCCATGGCCCGTAGAGAACACGCGTATCTTCGATGAATACGACGTCCTCGACCGGCACGCCGCCGCCCGAGTTACGCACGGTAATCAAGCAGCGAACGCGGCCACCGTGACCAGTTGTAAAGCACCGTTTTTCGATCACGATGTTGGGCTCACCCGGCACGACCATCGGGATCAGCATGGCAGCTTCGGCGCGTTCGACGCTGGCACTTCCTTCGCAAGGATTGAAGATGCCGACGTTGCCGATGTGGCCGTTGATGTCGGCATCCTCGAACCGTCCATCGTGGTCGACGAACCATGATTGGTAAGGCGGTTCGTTGGCCGGGCGCACGAGGGATTTGTAGTTACCCTGAAGCCCATGAACGGCTGCCGGTCCGCCGGACGCCACGCGCTTCACATCGCCGCCATCGCGAAGATGTTCACCCGTGGTCCAAACGGTTTGACGGCAGGCGCCGTAGTTAATACGGCCATTGCGGTCGTATCCGTAGTTGAGGGCGACACCACCGGCCGTTGCGCGATGCTCAGGCGCGAGGCCGATCGCATATTCTTCAGGCACGTCGTTCCAGCGGCGCTTTTCCTCATCCCAGCTATAGCGCAAGACGACCGACTGCTGCGGCTTGGCATAAAGTTGGTAGTCGTACGAGCCCGTAAATTCGCCACGCTGGCTCAGGTACATCAAGCCGCTACCGTCGAATTGAATTGCGGTGACGACCTGCGCAGCCGGCGTATCTGTCACGGCGATTTCGAGCCGCGCATCCTTGGCGAAGTCACCTTCGTCATCGATACCGACCGACCAAATTTGTGGGCCGTCGGCAACGGAGTAATAGAGCCGCTTGTTTTGGACGGCCAAGGCGAATGTCATCCGAGCTTTCGGCGCGAAGCCCCAGGTCGTCGCATCTTCCGCATTGAATGCGGGATTTTCGATGCCAGCGCGCCCTGCTGGATCGTACCCGACAGCCGCCAACCCGGCGTGGCGGCGGCCGCTGACGCCATGATCGTAGACATCGCGATCGCGGCCATCCATCGTCATGCGATGGATCATGCCGGTCTCGAGATCGGAGACGAACAGCTGTTTGGTGCGCGCATCGTAGGCGAGCGCACCAAGGCCCGGCGCACTATTCGCGCGGCCTTGCAACTGCACGGTCGCGAATAGCGTGATCTGGCCGGTCCGCCCATCGACCTTAAAGATGCTACCGGGGCCAGCGCGATCCGGGCCGAACTGGCCAGCCATGAACTTGGCGCCCGGTTCGCCATTGAGGATACGGCGTGTCTGGCTGCCGTCCTGCTTGACCAACTGCAAGCCGTAGAGGGAAGACGCCGACAAATAAATATTCGGGGTCGTGCGGACACCGTCGCCTTCGAATGCGATACCGAAAACGTGGCCGATTTGGGCCGCGGTCGCCTTGAATTTCACTGGCGCATCAGCGAGTTGGCCATTGGGACCGCCGCCGAGGTTGGACAGGTCGAAGATTTGCGCGGTTAAGCCCTTCAAGTCGATGAAGGTCTGATCGAGCGGATGCACGTCGGCTGGCGGATTAGCTGGAGTAACAGTACCGGCAAAACTCGTGACGACCGCGTCGCCACGTTGGATGACACTGCGATCCTGAGCATTGGCGACCGAAGCAGTCAGCCCCAACGCTGTAAACACAACGGCGCCAATCGACATTGCTTTTCGGAACAAACTTGGAGATCTGCTCCGCTGTTGCCCCATGCAACGTTCCTTTTGGTTCATCAAAGTACGTCCCCCGCTAATCCTCAGTCTTGGCCTATCTGCCACTTGACCTACTTTAGGTTCCCCGGTCGAGGGATGTTTTCGCGGTTTAAACACTTTTGGCTCCATACGGATGATCGAGGTTTAGATCTCGCGAAGCTGTCGACGTTGACGGCGTCCAACTTGGTTATCGTCAATTTGAGTACCCCCGCACTGGTACTGTCGCTGTGTGTATCCTGATGGTTCAATGAGTTGCATCAACCGTTCGAACCCTGACCGTGCAAATGATATCCGTGGTTGAAGCGGCAGCATTCCCGCTTATGATCGAACAACCCTATTGAACCTTTCGCGCAGGTGGCGCGTCTCAGATGACAGCAACGGCAATGCGAGACATGGATCACCCTAGCGGGCTTAGTGGGCACGCAGACGGACCGGAAGCTAAACTGATCGCGGCCATTGCTGGCGGCGACCAGCAGGCGGTCAAGCACTTGTACGGGCTTACTCACGTTCGCCTTTACCGGTACCTGGTCCGCCAGTTACGCAACGAGTCGATCGCCGAGGAAGTCATGAACGAGGTGTATCTGGCGGTTTGGCAAAATGCGGCGCGTTATGAAGCACGCTCGGCGCCGATGACATGGATGCTATCGATCGCCCACAACAAGGCGATCAGTACGTTGCGTAAGCGGCGCGAGGCGACGGGGGTCGATCAGGAAGCAGCCGAGCAGGTTGCCGACGACAGCGACTCACCGGAAGTAATCTCGCAGAAGCTCGACAAGGCGCAAGTCATTCGCGCCTGCGTCAACAAACTCAGTTCCGACCACAAGTCGGTGATGGACCTAGTTTACTACCAAGAGCGTAGCGTTACCGAGGTTGCCGAAATTCTCGGCATTCCGGAAGCAACCGTAAAGACGCGCATGTTCTACGCCCGCAAAAAACTATCCGAGCTGCTGCTGGCAGCCGGTGTCGATCGAGGATGGCCCTGATGAAGCCCGAACCAACCATGAAGCCGCTCTCGGAAGCGGAAGAAATCGAGGCGATGCTGCCCTGGCTGGTGGCCGGCACGTTGAGCCGCGCCGACACGACCCGTGTCACCCGCTACCTCGAGACGCATCCGGAGGCTGCGGCCCACGTGGCACTCGCGCGTGACGAACGGGAGGCCGCGATCTCCGGCAATGAAACAATTGCAGCGCCTAGTTCGGCGAACCTCGACCGGCTGATGGCATCGGTTGCCAACACCACGCAACCACGCATGCTGTCGGTGCCGTCGCCTGCTTCGGTTTGGGAGAAGGTCGCAGCGTTCATTGGCAGTTTCGGGCCCAAGACATTGGGGCTGGCAGCGGCGACCGCCGCGCTGCTGCTCGTCGTTCAAGCAGCCACGATCGGAATACTGGTCAAGCGCGATGCCGGCAGCGGCTATCAAACGGCATCTGGCGGACCAACGGTTGTGATCGACGGCGTGCAAGCGCTCGTCACCTTGCAACCGGGCATAACCGGCGCCCAACTGACCGCCGCGCTTACCGAACTCAAAGCCTCGGTAATCGATGGCCCGAAAGCCGGCGGCATTTACCGCATCCGGCTCGCCGCCGATAAAACCGGCAGCGCCAACGTCATTGCTAAATTGAAAACGCGCACCGAAGTGTTCTCGTTTGTCGGGCCAGTGCAATGATCAATCCTGCAATCGCCATTCGTCACCTCGTTCTTTTCGTGAGCGCGGTGGCGATTGCGATTGCACCGATGAGCGAGGCGGTGGCGAGACGGGGCGGTGGCGACCGGATTGCAGCTGGAAGCGGTGGCTCCAACAGCTCGTCCAATACCGACAAACCAGGCAGAGCCAGTTCAACGGGAACCAGTGACAAAGCCGGATCTAAGAAGAGCGGTCAAGGATCGAGCCAGACGCCGGCCAAAGGCCGCCGCGCCAATCCGCCACCGCCTAAAGATACGCTACCGAAGCCACCGCGTGATCAGCCACCAAAGCCACCAAAGCCACCGAAAAATCCGAAGCCGCCCAAGCCGCCTCGTCAGCAGCCGCCGAACCCGGACGGTGAAACCAGGCCGAAGCCACCGCGCCGGCCACCGGTCGTGGTGCGGCCGCGCCCGCCGGCCATCAATCCGCCGGTGATCAGCACATTCCTGCCGCCTAATCTGCGACGCCCGAACTTGCCGCCGCTGCCACCGCTATTCATTCCGCGACCGCGCCGCCAGCCTTTGGCATTGCCGCCTTTGCCCGATCTCGTGCGCTCGCGTGACCGCGAAATCATCATTGCCGTTGACGATACGCTGAGTGACGGCGACACCATCATTCTCGGTCAAGGACTGACGCTGAACGTCGAAGTGCAATACCGCTCGTCGCTGCTCGGCATCAAGATCGTGCGTCTGCGCATTCCCGACAACCGCCAGCGCGAGCAAGTCATCGCGGCGGTGATCCAAGCTGTCGGCACCGATCCGCGCATCATCGCGGTGCAGCCGAACTTCGTGTTCGAGGCGAGCCAGAGCGCGACGCCGGCCACCCTCGTCCCACCGCCGTTGCCGCAATTGCCCCAGTACGCGCCCGAAAAGGTCCGTCTGGCCGAAGCCCATCGCACATCACTGGGCCGCAACGTCCGAATCGCCGTGATCGACACCGGCATGGATGACGCTCACCCTGAGCTTGCAGGTGCGGTCGCCGACAGTTTCGACGCAATCGGCGAGGGCCCCGCCGAGGTTGAATCGCACGGCACCGCAATTGGCGGCATCGTCGCGGCCCGCCAGCAAATGAAAGGCATGGCGCCGGACGCCCGCGTGTTGGCCGTTCGCTCGTTCTCCGGCGGCGTTGGGCGCAAGGCCGAGGCGACGACGCTTTCCCTGATCAAGGGGCTCGATTGGGCCGCTGCCAACACTGCGCGCGTCGTCAACATGAGCTTCGCTGGACCGAAAGATCCGCTGCTGCAAGCAACGATCGAGGCGGCGCAGGAGCGCGGACTTATTATGGTGGCAGCGGCCGGCAATGGCGGGCCCTCGGCATCATCGGCCTATCCGGCAGCCTTCGACCGGGTGATTGCGGTGACCGCCTCCGATAGTGACGACCAGTTGTACGACAAGGCCAATCGCGGCAGTTACATCGCTGTCGCAGCGCCCGGCGTCGATATCCTGGCGCTTGCGCCGAAGGCTGCCTACGAGATGTCGTCCGGCACGTCACTTGCGGCAGCCCACGTGTCCGGCATCATCGCATTGATGCTCGAACGCAAGCCGACGCTGACGGCCGAAAACGTGCGCGCGATCCTCAGCAGCACCGCCCGCGACCCCGACCACTCAGCCTCGGCGCGCGGTTTGGGCGCCGGGATCGTCGATGCGGCCAGGGCAGTCGCGGCGGTCGAGTAGGTGGATAGCGGGCCGGGGTGCGTAGGGCGCAATAGCGGAGCGTATTGCGCCGCGATGTTGGCCGGTCTTTCGACGGGTGTCCGGTGCAATACGCGCAAGTGCGCTATTGGCACCCTACGGATTTCACCGCAAACACCACACTTAGCGATACTTGGCTGGGTCCCCGCCTGCGTGGGGATGACGGCTGTAGGGAGGTTGGCCCGACGATGACAATTTCTAGTTGGCTCTGAGCAACCCCAACAATCGCCCCGCCGCTTCCATGTCGCGCCGGCGGACGGCGCGGCGGTGTTCGGCTTCGAAATCGGTGCCCCATTTTTCGATCTGGTAGTCCTCGTCGATGTGGGCGGCAGCCCAGGCGGCATCGACCGGCAGCACACCTTCGGCGTGGGCCAGCGCGAGTAACGCCGAGCCGGTCAACGTCGTCATCACGTGCAGAGCCGACAACTCGAACGCGTTACGGCCCGCGACTTTTTCGGCCAGCTTTTCCAACGTCGCCGGTGGCTGCGTCACGTGCATGATGCCCTCGGCCCGGATGAACCGGCCGCCGATCCATGTCTCCGCCCAACCGATGATCGGGTCCCATGCTTTGACCTGACGCTCGACCAACGCTGCGGGCGCCGCCACCCGATAACACAACAGATCGGTACCGGCGTACTGCACGATCTCGGCTGAGACTGCCATTTCGCGGCCCGTGACGCCATCGATCGCGGTGTTGACCAAACGCGTCAACGGCATCCGCGCCGGGTTGATCTCGATTTCCTGCGCAGCCCACTCAACGGTCATTGCCTCGGCGAGCGGCAGCGTCGCGACTTGCAGGAACGCGCGCTTCGGTGTGCGCACTGGGCGGCCATCAAGCAACACCGCGAACGCGCCGTTGCGTGGCTCGGCGGTCACCTGCTTGTAGAAGCGCTTCGGCAAGGGCTGGCGCATGGTGTCTTTGATTGCGCCGGGGATTGGCGGATCGGATGGCTCCGTCATGGCTGGAACTCCGGTGATAGCAAGCGATCGATCACGGCGATTAAATCGCCATAGCCGTGCACAATCTCGTGCGCGCCGGCAATCTTGAGCTCGTCGACCGGGTGATAACCCCAGGCCACGCCGATGCTTGCCACGTCGGCATTGCGCGCCATCTCCATGTCGAACGAGGTGTCGCCGATCATCACGGTGGAAGCTGAGGTAGCACCTGCCTCCTGGATCGCCGTGATGATCATCGAGGGATGCGGTTTGGACGGGTGCGTGTCGGCGGTCTGGATGGTGACGAAGTGCGGATGCAGGTCCATGCGGTCGAACAACGCCGCCACGCCACGCCGCGATTTGCCGGTGGCGACGCCGAGCACGGTATCGTCGCGCGCGGTCAATTGGCGGATCACTTCGAGTGCGCCCGGATACAACGGCTCGTGGTTCGAGGGATCGCGGCGCAACACGCCGAACGCGTCCTTATAGGACTGCGCGACCTCACCGACGAAGCCCGCATCGGCGTCCGGGATCAAACGGCCTACCGCCTCGTTGAGCGACAGGCCGACGATCGACAATGTTGTCTGCCGGGGCAGGATCTTCAGGCCGTGCGCTGCGAACGCGCTATCCATCGCCGACACGATGAGATGTTGGCTATCAACCAGCGTGCCGTCGCAATCAAATATGACGAGGTTCATCGCAATCTCTAATCCGCGTCGGTATCGAACCGATTGGCGTCGAGGCCGAGCATATCCCACGCGTGTTTCATGTGCGGCGACAGGGCGGCGGTGACGTCGATGCGTTTCTTGCCGTCGGGATGCGGCAGGATCAGACGGCGGGCGTGCAGATGAAGTTTCTGCTCGATGCCGCTGTCGACCAGCACGTCGCACCCTTCGTATTTGTTGTCGCCGACGATCGGGCAACCGATCATCGCCATGTGCGCGCGCAGCTGATGCTGACGCCCGGTCACCGGCTTCAGCGACACCCACGAGGCGACATGGCCGACCCGGTCAATCACCGAGTAATGCGTCGTTGCGTGCATCGCCACGTCCTGCTCGCCGGGGAGCGCCTTGCGTACTCGATCGCCATCGGGACCGGCGGCCTTGACCAGCGCCGCCTCGATTTTGCCCTGGGGCGGTTTCGGCGTGCCCTTGACGAGCGCCCAATAGGTCTTCGCCGCCGAGCGCGTTTGGAAGATCTTGCCGAGCTTGCCGGCCGCATCGCGGGTTTTCGCAACCAGCAGAATGCCAGTCGTGTCGCGGTCGAGGCGATGCACCAAGCGCGGGCGGTCGCCGAAACGATCGACCATGCCGGCGAGCAACCCGTCGATGTGCCGCGTCGTGCCGGTGCCGCCCTGCACCGCGATGCCGAACGGCTTGTTGAGGATCAACACGTGGTCGTCCTCGAAGATGATCATGCTTTCGATGCTGTCGCGGTCGCCCTTCGATACCGCAGATCCGGTTCTGACGGGCGCGCCGGCCTTTGGTGGCAACCGCACGACTTTGGGCACGCGGATCTGCATGCCAGGCTCAAGCCGATCGCTTGATTGCACGCGCTTACTGTCGATCCGCACTTGGCCCGAGCGCAGCAATTTCTGCAGATAGACGTGGCTCACATCGGGAAAATGCGTTTTGAACCAGCGATCGAGGCGCAAGCCTGCTTCGTCGGGCTTGACCGAGATGGTTTCGACGGGATCGCTCATGTGAGCACCGCCCGGGCGAGGCTAAGGCCCGCATAGAGACCGACAATTGAAAGCATGACCGAACCACCGATGTAGAGCGCGGCCGACGACATGTCACCGCGTTGTATGAGCGTAACCGCATCCAGCGAGAAGGCCGAAAACGTCGTAAAACCGCCGAGAATGCCCGTCGCCAGGAACGTGCGCAGCTCGAGCGAACCGCTGAAACGCAATGCCAGCGCCTCGATCACCACGCCCATGAGCAGCGATCCGGCGATGTTGATAAACACAGTCGACCAGGGAAAATGCGGCCCTAACCAGCGCCCAAATCCGATATTGACGAGGTGCCGCGCGCCAGCGCCGATGGCACCGCCCACGGTCGCCAGCATGAGCAGGCGCATTGTATCATCCTTTGCGGTTCACGGTGGGTATAGCCGCCAATCACCATAAATCGCAAGGCAGAGCGTTAATGGACGCTCTGCCGCCATCGCTAATTGTACGGGTCGGCTGCATCGCGCAGGCCGTCGCCCAGGAAGTTGAAGCAAAGCGTCGTGATGATCACCGGGATCATCGGGATCAACAGCCACGGATAGAGCGCGATCGATTCGATGTTCTGCGCTTCCGACAGCAATACCCCCCAGCTGGTCACCGGCGCACGAAGCCCGAGACCGAGGAAGCTCAATGCGGTTTCACCTAGAATCATCGCCGGGATCGCCAGAGTTGCCGAAGCAATCAAATGGCTCATGAAATTCGGCAGCAAATGCCGCCCGATGATATGCGGTGGCTTGGCCCCCATCAGCCGCGAGGCAACGGCGTAGTCCTCCTGGCGCAGCGAGAGCAGTTTCGAGCGCACCGCACGTGCAAGCCCCGGCCATTCGAGCAACCCCAAAATTATGGTGATGCCGAAATAGACCAGGATGGGGCTCCAGTTGGCTGGAAGTGCCGCAGAGAGCGCAAGCCACAGTGGCAGCTCAGGCAGCGATTTCAAAATCTCGATAACCCGCTGGATTACGTTGTCGACCCAGCCGCCGAAAAAGCCGGCGATGCCGCCAATCGTAATGCCGAGGATGAATGACACGGTGATGCCGACGAGCCCGATCGTCAGCGATATGCGAGCGCCGTAGATCAGCCTGGATGCCATATCGCGCCCCAGCCGATCGGTTCCAAACAGGAACATGGTGCCGTCTTTCGGTGGGCAAAGCAGATGAAAGCTGCCGGGTATCAACCCCCAGAAATCGTATTTGTCGCCGAGACACAGCATTCGGATCGGCTGCGGTTTGGTCCTGTCGGGCGTGTACTCGCGCTTCAGCGTTTGCATGTCGAGGCGGTAGATCAGCGGGTATACGAAGGGGCCGGCGAACGAACCGTCGTGAAACAGGTGAATGGCCTGCGGGGGCGCGTAGATGAAGCTGGTATTGCGCTGATCCAGTCCGTAAGGCGCGATCATTTCGACAAACAAGATTGAAATGTAGGCCGCCAACAGCACCACGCCGGATATGACCGCTATTTTATGACGCCGGAAGCGCCACCACATCATCGTGTACGACGATGCGGTATAGTATTGCTGGAGCGCGGCGCTCATCGGCGCGGGCCGCCCGGGATTGAACGGCGCATCCGATACGTAGTGCGGCAAACGGTCCGGCGCTGACTGTAGGGCGGTATCCTGCATCGGCCTACTCCAACCTGATGCGCGGATCGAGGAAGGCTAGCGCCACATCCGAAATGAACATGCCGACCACGGTGAGGGTCGCCAAGAACATCAAGAACGAGCCGGCCAGATACGTATCCTGCGATTGCAGCGCCGACAGTAGCAGCGGCCCGCTTGTGGGCAAGCTCATCACTACCGATACGATAACGGCCCCCGAAACCAATTGCGGCAACAGCGAACCGACATCGGCGATGAACGGATTGAGGGCGACGCGCATAGGGTATCGTAACAGCAGGCGACGCTCGGGCATCCCCTTGGCGCGCGCGGTGGTGACGTACTGCTTCTGCAGTTCATCGAGCAGGTTCGCGCGCAACCGGCGGATCATGCCAGCGGTGCCGGTAATGCCGATAACCAATACCGGCGCCCACAGGTGTTCCAGCACGGAGAGTGTCTTACCCCAGGACCAGGGCTTATCAATGTAGCTCGGGTCCATCAGCCCGCCAATGGAAGTGCCGAACCAGACGTTCGCCGCATACAGGATCACCAACGCGAACAGAAAATTCGGGACGGCGATGCCGAGGAATCCGAGGAACGTCAAGCCATGGTCAGTCCAACTGTATTGATGAGTGGCCGAGTATACGCCGATCGGAAAGGCGACCGCGTAGATGAAGAACACTGTCGCAAGCTTCAGGACGATCGTGAGAAACAACGTCTCACCGACGACTTGCGATACCGGCTGATCGTATTCGAATGACCAGCCCAGATCACCATGCAGCAATCCGCCCGCCCAATTCATATATTGCTGCCAGCCCGGCAAATCGAGGCCGTACCG
>JANLPY010000563.1:0-4752 GCA_031367505.1 Hyphomicrobiaceae bacterium | reverse complement strand
ATGGGAAGTCATGACCCTGCCTGCCAACCAGCATCGACCTGGGCGACCGCGGCCGCCGTCGGTTCATCCCAGAAGGAGACATCGGCGGAAGCGATGGGCGCCTCTCGTCGAATTGTCGACCGCGTCCGCTATGCGAAGTATCGCGTTTTCCTGGGCACCCCCAGCGAACGCAGTCAGTGCCGTGAGAGGCGCGACAACCCGACCGTTTTAGACTGACTGTTGTTCGAGCAGAATGGAAAGCCAGACAGCGACTGCGCGAAAGGCTAACCAGAGGGAAGCGACGTCGATGAATTTCGCCGCGTTGCATTGGGGCAAGGCTTGGCCACCAGGATCCAAGTCTTGGCATCCGCTGCCCTACCACGGGCTCGACGTGGCGGCCGCCGGCGATGCAATTCTGGCGGTTCGCCCTCGGCTACTGGATTCTATCGCCGCCTGCGCCGGACTGCCTGTAGAAATGGCGAGAAGCTGGTTGCTGTTCGCCCTTGCGGTGCACGACATCGGCAAATATCCTGAATGCTTTCAAGTCAAGAGCGACTGCATTGAGCCTCCGGCGACGTTGCGGTCGCGCCTCGCTGGGACACCAAAGAACGATCCCGGCCACGGGCAATCTGGTCTGGCGATGTGGGACAAATCGTGCACGTTCGATTTCGACCCCGCCGGGCAAGCCCCACCAGCTGATTTCGCAAAACTTTTCCACGAGGGCCATGCCCGCCGCTTTCGATGGTGGGTGGAGGCTGTGTTCGGCCATCACGGCAAGCCAATAGCTGGACCGGAGCGTCCGGATAACTTCAAGTTCGAGGCTGCGGGCTGTATTTCGCCCCAGAGCGCCGCGGCGGCCCGATCTTACGTGGAAGCCTGCGCCGACTTGTTCGGCGTGGCCCGACACGAGTTTTCGGCGTTCGACGAAGCTGGCGTCAAGCGCGCGACATGGCTGGTCGCCGGGTTCGCGATCCTCGCGGATTGGATCGGCTCGTGCTCGGACGATCAGTGGTTTCCGTATCTGTCACCAGATTGGCCGGATACCGTGAGTTATTGGCCGATTGCTCAGGCTCGAGCCGCGTCGGCTGTCCGGTGCGCAGGAATGGCTGCACCATCGGTTGCACCCTGTTTTGAGCTGGCAGATGCGCTGGCACTCAGGCCCGGAGTTGCCGCCCTCGCATCCCCGTTGCAGGACTGGGCGACGGCATTCGGTCCGGAGGGGCAGGCACTGGTGATCGTCGAAGACCTGACGGGGGCCGGCAAGACAGAGGCGGCCTTGATCGCGGCGCACCGGCTCATGGCGGCAGGACAGGCGGGAGGCCTTTACTGGGCGTTGCCGACCATGGCCACAGCCAATGGGCTCTACGCACGGTTGGCCAACAGTTACAGTCGCCTGTTCAACGACTCCCGATCCGCTTCGCTCGTGCTCGCCCACAGCAAGAGCACCTTCCACGACGCCTTTCGCCGCTCGGTCCTGCCGGCGGGCCGAGACGAGCCGCAGACCACGCCCCCGACCACGGACGACGATCAGTCGGCCTCAGCACGTTGCGCGGCGTGGATCGCCGACGACCGGCGCCGGGCCCTGCTGGCAGATGTCGGCATCGGCACGATCGATCAGGCATTGATCGGAATCCTCCCGGTCAAACATCAGGCGCTCAGACTCGCTGCCTTGTCGCAACGCGTGCTGGTGGTGGATGAAATCCACAGCTACGACGCCTACACGGCTCGGCTTGTTGAAACACTGCTTGGCTTCCATGCAGCAATGGGGGGCTCAGCCATTTTGCTGTCAGCCACCTTGAGCAAGACGCTACGCACGCGGCTCGTGGCGGCGTTTTCCACCGGTGCTGGTTGGACGAAGCGCAAGCCCCTATCGCAAGCATTTCCCCTAGTCACGCTTCTCACGAAAGATGGTCTGCACGAAGAGAACCCCGGCGCAAGCTCCTCCCTCGATGAGCCGGCCACCCGGGACAAGTCCCGGGGCACACGGCGCGACCTGCCCGTCGTTCGGCTCGACAGCGAGAGCGCGGCAATCGAACTCCTCGCGGCGCGCCATCGCGCGGGGCAAGCCTGCGTCTGGGTTCGGAACACAGTACACGATGCGCTCGCCGCCAATGCCATGCTGGTACAGAAACTCGGTGCCGCAAACGTCGATCTTTTTCATGCCCGCTTCACGCTCGGCGACAGACTCGACAGGGAGAACGAAGCCCTCTCTAATTTCGGCAAGAAGGATATCGGCCGGCGCAATCGCGTGTTGATCGCGACCCAGGTGGTGGAGCAATCGTTGGATCTCGACTTTGACACGATGATCAGCGACCTCGCGCCGGTCGACATGCTGATCCAGCGTGCCGGCCGGCTGCACCGCCACGATCGAGGGGCCCGGGAAAAGCCCGTCCTCTGCGTGCTCTCGCCGGAGCCCACCGACGCCGCCAAGGGCGATTGGTACGCTCGCATGTTTCCGAAGGCGCAATACGTCTATCCGGACCACGGGCGGCTTTGGCTGACGATGCGATCCGTGAAGGGAGGGATCAACCTTGCGAGCGGCACACCACGCGACTTGATCGAGACGGTGTTCGACGATGCACCGAACTTGCCGGCGCCCTTGGATGCCGTATCGCTGAAAGCCTATGGCAAAGTGCTGGCGGCCACGGGGCAGGCGACTTCAACCGTTCTCTCGCTCGACACCACGTTCCATGGCTCATACGGGTCGTGGAAGAGCGAACAACTCGCGCCTACTCGCCTCGGCTCGCTGCAACGAACCTTGCGGCTGGCGCGTTGGGATGGCGTCGTGATGCGGCCGTGGTACGATCTCGGTGATATGGATCAGGCGAAAGCGTGGCGCTTGTCGGAAGTGTCAGTGCTCGCCGCGAAGATCGACGACGTCGTCACCGCCGACGACCGCCTAGCCAGAGCGCGCGATGCGGTGTTGGCCGAATGGGTCGACCGCTTTGACCCGCCATTACTGGTGCCGCTGGTTGAATCCGCCGACAAATGGACCGCCGTCGGGCGACGCAAGCTGGGCAAGTCCGACGAGATGTTCGAGATCCGATATTGTCGGCGGATGGGATTGAGGTTGTGACCTTCCGAGAGACAGTGTTGACTTCGGGGGCAACGTTTCGGAACCCTCCAGCCGGCTGGTCAGTTGCGGCAACTCGGGTGCGGTCGCTCAAGGCACACTCGAAGCCATCTCCCTCATGATCGCCAACCGGGCGGTTCATGCGGGTAGGCTGCCAATAGCTGTGGATACTGACAATTACCGGTTTCTACTCGGAGTTGGCGTCCATATGCTCGGTTCCACATTGTAATCCGAGATCCCCTGTGACCATCAATTTGATCACTGATCGCTGGCTGTTGGGCCGGCGGGCATCGGGAGCGCGTGTCTGGTTCGCGCCCTCCGAGCTTGTCTCCGACTTTGCCAACGATCCGATCCTCGCGCTGGAGTTTCCCCGGCCCGATTGGAATGCGGCCGTTGCCGAGATGTTGATTGGGCTGCTGTCTGCCGCCATTCCGCCCGAGAGCACCGACGCGTGGGCGGCGCACTGGCTCGCGCCGCCTCAGCCGGAAGTCCTGGCTGCCGACCTGCGACCGCTGGTGACTTGGTTCGAAATCGACGGCGAGGGGAAGCTCGCCTTCCAGGACCCGACCGATTTGGCCGACGTCGAGAAGAAGGACGTCTTGGGGGTCGAGGCGCTGTTGCTGGACGAGCCGCCAGCCGACAACCGCGACCTGTTTACGAAGCGCGGTACGCTCAAGGCGCTCGGGGCGCCGTTCGCCGCCGCCGCGCTGATCACTTTACAGACTTATGCCCCGGGCGGGGGGCGCGGCCACATGGCCAACCCGCGTAAGAAGGGGCCTATGTCGCTGTTGGCCGCTACGCACCGGCTCGACCGGGGACGGCAAATCACCACGCTGTGGGACCTGCTGTGGCCCAACGTGATGGAGCGCGCCAAATCCTGGATCGGGCATCCAGATCTGCCATCGGTCTTGGCCGAAGTTGGCAGCAAGGCTTTCCCCTGGGGCGAGCTTCCACGATCGTCCCAAAAGATACAGCTGAACGACGTAGATCTCCCGGGCTTTTCGCGATACTTCGCGCAGCCCCGGCGGATCCGGTTGCTGTGGTCGGACGGCACGGCGAATTGTTCTTTCGAGCCGACTGGAGGACCCGTGTGCACCGGCTTCCGGAGAAAAGCCTATGGGCATCAGTATGCGACGTGGCGCCACCCGCTTTCTACCTACGTCGATGACGCGCCTAAGAACTCAAACGAAATCGACTATCGTTCGGTACCCGTGCCACAGACGCAGAGCTACGAGCATTGGCTCGATGCGTGGGGGTATGGCGAGAAGCAGGAGCGCGCCCCCGCTCTGGGCCTTTGGCGGGAGCGCTTGGCCGCGCTGGAAGATGTTCGCACACCGATCGACCCACAGGTTGCCCGCCAGCAAGTGATCGTCGCATGGGGACCACGGGCGCACCCGAAACTCGAAATGAAGGTTCTGGCGTGGGCCGAGGAGCGCATTCCGCTCTACGACATCCCGGACGCACAGGCCGATGACTTTCGCGCCATGATCTCTCGGCTGATTGGTGGCACCTCCGCCGCTGCGGACAAGCTCGTCTTTGCCGTTCGCTTTGCCAAACACGCCAAGCGCAAACGCGAAGGTGGCCTGGAATTGCGCAAAGACGACCTCAAGAAGCTCCGCGAAACCAATGCCCACGTCGACTGTGGATCGGAGCTGTGGCGCCGAACAGAAATAGCGTTTCGCAATGAGCTCGAGGCGCTC
>JANLPY010000559.1:0-1847 GCA_031367505.1 Hyphomicrobiaceae bacterium | reverse complement strand
TGATCTTCATTGATAAATTGATACTGGCCATCGATAGCGAAATCCCTGAAGCGGTCGGTGCCGAGGCTAAAGTCTTCGCGGTCCGCGTAGAGCTTGCCGATCATGCCGTAGGTGCCGACCGAGAAACTGTGGGGGCCCGTCTCTTGCTGGAGAGCCAGCCGCCAATAGGGAGCGTAACCTTTCAGAACGTTGTCGGTCGGTACGCCTAGCCCCAGTGGGCGAAACACACCCTTGTTGGTGGTCCGATACGAGGCAAACTCGACGTATACAAGGTTGTCCCACAACGCATAGGCACCGACTCCGCCGACCTGACTGGCGAGTGTCATGTCGATGAGCGTGCTGGCCGGCATCAGCGCCGGCGAACCTGTATGCGGGAAACCCCATGCGGGCGTGCTGTTGTAGAGGTCCGAAACGGTTGGGTTATTGTTCAGCGTAAAGCCGTAAACAAAATCCTTGCCAAGCGTAGCCGCGTCGGCGTAGCGGACATCGAACATCTCCATGCCCCATCGACGTTCTATCCCGTCGTAGTTGTACTGCACCAGCGCGCCCGATTTGTCGGTGATCTTCCCCCCGTAGTACAGTCCCGCCGCCTGCACGATGGTCTCGCGATCACGCGGAAAGCTTTCTGAGGTTGCTTCCGGAGTTCTGACATTTTTTGTCGATGTTCGCGATACTTGCAACAGCGCCGAGAGTGGCACTTTGTCGAGGATCGACGCGTCGTCGCCTTTTGGGGCACTCATGCTGTAACCGCGCAATTTGAATTGACGGCCAAACGGCGTGAGTTCTGGAAATACCGTGTGACAGGCTGCGCATGGCATGCCAGTCTGGCGGGCCATGCTGGGAACGGCGTCGGCCGCAGGGCTCAAAAACACGCCGGCCAATGACATCGCCACCGCGCCGACCCTGACAACCAGTGATGCTCCGTAATTGCAAATAGTCTTCATGCTTCCTCCAAAATAGAAAAATAGCTAGCGAATGAGAATCGACTGGGCGCTGAACGCGCGCTACATTGACTCTTTGACAATGTCAGTTGCTTCCATACCGGCTTGACACATGTCCAGAAGATCCTCCGCCAGCGTGAAGACATTCCTGCTTTGTTACTTCGTGTCGCCAGCAGCCGCCCGGCGGTGCTCTGCGGCCAGTTCGAGATTGGCTTTTGACGCCTGCTCATAGAGATCCGCCAGATGCTCGCAATGGCGAACCATCGATGGATTTCCCGTTGGAACGGTGGCGCTTGTACGCCCCTGGAGCGATACCACCGGATTCCAGGACTTCGCATAAACCAGCGTCAGCTTCCGATGCTTTTCCGCGGCGTCTTTGTCCGTGTTCGCTTGTTGTTCATACGCGGCCGCGAGGTCGCGATGGTCGCTTGCGGTATGCGCATTTTCCACACGCTGTTCCATGCCCTGAGGTGCGATTGGTTTATCCGTCGCGCAGCCGCCCAGGATCAGCGCGGCGGTAAATGCGATGGCGACGATGGGCAGAGAGAGGGTGCGTTGTTGTTTGCGTTGAGTCGTGTTCATCATTTGCTCCTGTACATGGTTAAAAGGCGAGTCTGCCCGATGCTCGATGCGCATCAGCAAATCAACGTGCAAATTACAAATCCTTGCCGATCGCGAATTCAATTTCTGCCAGCGCTTTGGCTTGACTGACTACCGCGCTCACGTAGGCAATCTCATAGTTGAAAACAGTCATCTGGTTATCCAGCAGCGTAAAGAAATCCACCCGATTGACCTGATATGCGGCAAGCGAGGATTCAACCGTCAGGCGCGCCTGAGGCAATACCACGTTTTCATAGAGCCGCGCGGACTGGAAGCTTTGCGACTGATTGGCAATTTCCTGCCGAA
>JANLPY010000522.1:0-2156 GCA_031367505.1 Hyphomicrobiaceae bacterium | reverse complement strand
CGACATCGAAGCGCTCATCCTTGGACCGGAGGCTGCTGAGTGAAGCTCAAAGGAATCCTCGACTTTTCGCTCGGAAACTTCCTTTGTCTGCGCGGTTTCGCGCCGATGGGGATCCTCCAGGACATTTCGGAACCGCCCAAGGACATCCAGCGCATACCAAGGGACGCACGATTGAAGGAAGTCGGCGACTACTTGCGAAAAGGTGAGCTCGTCTTCTTTCCCGAATTCATCCTTTGTGCCTGCCTCCACGACGACGACGTCACTTCTGACGTTGCCGCCGACCTCTTTGCGAAGGTCAAAGCCGGCCAACCATTCAAGGGCGGTCGTTTCGCGCAAGGCGTGATCATTCAGTCCGCCGTGAGCAGGTCCCGTGGGGAGGATGACCTCCGATCGGTCAAGTTCTTCCAGACCGCAACGCTGTCATATCGCGGGCAGCTGACGCAGCCGTTCGCCCGGCTCGACGGCAATCATCGACTCGCCGCAAGCAAAGACCAAACCGTACGGGATCGGGTTGCTCCGTTCTGTCTGATCCTCTGCCAGAACCAAGTGGAGTTTCGACGGTTCAGTCGATCGTTGTTCCACAACATCAATTACAAACAGGTGCCCCTGACGATGGAGCACAACCTCAAGCTGATCCTTGAGGACGAAGACCTCTTTCCCGACGCTTTGCTGCAGAACGATCCGAGCTTCGGATGGCCCTATTACCTCGCCCGCAAGCTGCACGGCAAGCTCGACATCGAGCTACTGCCCAACCTCGCCCCCTTCCTTCACGACGAGCCGCGAACCTTTCTGCTGCAACAGTTCGAGTTTCTCGTCGCCCGCGCCGTATTGGCCGACAACGAGAACGCCATCAAGCGATTCAAGGAGAGCCTGGGCAAGGTGAACAGCCTCTGCGACACGGCACCGGCGCTCAAGGATTCCCGGAATCGGGGACTACTGGCGGCGTTGGTGTACTACGAACTCGAGAAGGACGTGCCGGTGGCCTCGTTCGTGAATTGGGTGTTAGACAACCATCTTCACCTGATCAAGGAATCCGGTTCAGCCGACCTTATTGCTATCTTCGACAAAGTCCTCGAAAGCCGGAAGCGCACGATCTTCGTTTCAATGCCATTCGGCAAAGCCAAGCCGGATGACCACTACGCGATCATCCAGCGCGTCGCGAGAGAGGTGAGCGAAAAGCATGGCTTGAAGCCGCCGCTCAAGGTGCAACGCGTGGACTGGTTCCAAGACGGAACGTCCTACGAGATCAACGACAAGATCATCGAGATGATGAGCGACTGCGGCCTGCTCATCGGCAACCTCACGCACTGCAACCCGAACGTGTATCACGAAGTCGGCTTCATCATGGGCAAGGCAAAGGCCCAAGGCGAAGACGTAGCGAACATGCTCTTGTTCCTGGACGAATCCGTCGCCGAGGACAGGGACAAGTTTGTGGGCTTCAACCTGCGGGGCATCAAGCAACTGCGGTTCCACCAACCGGAAGTCCAATTCGCGCCGGCGCTCAGAGAGAACTTGGAACGGTTCTTTAGAGTCACGCCTTGAACTGCGATGTCCGCCGACTGGCCTGCGCAGGTTCGGTGCCGCATAGGAATTGGACCTACAACCATCAGCCCACGCGTCATCGGTTCCGAACGTCAGCTCTGGTAAGAAGCGACAGGCCGCTCCGGGTCGTCAGCCGGCACGCGCCACACCGATCAGCCGCGCTGGAAGGAGTCGTTCGATCGGCGGCTCACGACGCACCTGCTCACAGCAGCAGCGTCATCCGGCGCTCCGCGACATGGCCTTCGCAGTAGCCAGGCACATGCTGCGTCTCGGTGAAACCAAGCCTGCGGTAGAACGACAGTGCCGCGGCGTTGTCGGTGCGCAGCTCGAGCCGGATCGAAGGGATGCCGGCCACCCGAGCAGGCCCGATCAACCACTCGTGCAGGCGCCGGCCGATTTTGTCGTCGCGTCGGGCGCTGCGACCCTTTCGGGCCGGTTCAGGAGCAAACTTCAACCTCGCTCTGGCGGCGAGGTCGCGCCGTCCCGAACGGCATCGCTTGCATCACCCACGGAGGCCGCCATGTCCATCCCCATGCGACTCACCAGCTACCTCGGCGCGCGCGGCGCGCGCTACGAGGTCTGCCTGCATGAGCACAGCCGCTGCAGCGCCGAGA
>JANLPY010000518.1:0-1513 GCA_031367505.1 Hyphomicrobiaceae bacterium | reverse complement strand
CGCCATCGGCGGGGAGAACGCCAAACAGATTCCGGAGCGCTTGAAGCGGCTGTGGCAGTTGCACTATCTCGACCGCCCCCGGGCGCAGTTACAGTACTTCCGACAGGGGGGCGGCAGCGCCAAGATCGTCTACGCGCTCGGCCAGCAGGGCGCCAAGTTGCTGAGCGAACGCGATGGCACACCCATCCACAAGCTCAACTGGACGCTGAAGAACAACCGGGTCGGCCAGCTCAACATCCTCCACACGGTGGAGATTGCCGAGTTCCTGAGCAAGCTCGAAGCCGAGTGCACGGCGGTGAAGTCCGTCGCGCTGATCAAGGGCGACACAATCGTCAAGGCAAGCCCATCCACCACCCACAAAATGGAGAAACCGCACAAGATCGCGGCGCAACCGAATTTGGCCGGCCGCTCGTTCAAGCTGGCGATCCACCCCGATGCCGTGTTCGCACTCGAACTAGGCAACGACGAGCAATCGAACTTCTTCCTGGAAGTCGACCGTGGCACCATGCCGGTCGCCCGCAAACTCTCCAGCATGAAGGCCGATGTGCGTCAGCGCTCGGTCTTGGAAAAGTTCATGTGCTATGCGCAGGCCTGGAAGGACGGACATGCCGAGCGCAGATATGGATGGAACCACTTCCGCGTCATCTTCGTGACGACCAGTGCCGAGCGCGTCGCGCGTATGGTGGATGTCGTCGAGGAACTCGCCAAAGACCCCGACATGCGCGGCTGCAAAGGGCTGTTCCTATTCGCCGACGCGGCAAGCCTCAAGGCCAACGCGCTGCTCGACCACAAATTCACCGACGGCAAGGGCGAGCGGGTCGGTCTGCTCGATTGAAGCTGGCTGCATGCCCAAGAATAAAGCCCCGAGCTTGCACAGGGGGCTTTGAGTTTCCTCCCCACCGGAGAGGCTGTCCGTCACGTCTTCGATCGCGCCCGCTCGTGGTAGAGCGTTGCGAACAGGGCGAGCAGATCCAGGAGGTCGCCGATGATCTGATCATCGGAGCGTCTGGTCGTGATCGGGCTTCCCGGACGGAAGATCGCGATGATCTTGCCGTACAAAGTGCGCCGGCTGACGAGGCTTGCTTGGGCTCCCATGAGCCCGTGCAGCAGCCGTTCGGCTTCCGCACGCTTGCCTTCGAGCCGCTTCAACTCGTCGAGATCGATGCGTTTCGCAAAGTGACCATCGATGATGGTTGCCATCGGATTGCTCCCGTTGACAGGACAGGAACGCACGGGATTGCGCGCTCCTCACTGTCGCGGAGGTTCCGTTGGCTGAATTATAAGCCGGCGATGGCTGTTTTGCCAGTCATGCGGCGAGGTGCGCGAACGTCGTTCACACGCTATTCCGCTTCGCTCTGCCGATACCCACTCTCGACCTGGCTGATCACGGCCTCCTCGGCATCGCTCCGACTGCGCGTGTAATGCCGCCGGCTTTGCTCGATCACCTTGTGCGCCCGTTGTCCGGATGGCGGCGCCGGCGGCAGCGTATCCAGATGCTCGGTCTCGATCCGAC
>JANLPY010000506.1:0-6312 GCA_031367505.1 Hyphomicrobiaceae bacterium | reverse complement strand
GGGCCGGGCGCCGACCGGCGCCCGTCTACAGCCTCATCAATGGAGGAGTTTCAGGGGGCCTCAGATGGAGGAGTTTGGGCGGCCGCCGGGGGCTAGCGACCAGGGCCGTGATGGGCCGCTGTCGCTCTCAGCGAATGCCTCCTCTGGTGTTGACATCAGTATTTTCTGTCCAATCCTTCAGCAATTAATGTCTAAACTGATGGTGCGGCGAGCTATTGAGTTTGAGAATTCATGGGCTTGCACAGAATGGGAAAATTGAGGCGTCATGGATTTGGGGTGGCCTCAAGAAACGGATTTTTACGTACGCTAAGGACGACCGGACCGGCGTCTACCAAGGGTACTTTGGTTTGGAATTAAAGCCGCACCCGTGGCTGCCATATCGGGCGCTCTGGCGTCGCCCTCGATGGAACCTTTGGTCAGCGTGCCGGACAGTCGAGGAACGCCGGGAGCCGGCGAATAGACGAGCCAGTAGAACAGAGCCGCACCCGTGACGACCACGGCCACCAGACTGAAGAACGCGATGCGCAGAAATGTTCTCATGGCGAAATCGGTTTGACTTCGCTTTCTGCGCTTGCTTCCCACTTTCGGACGTTGACGCCGCGAATGAGAAACCACACTCCCGTCAATGCAGCGCCGGCAAGGAGCGCCGGTCCAATGATGCCGACCGAATACGTCGGCGCCAGCACCAGCAATAAGGTCCAAGCAATGCAGACAACGCCAAGGGCGATGAGAAACGCGCCCCACATCCACGGAATGTAGCCCGAGCGCAGCATAAGGTAACCGCGCAGGATCCAGGCGATTCCCCACAGCGCCTTGAATGCACCATTAGCGTACTCGCACACCTTGAGCGACGCCAATGAGAGCGTGTTGAGTTGTCCCGGCGTCAGGGTTTTCAGGTAGTTGGCGTCACTCAGCAGGATATGCGGCACGGGGAAATAGAATATTTGTGCAGCGGCGTGCGCCGCCGCGCTCAGGAGCCCGAAGAAAGCGCCGAGCAGTGCGAGATCGCGGTTGACCGCTTTCAAGACGACATAGAAGGCCAGTGACAATCCCGTATCGCTGATGACCTGGACGAGATGGACGACGAAGCTAAGGCGGAAGACGAAATCCAAAGACTTGATGTTGGCGGCCGTCGCGGCGGCATCGCGCCACACGACAAGCTGGGGCGAAAGGTAGAACGCATCAATCACGAGCGCGCTGAGTGAAACCAGCAACAGGAGTCCAACAGTCCTCGCGTAGATCTGGATCTCAAACCGCTCTTGTGCACGTCGGGTGTCGCTGGTCACGGATAAGATCATCTTGGCCCCTCGCTCGACTTGTCTTCAGGCTTCAGGTGTCACGGGTATGCCGTCGCCGTGTGCGCGCCCCGCAATTCTCACAATGACCGCCACGCACGAACGCCGTTCGCAGCGGCGGCCCTTGGGGGTTGGAGCGATCCCTCCGCAACAATGACGAACAAGCTCAACAGGAAGAAACGTCGAAAACGTAAAAGTTTTCTCATGGCGGTGACCTTTACTGAACTCTCGCCTTCAAGGTGACGGTGCGCGTGTTGTCCTTTGACTTCTAGACGTCGCCAACCTTGCGCGGAACGAACGGCGTGCATTGCAGGTTCGGCGTGTCCGGTGGTGTATCGCCGACGTAAGTGCGGCAGAGATTGCCCTTGCCATCCAACGCCCACGTGCCCTTGAAGGTGTGGCGCATGAACATCATCGAGCCGACAAAGTCGAAGGTGTGGTCGGCGCAATAGTGCGTGCGAATGGTCGCCGAGCCGCCGGCCGAGATGAAGGTGTTGCCATAGAAACTCGCCAGCGGCGAACGCCGGCGCGGCACAAAGGGCAGTCAAGGATGCTGCAATCAAGGACTTGTTCATGGTCTCCTGTGAATGCGGATCGGTTTTCCTGGGGTGCAATGTTTTCCTGTAGTGCAATTGGATCGCTTTTGTACCAGCGCGTGAGTCGAACTCGGATCAGCCAGAAGACCATCAACAGCAAGGGCGCGAACACCGGCACGAACAGCCAGGGCGATCCCCGCATGTAGATCGGCATGATCTTCTGCTGTCCCAGGAAGAACGAGCCCGAGGCGATGGTCAGCGCGGCGCACATGCGCCAGAGATGCCGCACGATCCGCGCCGAGCCGGAAAGTCCGCCGCGCACGATCATCCTGATGTCCCCGACGGCTGCAATCGAGCCTAGGAGCGCAAAGACAAAGAAGGCTTGCGGTGGTGTCTTGCCGATCGTGCCGGTAGGGCTGTTCCTGGCCATGATGATATAGATCACGCCAGCTGCGACGATGCCCAACGCGACGGCAAGTCCGCCTTTGTCGAAACGGCCGATGCCGCCATCCTTCCGCTTGATGGCGACCCATGAGGTAGCGATCATATAGAACACCAGGACTCCTGCGAAGACGTTGGGCGTTTGCGGCACAGGCAGGAAGGGCGAAGCGCCGGCTCCGATCGTGGCCATGATCATCGAGGAAACGAAGAACACGGTTCCCGCAACGCGATGCACGCGCTCGCCCTTGCGTGACAGCAACGCCATAAAACCGGAGATGATTCCAACGCTGCCTCCGGCGATATGAAGGAACAGGATCAGGTTCGCGACGGCGAACAGCCACCACGGGCTTCCTGCGGGGACATGCAATATGTTGTTATTCACGGCTGTCTTCCAGTTGCTCGTGTTTGGTCCAGGTGGCGCATCATTTCCATCGGTCTCCAGGCGCCTTCACGAAATGTGCGAACACATAGCGCCACGGAATGACGAAAGGAACGATGATTCCCAGCAAGCAGTTTTGCGCCGTCTCCAGGTTATCCGCGTCCATGTTATGGGCAGACCACAGCGGTAGCGCAACAGCGATCAGCCATATCGCCTTCCAGATCAGTTCGGCGAAAAGCACAGGCAGCATTTCCAGTGGATAGCGAAGTCCCATAACCGCCAGGATCGAGATTGCCCCCAGCAAGCTGCAGCCGACTCCATGCCACAGCGGCCACGGTGTCGGATGGCCCATGATTTGCGGCCATATGGTGGCCCCGAGCCCCGCGGCTATCAGCAGGTAGAGTGCCCGCATCAGATACAGGCGGAATAGCGATACGTCGTTCATCGTGCGGAGCCCCATGGGATCACGAGCGGCATAAGGATGGCACCAAGGCCGATGTTGAAGGAATCCTCGGCGAAGGTCGGTGGCAATTGGCCGGCAGACCATTGCGGCATGCCGTAAGCCACCATTCAGATGGACTTCCACGCGAACTCGAACATCAGCAGCGGAAGCATCCCGAGGGGGTATTTGAGGCCGACAAACGCCAGCACCCACACGGCGCCGAGCAAGCTCGGGATGACACCCCGGCTGACCACCGGGTGGCTGACCACGTCGGGCACGATCATCCCGCCGAGCCCAATCACGAGCAGCAGATAGGTCGCGCGCAGAACATAGATGCGGGCAAGCGAAACCTCTTGGACGACGTTCGCCTGCTGGGTTTCGCTCGTAGCGGCGTCGTGAGGAGTCGCGATCACGGTGAATTCCTTTGCTAGGAAGCTTTGCGAAGTTGTTTGGAACCAGAGTTGGACTCCGGGACGAATTCCAGAATGTCACCGGGTTGGCAGCCGAGCGCGCCGCAGATCGCTTCAAGCGTCGAGAAGCGGATGGCGCGGGCCTTGCCGGTTTTGAGGATTGAGAGGTTGGCAAGCGTGATGTCGATGCGCTCGGCCAACTCGGTCAGGGTCATTCGCCGCTCGTGGAGCAGCTCGTCGAGCTTGACGGCGATGGCCATGTCACACCGTCCCTTCGAGGTCTTCACGCATCAGCGTGCCTGCGGCGAAGACGCGCGCGAGGACAAAGGTCAGGATGACCGCCAGCCAGCCGCTGGGCGAAAAGCCGGCATCGAGATGAAGCGGATGTCCGGGCGTCGAAACGGATTTGCCGATAAGCCCGATGACGAGGCTGAGCATCTGCTGCCCGAGCAGAAACCAGGCGATCGCCTGCAGGCGGTATGCATTCGCGGCGACGAAGGGATCGCCGGCGCGAACCGTTTGGACCATCGCCACGAGCCGCTTGAGCACGGCGAGATTCAGCGGGACGGCAACGAGTCCGAGCGCCGCAATCGCGCGCATGCCCATGATCAGAGGACCGAATTGCGCCGAGGGTGGAACGCCGAGAGCCGTCATCGTCCATTGTTCGGCTGCAAACATCCCCACCAGGATCGCAAGTACAATTGCGCCGTAGATCCAGTTCAAGACGATCAGGATGCGCAGGCCGACGTAGGCGATCGGCAGCGCGGTAGATGAAGGACGGGGCATCGATTGGTACTCCACGACTGTAAATATTGATAAACAATATCATATTTATTGATAGTCGGCAATAACGTTATCGATTTACAATAAAACCATCCCTCACCACGGGGAACGCGGCCGGCAATGGACCGCTATTGCCCCAATGGTTGGGAAGGGGAGGCCCAGGAAAGCCGGGCGAGCGCGGCAAAACAATGAATGCCGGGAAGCCGCGCGCGTCCGAATCTAGCGCAATGTCCGCTGCCCGCAGCGGTCGCAAAGAAAGACGCAGCCGTATAGGCCGCGGCCCACCGTGATGCCGTTCGCGAAGACGGCCCAGTTGCCGAATCCTCGCACGCCCGGGTCTCCGGGCCGGACGTGCAAATCGCAGAGTGGATTGTTGCAGAACAGATTCCCGGTTTCGAGGCCGTCCTGCATCGGGGATGATTCCATCGAGATCTCCATGATTGAGGGAACGAAACGCGGCGGCCGAGGGCGCCGCCGCTGCTTTTCGTCGTCAATCAATGGCCCGGAAGATCAGAGCCGCTTCGGCGTGATCCGCCGCGAAATCCCGGAGCTGATGGAATCGGGTCGATAGCACCTCGATGCGTGGGAACCGGAATGCCAGCTCGCTCAAAGTGAACAATGTCGCGGTGATCCCGGCGGCATCCGCGCCCAGTGTCCCTTCGAAGTCGTTGCCATCAACGACGAAGCGCAACTGCTCTGGTGTCGACATCAGCAAATCCTGTCCAATATTTCAGCAATCGATGTCCAATCGCGCAACGGCAGCAGGCTCATCACGCGTTGTTTTTGGTGTAATGTTTCACCGGACTATGGTTCGTGACGGAGATTCCAGAAATTCGTGCGACTCATTCATGACCGAAACCGCACGATATTGGCGGCATCTCCTAGCCTGCGCGTCGAAATCGGGATGCACTCGTGATGAACCGAGGAGAATTACACTCAAGGCACCCACGAATCAAACCTTTGCTATAACGCGACGAGCCAGCTCACAATGCTCCACGCGCACGCGAGGCAGGCTGCGGTTTTGGACATCAATTACTGACAAGGGATGGTTTTGGACAGCAATTGCTGAAATGTTCAGTGCACAATGGTTCTCAGGGTTGCGCCTCCAGATCACAGAATTAGAAGAATACGATCAATAGCTTACGCGCAACCACGCCGCTCGTGCAATTTGTCCACATGCTGACGGTTCAGGACAACAATTGCCGATGTCGACAGTGACCATCCTCGCCAGCAAGCGCAGGTGCCAATGCACCAGCCAGGACTGCGGCTCCAGAAAGGGGGAGACACGAAGTTGCCGCAGTAGAAGCAACGACGGAGAGGAATTGTCTGCGCGAGAGTTCTTTCGAGTCATTCATCTTTTGTCTACCATCTTTTGCATTTTCTATGAAAAGCTATCGCCACTAACCGAAGGGCATCCATTGCGAAGTATCAACACTTAGCACACACGCGCGCGAAATAGCCCACTCCGATGGCGCAGTGTAGACTGG
The DNA here is from genome assembly GCA_031367505.1 of Hyphomicrobiaceae bacterium. GTDB lineage: Bacteria > Pseudomonadota > Alphaproteobacteria > Rhizobiales > Hyphomicrobiaceae > JAKFWF01. Next base: position 539 of record JANLPY010000506.1, on the reverse strand, counting down.
CGCAAACGGGAGTGAAAGGCCTACAAGGGGATCATCCCGGGGCGCTAGCAATTAGACACATGCGAATTGGCGAGTTCCAACAATATCTGTCATTCCATTCAGGTGATGGTACCGTCATCGAATCGACCGATGTCCGGACCCTGGCCGCTGGAAATACTCGGTGATATTCCCAACAGATGACATCACGCGGTTACAACTAAATGCTTACGACACTGCAAAATTGGACAGCTGAGAATACGCAGCATGTTGATGGAGTTATTCTGCTGTGGTAGGCAGTGACAATCGGCATAGCGGCGTTATTGGCTCAACCGGATCTGCATTTTGTCGGATTTATCCCCGCGCTCACGTCGGTACAAATCCGAGCCTCTGCCTACCACACTCATCGTCCGCGATAGGTAGTGCTTTATTCGTGAGTAGGTGCCGCGCTATCGTGATAGGCCTTATGCTTCTTGCCGATATGGCTCATGGCGCCGATTCGGTCTGCAATATCGTTCAATTTGGGGAATTGCCGCTTACCATGGTGGGCGGTCGTGCACTCG
>JANLPY010000340.1:0-6569 GCA_031367505.1 Hyphomicrobiaceae bacterium | reverse complement strand
TTCGTCATCCCCGCGAAGGCGGGGACCCACGGCGAAGTGCGTGGAAACGCTGAGAGAGTAATGCGAGCCGTCGTGGGTGCCCGCCTGCGCGGGCATGACGTTGGGGATTTGGGCGGACGCGGAGACACACGGGTAATCAGGTTAGGCTTTGAAGAGCATCTCGTCGTGCCCGATGCGGACGGAGGCATTCGTCACGCCCAACTCACTTGCAGCAATGGCATGGTCATGTTGGGCTCGGCCAGAAGCAATGACTTGAATAAGGTCGCGAAAACTTCCGCGACCACCAGACAATTGGATGACCCGAGTATCCACATCATCACCGCCAACGTGGATCAGCACTATACGAAAGCCGTCGAGGCTGGCGCAGAGATCGTCATGGCAATCCAGGACGAAGACTACGGTGGACGCGCATACTCTTGTCGGGACCCGGAAGGTCACGTCTGGAGCTTCGGCAGTTATGATCCGTGGTCACACAGTAAGGTCTGAGCTGTCTTTCTGCAATTCTCATGCGGTCCAAGCTCTCGGGATGGCAGAGTTTCAATCGACCGGCTCGCGATAGCCGCTGGAGTGAAGCAGATGAACGACAACGCCAATCTGGCGAATCTGGCGGTCGCTCGACCACACGTGGCAGCCATCAAGGGCTTCGATGAGGGTCGTCGGACCGAGCAATCATTTCGCGATGGCGTGCGTAGTTTCCGATCCTGACGCCTGTCACACAAGTCCAGTAGCGTCGCGCGAGAAGCACCGCTTGGCGCGACAGGCGGAACTAACTGGCGGCGGTGCAAAGTGGTCGAGCGACGGCATATTCTGATCGGCGGCGGCGCCCTGGCACTCGCTGGCACCGGCGCGGCCTATTCTGGGTTACGGCAGATGGGATCGATGAACGACTATACCGCTTCTGTGGCGGCGACGCGCGCGGCGCTTTCCCAGCATCCGGAGATGCGAGACCTGATACGGTACGCAACGCTCGCGCCCAATGGTCACAACACCCAGCCTTGGCGCTTCCACAGCGGCGAAAGCCGGATCGAGATCCTGCCTGATTTCTCACGGCGGACTCCAGTCGTGGACCCGGACGATCACCACATCTTCGTCAGTCTTGGCTGCGTCGCTGAAAATCTGGCTCTTGCCGCCGGTGCGCGGGGACATCCGGGTGAACTTGGCTTTAAACCCGCCAAGGACGGCTCCGTGGTGTTGGCCTTCGGAGGCGGGCCGAGCGTCCCGTCCGCGCTGTTCGATGCAATCCCCAAGCGCCAATCGACACGGGCCGACTACGACGGCAAATCCATCAGCGCTGGCAATCTGCAGGTGTTGGCAAGATCGGCCGCCATTTCTGGCGTCGACCTGGTCCTGATCACCGACCGGCCGCAGATGAACCGAGTGCGCGATCTGGTCGTGGCGGGCAACAGCACGCAGATTGCCGACGTTGCGTTCGTGCAGGAACTCAAGCAGTGGCTCCGGTTCAGCCCCCCGCGAAGCGATGCGCACCGGCGACGGCTTGTTCAGCGTAGCGAGCGGTAATCCGAGCCTTCCGGCCTGGCTCGGGCCGCGCGTATTCGACTGGGTCTTTAAAGCCGGTGGGGAGAACGAGAAGGTTGCGCATCAGATTGCTTCGTCAGCCGGAATCGCTGTGTTCGTCTCGCAAAAGGAAGATCGGGAGCACTGGGTTCTTGCAGGACGCGCCTGCCAGCACTTTGCCTTGCAGGCAACAGCGCTTGGACTCAAACACGCTTTCATCAATCAGCCGGTCGAAGTTCCAAGTCTGCGGCCGGAGCTAGCGAGCCTTGTGGGGATGCCAGGTCGCAGGCCCGATATCGTCATGCGCTTCGGGTACGGGCCGACGCTTCGGTTTTCGGCACGACGGCCGGTTGAGGCGGTCTTGGCATGACCGCGCAGGCATCCATGGATACGGAACAGTGCCCCGCAGCGGAACCGAAGGCATCACCGCCGTGCTGACCCTCTACCTGCTTCAGGCATTCTCGCCGCTCGGTCTCATCGGCTGGCTTGCTTTTGCGCCGCCGGGGAGCGCTGCAGGGTTCTGGACGCAGGCGCTCTCAATCGGTGTCGCTCTTGTTGCGATAAGCCTCACCGGCATGTGGACGTTTCCACCCTGGTGGGCGCCGTATGTTTTCGGCGCGCTTCTCCTCGCGTCGGTTGTTGGCGGCCTGGGGAAGCATGATGCACGATCGTTCTGGTCACACGGGTTCATTGGCTGGATTTCGATGGCTTGATTTGCGGTTTTGGCACTCTACGCCGCCAACGAAATCCGCGTCGCGCTTCCTGCACGAGTAATTCCGTCAGGTCGTTCGATTGATCTGTCGTCACCACTGGGGCCGGGCGCCTATTTCGTTGCGAATGGCGGCGCAGCGCCGTCGGTGAACGCACACGCAACATTGCTTGACCAATCCATCGCTCGGCACCGTCCTTTTTGGGGCACGGCCCACGGCGTCGATCTCGTTGCGTTCGATCGCTGGGGCTTTCGCGCAGATGGGATCATGCCAGCAGACCCGGACCGCTATGTGATCTTCGGTCGGCCTGTCATTGCGCCCTGCGCTGGCGTCGTGGTCGCAGCGGTCGATGGCCTGCCTGACATGCCGGTTCCGCAAGCCGACACTGACCATCTCGCGGGCAACCACGTGATCTTACGCTGCGCTGGCGCCGATATTCTGCTCGGGCATTTCAGGAAGGGATCTGTCCTCGTGGGCGTTGGCTGGAAGCTGAGCGTTCGCGATGCAATCGCGGAAGTCGGCAATTCCGGCAACACCAGCGAGCCGCATCTGCATATCAACGCACAAGAGCCCGGCACGGCGGAGGCGCCCTTTGCCGGCGTACCAATCCCGATCCGGATCAATGGCCGATATCTGGTGAGGAATGATCGCTTTGAAGTTCGAACCCAAGGCGACCAACCATGAGGCGCGCGTCACTCCTCTGGCAGCAGGCGCTGCTTGTGTGCATCGCGCTGGGCATCGCCGCCCTGATGGTTGCGATCTGGTGGCGCTTCCAAAGTGACATCCAGCAAGCGCACGCACGCGTGGATCACGGGGGTGTCGTGATCGAAACCCGGTGCGGCCCTATAGAATATCAGGAAGCTGGGTCTGGCGTGCCTTTGCTGGCGGTGCACGGCAGCGGCGGCAGTTATGATCAGGGCATGGCGTTCGCCGCGCCGCTGGCGCGTCGGGGCATTCGCGTCATCGCGATGTCGCGGTTTGGCTACCTGCGCACGCCGATGCCGGCCGATCCATCCGCCGAAGCGCAGGCCGCCGCGCATGTGTGCCTTCTGGATGCGCTAGGCATACAGCAATCCGGCATTCTTGGCGGTTCGGCCGGTGCGCCGTCAGCCCTGCAGATGGCAATCCGCCACCCTGATCGCGTCATTGCACTCATCCTGGTGGCGCCACTCGCGTACAAGCCACCGACACTGGCCAACTCAGCGCAGCCGTTGGCGCCGTGGGTCGAGAACACCATGATGGCAGTGATCGGGTCTGACTTCCTGTTCTGGTTGGCGATGCACCTGTCGCGCGATGAGATGATCAACACTGTGCTGGCCACACCGCCCGCGCTGCTGGCGAATGCGAGCGCGTCCGAACGGGCGCGCATCAATGCAATGTTGGACGACATTCTGCCGGTCTCGACCCGCGCTGCCGGTTTGCGCAGCGATAGTGCAGTCGGAAGGACTCTCCGCCCGTCGTCCTTGGGATTGGTTCGAGCGCCCACGCTGATCATCGCCGCGCGTGACGATCGCTATGGCACATATGCCAGCGCGGAATACACCGCGAGCCAGATAGCCGGTGCTAGGTTCATTGGGTTCGAAAGCGGCGGCCACACCTGGGTCGGGCACAATGACGAGGTGATGTCCACGATCGCGGAGTTGCTTGCCCCAAAAAAAGAGCCGGGTGCGCCAAGATGAGGAACTGGCATCGCCGACACCCGCTGCTTGGATTCATCGTTTTGGCTTTCGGCACAAGCTGGAGCGGCATCCTGATCATTCTTGCGGCCAGAGGATTCGATCTCTCGGCGATGCAGTCCCGGGAAGCCGGCCTAATCCTCGCAGCCATGCTGCTCGGACCAAGCATGAGTGGGTTGATCTTCACGGCACTTGTGGACGGGCGTGGCGGGATGCGCCAACTCGGCGCGCGTCTGATGCGATGGCAGGTCGGTGCCCACTGGTATGCGGTCGCGCTGCTCACAATGCCGGCGATCTTGCTAACAATCCTGGGGCTGTCGAGCGCCACCATCGATCCAGCCTTTTCGCCGCGCATTCAATGGCCGCTTTTCGCAGTGGGGCTCGTTGCCGGAACCATCGAGGAAATCGGCTGGACGGGATTTGCGACACCAAGGTTATTGGCCCGTTATGGCCTCGGAGTCGCGGGCTTGTTGCTGGGCTTCACTTGGGCGCTCTGGCACCTGCTGGTCGATTTCCGCTACAATATCGACGCGATGGGCATCGCCTGGCCGCTCGAGTTTGCAATCGTCTACCTCGCGACACTGACCCCTTATCGAATGCTGATGACGTGGGTCTACAGCCACACGCAAAGTCTGTTTCTGGCGATACTGATGCACGCGAGCTTTACCGGTTGGCTGCTCGTTCTGTTGCCTATGACCTCCTTTACGCAGAGTCTGTTTTGGCAATCCGGTCTTGCGCTCACGCTCTGGGGCGCGGCGGTGATGGTCTTACGAAGAGCTCCGGTGCGGATCGACGCAAGCGCTTTCCCGCCCGTTGCCCGCGTTATCGAGCCGCAGAAATGCAACCGGCCATGAGCGCAACTTCAACTCTGTCCGCGCTCGATGTGACCCTGGAGACGAAGAACCAAATGCCCAATGATGATCGTCCACTGAAGGAGCGTTTGCCGGCTGCCGTTTATGAGCTCGCCTTGCGTCTCGGCGTCATGCCGGACACCAGGCATTCGACTGCCAAGCTGACGCAAACCGGACGGATGAAAAGGAAACTGGGCTCGGCGTCCTGGATGTCATTTACGGCCGCTCAAACGATTTCGACGCGCGCATGCGAGTTCGAGTGGCTGGCGCGTTTTGGTCCCTTCGGACTGGTCTCGGTATGTGATGCGCTGAAGAACTGCGAGGGGCGGCTTGACATCATGGCGTTCGGCGTCATCGCGATCGCACGCACGGAGCGCTCCTCAGCACTGATGCGCGGTGAGCTGATGCGATACCTCGCGGAACTGGCTTGGGCACCCCACGCAATCCTTCTCAACACGGCGCTGCACTGGCGCGTCGATGGCCCAGGGACCTTGGCGGTAAGTGCGGGCGCTGGAGAGACCGCCTCGGAAGTCATGCTCAGCCTCGACAGCGACGGGTGGATTGCCGGCGCCTTCGCACCCGATCGCCCGCGCTCAGCCACGGAGCCAATCCTGGCTACGCCGTGGCGCGGTCGGTTCTCCGATTTTCGCCAACATGACGGTTACTGGATTCCGTTCGCGGGCGAAGTCGCTTGGGAGATCGACGGCAAGGAAGAGGTCTACTGGCAGGGTCGCATCGAGACGTGGATGACGCAGTAAATCAGCAACGCAAATGCGTATGCATATTGAACTCCGCGGGCCGGAATACTGGAATGTGGAATCAAAACATCAACGAAGAAGAAGCCTGAAATACTAGATACTCCATCAGTATCACCTCCACCGATCTCAGGTCTCAGCGACGCCGAGGTCAGAGCCAGGCAGGCGTCGGCGGGGCTCAACGAGCTTCCCCGGCCCGATCAGCGCACGACTTTACGCATTGTTCTCGAAGTGTTGCGCGAGCCGATGCTGGCATTGCTGCTCGGCGGCGGCGTGATCTACCTGTTGCTCGGCGACCTGAAGGAAGCCGTCATCCTGCTCGTATTCGCGACCATGTCGGTTGCGATCACGGTCGTTCAGGAGAGCCGCACCGAGCGCGTCCTCGAAGCACTCCGCGACCTCACCAGTCCGCGTGCTCTCGTCATTCGCGAGGGCGAGCGCAAACGTGTTGCCGGCCGGGACGTCGTGCGTGGGGATTTCGTCGTGCTCGGCGAGGGCGACCGGGTGCCGGCCGACGCCGTGCTTGTTCAGAGCCACGACCTGCAAACCGATGAATCCCTTCTGACGGGCGAGTCCGTGCCTGTACGCAAGGTTGCGGCGGCCCCGGGCGCGTCCTCGAAAGACTATCGCCCCGGCGGCGATGACCTGCCGTGCGTGTTTTCCGGCTCGTTGATCGTGCGAGGTTCCGGCATCGGCGAAGTAACTGCAATCGGTGTCCTGAGCGAGATCGGCAAGATCGACCATTCACTCAGTACGTTGGAGACGGAGCCACCACGGCTACGAGCGCAGATGCAGCGGCTTGTTCGTGTGTTCGCGATGGTCGGAGGCGTGGTGAGCGTCCTTGCCGTTCTACTGTACGGGACCTTGCGCGGGGGCTGGCTGGATGCCCTGCTCGCCGGTATCGCGTTGGGTATGTCGATGTTGCCCGAAGAATTTCCGGTCGTTCTCGCCGTCTTCATGGCGATGGGAGCTTGGCGCATCTCGCGAGCGCGCGTGCTGACGCGCCGCGCGGCCGCGATCGAGACCCTTGGCTCGGCGACGATGCTCTGCACCGACAAGACC
>JANLPY010000332.1:0-3448 GCA_031367505.1 Hyphomicrobiaceae bacterium | reverse complement strand
TCCGCAAGCTCGGCGACGGTCCGCCAGGGCTTGCGCATGGGAAGGCTCCGATGGGGTCCGTCGCTCATTACTGCACCTCAATGTCATGACGACATCGATGATTCTCATGACATTGTCAAATGCAGAGCTTTGCTGTGCGCTGCCTATCGAATGAGCGCGCAGTGCGGCCGCGAGAAGGCTCGCGCCTTATAGGGCTGGTGGCAGCCAGGGAGACAAGACCGCTTCTGAATGGGGTTGCAGCATTCGGTCGCTCGTCATGCACAAGCAGAAGTGCGGGCCTGCAGCCGGCCGCCCGATTGAAGGCGTCATCGACTTCCGCAAATGGGATCGACCGCATGCTCGCACTGTGCGCGGTGCCTTCGCCAGAATGACGAGGCGCGATTGCCTATGATCAGATACCCTCCATCAGACCTTTACTAAGAAGGGCCAATATCGTCAGTGCTTGGCTAGCCTTTCAGCAGGGGACGCGAAAAGCGGACGAGTGGTGCGCGATCAGAAAAATCGATGGACGGCAAAAAGGCGCTCAAAGAAAACTTCCATCACGGCGCTCGTGCGGTCGTGTGTCAGCTCGTAGCCGCCAAAGCGATAGATCTCATAGCCCCGCAACCGCAGCTCCCGATCGGCCGAAACCATTTCGGCGTATTGACGCGGTGAAGCTCGGTCGCCGTCGGCATAGTGGTGCTTCCCGTCGATCTCCAGAACAATGCGCTGCCGGCCAGGCAGAAGCAAAAGGAAATCCATGCGCTGTCGCAGGAGCGTGTCCCGGTCGGTTGTGTTGCGCATCACGTCCGGATCGTAGTGCAGATAGACTTGTGGCACGAGGGCAGGCAGACGGTCGCCAAGACGGAGGGAAAAGGCGCGGAAATACGTGTCGAACAGAAGTCGCTCCGGGCCGTCAGCCAGAGATTGCTGCAATCGCAAACCCAAACTTCTGCGGGCATCTTTCTCGTCGGCAATCGCCTCTCTCTCGGCCCACCAGACGACAAGCTCGCTCCAGGTCAGCCCGTCGCCGATTGGCCGGTCATATACGAGGCAACTGTCGGCATGTTGCAAAACGACGATGTCGTTGTCGATCGCATCGCGGAACCCCAACAGTGGCTTTACGCCGACTGAAGCGAAGATGAGGTTCTTGGGGCGCCCCTCGACGCCGCGCTGTATCGGCCGCACGGCGAAGATCTTGCGTTGCGACACTACGCCCGTCTGCACGATTTCATGGTGATCAACCCGCAGCAGCGGATCGAGCTCACGTACCAGTGCCTCCTGTATGGCCGCATCACGCAGCAACGGGTCGAGGGCGGTATCGAGGAGCTGCGCAAAGCGGCGCGTCGAGCATTGGAACGCGCCAATCCGCTCAAATACGTCGGTCGTGGTCCAGACCGGCGACGGGCCGTTGGCATTCTGCTCGATCTGCCGCTTCAGGCCGGAATCAGGAACTCCGAGCAATTCACTTAAGCTGCTGTCGCCCAGGTCGAACAACGAGGCAAGCTTTTCGGCTCGGGCACCAGCGCCATGCAGGCGATTCCCGATCTGCCGGGCGATCTCCCGGCGCGTGATCTCTGAAATTATCGGCCCGCCCCGATCTTGGAGTGCATAGATCGCCTCCTGCAGGCCTACGTCGTGCTTCTGCAATGTAAGCTCGAGGATCACCTCCAAGGCGCGCGCTTGCGGCAGGGCGTCGAGCGTGTTGAAGGCAAATGTGCGCTTCGACGTTGCCTCGGCGAAGGGAATAGAGCGATCAGCGAAGAACTCTCCGATCCCGTTGTGCGTGAACGAGGCGCGCAGCAATTCCGCAGCGCTGTCGAGAATCCCCCGCATGGTCCGATCGGTCATGAGAGAGCCCAGCCCACATCGATCAGCGTGCAGCCAAAAAACAGTTTACCAGAAGCGTCCATCGACATTGCAAGCGAAGCTCTGACGGAGGTCCGAATCGGCGGACGGCTCGGACCGTGCCAACACCTCTTGTAGCACGACGCGAAGCTTGTTCTCGATCCAAAGCTCGGCGACCTCCAGTTTTCAAACCTCCGATTGAGGCCATCATCGTCGACAAGATCACCTTTTTCAGCCCAGCCTGTAGGTGCTCACGTCGGGTGCAGCGTTAGCGAAAGCCACCCAGCAATGGCAAAGATCGACTTACCGGCAGAGCCACTTGCACCAGTGGACCCCATTGGTCCAAACAGACTTACGAATATCACATCGAGGGGCGATGATTGACATCGCCCAATATTACGCAGTTCATCCGTTTGCAGACATGAACAAGCGCGAGCCTTGCAATGCCTTCTAGCGTCGCGTCGACTTCCGCCAATGGGATCGAGCACGTGGTGATGGCGCTGATCGTACCGGCGAGTGTTCTTCGCATTGGCGACCGACGAAATGATCCGTTACCGTCAGTCTGGCCGTCAACGTAATGGGCCAATTGCTGCCACTACTCATGCTGGCGGAGCGCTTAAATTCCCGTCCGCTTTCTGTTGGTCATTCACCGTCAAGCAAATGTGCGCGGGGTCGCTGTCGCAACATCACCGCTGTTTGGCGTGCCGCTCGTCTCCATTAGCAAGATGTGGACCTCTTCGCGTGCGACGGGCCGGTGCTCGACGCCTTTCGGCACCACATAGAGGTCGCCGGGCTGCAGTGTGATCGTCCGGTCACGTAGCTCAATATCGAGCACGCCGTGCAGAACGAGAAAAAAATCGTCGGTGTCGTCGTGTTTGTGCCAATGATATTCACCCTTGATTTTGGCCACCATGATGTCCGAATTGTTGAATAGGGCGACCGTGTGAGGCGACCAATGTTTGTTAAGCTTTGCAAGTTTGTCGGAGAGCCGAATGGCACTTAGGCGGTCGAGAGGACTGGTCGTTGTTGGGTGCCTTGGGGTGAGCTTTCTGTGGTGAAGGACGACAGCACGGAAGGGTTGAGACGCCGCTGAACATTAATTTGCACGCTTCAATACTTGCCTAACAGCATATAACCAGAAACCGATAGCAGCCAACGTCAGAACGAGGTAAAGCCAAGGGCTTGCATAGAGATAATATTGCGGTCCTCCCTGATCTGCATACCTAAGAAAAGACGGGCAAACGCGAGCATTTGGCAAGAAGTAAGGAACTGCTTGCACCAAGCCTTCTGGGGAATCGCAAAATATAGCTCGGAACCGAAATTGTACCCAGAGCACGATCAAGCAAATCACGGGAACGACATAAAATGAAACCTGTTTACCCACCAACCTCAGTCGCATTTACGCCACACGAATCAATGACTTTCCCCAGTGATTTGAGGGAGATGGCTGATGGCGCGCACCACGGTGCAATTCCAGAACGGCCTGTCGGAGGCTGAATTCCAGAAACTCTACGGCGCCGAGGAGCTGTGCCGCGCGGTCGTTTTCAAGCTGCGCTGGCCCGACGGCTTCGTCTGCCCGGCCTGCCAGGGGCGCACCCACTGCGTGCTTACCAAACGCGTC
>JANLPY010000328.1:0-3504 GCA_031367505.1 Hyphomicrobiaceae bacterium | reverse complement strand
CGCGTCCGTATTAATGATCCCATTGGTACCTACGGTTTGGCCGATGGGCCGGCGAAAACCTCACCCGACATGCGCTTCTCTGTCGACACGGACAACCCTACGATCCATTCTCTGACGGGATACCCCATGTGCGTCCCGCGTCAGGATCCGGCGGCAGGAGTCGATCCACTGTGTCCCATTACCAACCGTACGAACGCAACCGGGCTGAGTACATTCGTCATGACTGGTCCCACCATTACTGCAGGCCTTCCGCCAGGCCATCCGCCCATTGTGCCCTGCTCGCCAGCCTGTGACCCTAATCAGCAAGTACCATTTGTGGTTGGTGACTACATCAATTTCCAAGGTACGCTCGCCAAAGATGAGCCCGGGAGCCCGGGCTCAAATCCGGCGCACCCATTCTATGTATCGGCTCACACCGTCGTCGCCAATGTCGGCATCTACACTCGAGCCGGAGTGGGCCCGGTGTATGTTTCACAGGAGAAATCCTTACTGGGTACCTTCGGTGCGCCGGCTTCCGGTTGCGCCTCCGCCATCGAGTGCCAGGCACGGCTTAAGATTGAGGGCTTTATCACCGACCCAACCCGGGCTCGAAGCGTTGGCGTGTACGCTGTCGACACCGATCTGCTGGGCGCACGCACGGTGCGCAAGCTCACCATCGCGCAGAAGACTCAGGCTCCGTTCGGTCGCTTCCGTTTCATCCTGAACAAAGGTGCGGTCGATGCGTTACTACCTTCCGGCAAAGGCGCAACACGAGAAATTATGGTGCGGGTCGATGAGCCTGCGCTCGCTGACGGGTCTCCGGTCCCTGATAAACGCGGCAATCCACCTACGATTCTGCCAGCCCCGACCGTAGCGAACGGCATAGTCGCCGGCCAATACATTGCGCCGGTGGCTGAGTACATTTTCCCAGAATCTGTATTCCTTGGCGCTCCACAGCCGGAACTCAACTTCCGCTGTTTGGCCTTCGCCGCAGCTGGCTGGGGGATACGAGATGTGAATGGCACCGGGCCAACTGATCTAACAAATATCTTGCAGTTGGACCCGTGGCCCGGCTCCGCGCCGCCACCGCTTGCGCCTCCGCCGGGCATAAGTACGATTGATTGCACAAGGCTTTAGTGGTGATGACATGCGACGGAAGAATCTCTAACTAGGAGCGCGAGGGTGTCATGGTAAATTTCATCAGCGACCGCAACAATTTGAACAACGCCGTGCTAGTGGCGTGGGACGCAGACGATCGCGACGCGCCGACCACGATTACCGACACCAACGCTGTGTACGATATTTCCAGCACAGTCAAGGCAAAGGTGTCCCACATAAAATTTACTGCCACGAATAAGTCTCAGCATGTTCTCGTTCGCGCCGACCAAGTTGATGGCGACTGGGAAGGCGGCAATTTCCAGGATGATGACAGACTGCTGTTTACGGACAACCAGTCGGTCAAGGACGGGCCGATCACGATTGAATTTGTCGGTGCCGATCTCGAAACGCCGGTGCCTGTGTCCGCGGCAGCCGTGCAAATCCAGTCATTCACCGAAAGCGACTTCACCGGCGTAATACGTGCCGTCGACACGAGTGGCCTCATCTTCGAGCACCGCCGTCTCGGCAACTCCAACTCGAATCGAGACAATTCGGCGATTTGTCTTGGGGTCATCAGCGATACAGCTAACATCGTCCGCATCGATTTGCTGACCACCAATATTGATGCAGCGGGTCACGCGCGTTTCGATAAGCGGGGGTTCGCGATTAACCAACTTTCAGTCACCCTATGAAGGAAGACGGCCATGAATACTAACGTTCGCACACATCGCTTTTGCTCATCCCCCGTGAGATTCGGGGGAGGGCTGGTGGCTCTACTCTGCATACTGCCCGCTCTTGCCGCCGCCCATCCGGGTACGACCGCAGCGCCGAAGTGCGAGCGGGAAATCAAAGCCTACGTCGTGGCATTGGAGCAGGTGTATTACTATAACCGCTTTGGTTCGTTCAACCCGAGCGGAATGATGTATGCCCTGCGCCGCGATGTCGTCGACGAAGACTCAAACCAACCCATCAGCCTCGTCCCGAGTGAAAAAGACGACTCCCGACTCGCTGGCCACGTCCAGTTGCGTGAGGGCAAACGTCCACGGCCGCTGGTGTTGCGGGCCAATGAGGGCGACTGCCTGGAAGTCGTGTTCACTAACCTGCTGAGCAAAAGCACCAACGGACAGGATAGCTTCAACGACCCAGCCACCGGCGGGTTCTCAGTGATGGACGGAGAAGAGCCCGCGACACGCCACGCGTCTATGCACGTCAACGGTCTGGAATACGCAGGTAGGCCCGGAGACTATGGTTCGAAGCTGTCTTTTGACGCAAATGTGGGTCGGCCACCTAAGGATACGCACAACAACAAGGACAACCGCTGCTCTTCTTCTGCCGCGGAGTTTGGTGAAAACCGTTGTGTACTTGCAGCCCCAGGCGAAACCCGTACATACCGCTGGTATGCCAAGAAAGAAGGGGGACATCTGTTCTACTCTATGGCAGGTCCTGCAGGCGGGGAAGGTGACGGTGGACAATTGGGCCTCGGCCTATTCGGTTCGATCAACGTGCAACCGCGAGGCACGAAGTGGTATCGATCGCAAGTGACTGAACGTGAGCTCGAGCTTGCCACCCTTCGCAACAGTAAGTATGACCATCCTGTCATCAACTACGAAGCGACCTTTCCAGCGGGATATGATCAAAAAATGGACAGAGAGAAACACTACGCCCATCCGCTCAATCCGGTACTCAATATGTTGAAGTGCTTTAAGCCTGGTACCAAGAAAGGTGAATGTAAGGAAGGGGAAATTATTTATTCCGATCTGAACGCGGTGATCGGCAATAGTAAGGTCGGAGAAGACTGTGATAACCCCAAGATCTATCCCCGCCTCCAAGAGGGAAATTCCTGCGGGAAGCCCTACCGGGAATTCACCAGCATCTTCCACGACGAGATGACGGTCGTGCAGGCCTACCCCGAGCTCGAAAGTGAAGCGAATCCGCTCAATGCACTCAGAGATGGGATGGGCATCAACTACGGAGCCGGCGGCCTGGGCCCGATGGTGATGGCGAACCAGAAAGGGATCGGCCCCGCGCAAAATTGCAAGGAATGTAAGTTGGAAGAATTCTTTCTGACATCATGGGCGAACGGCGATCCTGCGATGGTCCTTCAAACAGATCCGAAAACTGGCAAGCAGAAAGCCCTCTACCCCGATGATCCGTCCAATGTGCATCACTCCTATATGGGTGACCCGGTCCGTTTCCGCAATATGCACGCCGGGCCAAAGGAAACTCATGTCTTCCATTTGCATGCCCATCAGTGGGTGCAAGATAAACATGATCCCGATTCCGTGTATTTAGATTCACAGACGATCTCACCCGGAGCCGTGTTCAGCTATGAAGTCCACTATGGCGGGTCCGGTAACCGCAACAAAACGGTTGGTGATTCGATCTTTCACTGCCATCTCTATCCACACTTCGCGCAAGGGATGTGGG
>JANLPY010000323.1:0-5828 GCA_031367505.1 Hyphomicrobiaceae bacterium | reverse complement strand
AGCAGGCTCGGCAACTCGGACGCAACCGCGCTCAAGCGGCGCGACGTGATCAATGTGCTCGACGACATCGCCGACAACGTGTCCGGCATCCAGGCGAACCGCTCCCAGGCCTTGATCAGTGCGGTGCTGAACTGGGCGCTGTCGGAGGACATGCTCGAAGCCAATCCCGCCCACGGCATCCGCAAGCGCGGGCAGGAGCAGCAGCGCGAGCGCGTGATGAGTGAGGCCGAGCTGAAGGCCTTCTGGGGCGCCTTGACTGACCAGCCGATTGACCGCGCCTTGAAGCTTCTGCTGCTGCTTGGCCAGCGGCGCGACGAAGTTGGCCGAGCGGCTGCGACCGAGTTACAGGCTGACGCCTGGAACATCCCGGGCGGAATGGAGGGGCGGACGAAGAACAAGCTGCCCCACATCGTGCCGCTCACCCCGTACGCTCGCGGGCTGTTCGGAACAGGGTTCAAGTTCTATCCGACCACGCTATCGCATCGCTTCCGCGACGTGGTGCGCGGGCTCGAAATGGCCGACATCCGACTCCATGACCTGCGGCACTGCTGCGCAACCGGCATGGCGGCATTGGGCATCCCGCGTGATGTTCGCGAGCGCGTTCAGAACCAGGTGACAGGGCGGCTGCTCAGTATCGGCTCCCGCTACGACCAGCATGAATACCTGGTCGAGAAACGGCAGGCGCTGGAGCGGTGGCAGGCCGAGGTGCTGCGGTTGGTTGGCGGTGAGCAGTCTTTGCCTGTCAACTCATGACCTCGCCCGCCTCGGCGCGTCGAAGGACATCCGAGCCCGCGTGCCCCTCACCCCCAGTGTCGTTCGCTGGCCTCGCATGTCATGTTGCCGTCGGTGGGCTGCAGAACCGGACTGTGCAATGGGAACCTTCACGAAGAAAGACTTCCCCGTATCGCAGGTACGGCGGTTTCTGGAGCCGGGTCCCATCGTGCTGGTGAGCTCAGCATGGAGAGGCAAGACGAACATCATGACCATGGGCTGTCACACAGTCATGGAGTTCGTGCCATCCCTCATCGGCTGCATGATCACCAGCGGCAATCACAGCTTCGGCATGATCAAGGCCAGCAAGGAATGCGTCATTAACATTCCGACCTTTGACCTCGGGGAGCAAGTCGTCGGCATCCGCAATTGCTCCGGTGCGTCCATCGACAAGTTCGACCGGTTCAAGCTGACCCCGGTGAAGGGCGTCCATGTCGAGGCGCCTTTGATCAAGGAGTGCTACGCCAGCTTCGAATGCAAGGTTGCCGACACCGCCTGGTTGAAGAAATACAACTTCTTCGTTCTGGAGGTGGTCGCCGCCCATGTGGCGACCTCGCCGAAGGTTCCCCGCACGATCCACTACCGCGGTGATGGCGAGTTCATGGTGGCGGGCCGCGAGGTGAGCCTCAGGAAGGCGCTCAGGCCGGAGAACCTTTGAGGCTGCATGATCATCGGGGCATCGACCCGCACGCAACGCCATCATGACTGCGCCGCACGGTCGGCACCAATCTCGCCCGCCTGGGCTTATCGAAGGACATTCGAGCCCAGCTGCTCAATCACTTCGAAGGCGCCCGCAGCGTCACCGAAGGCGTCTACAACCAGCACGAATTCTGGGCCGAGAAGCGCGTGGCGCTGGAGCGGTGGGAAGCCGAGTTGCGGCGTATCGTTGGGTAGGTGACAGCCGCCAGGCCGCAAATCGGCAAGGTCTCGACGGTCCACGTTGTCTGTGGCAACTTCTTTCCGGTTCGATCAGATAGCTGACCCGATTTTCGTGCTCGGGCGGCTGGTCCGGGTCGGGCCATGTTCTGCCGGTCTTGGCCGACATTCTGGCGATCAGAAGCGGACGTGGATCGAGAACGGTGGGCCACGAACGCCGACACCGCATACTGCTATTCAGCTAACATGATTGCTATGGTTTGGCGGCCCTTGTCGGGTTGATTAGTCGCAATGTCATCGCTTGCTCCCCAGCTGAACATGAAAATTGCGAAGCTAGGGAGGAAGCAAGGATGGCCAAGTACGCAAAAAACCCAGGTTACCTTAATCTTGGCGCGGCGACTTTGGATGCACTGATATCTGTTGCGAACGCCGCCGAGGCGCAGGAACCAACCGGCACCCTCAAGAAGATACAGGGCACCGGCGCGATTATCATCGGGCATCGCGAGGCCTCCTCGCCCTTCTACTACCTCGACACCAACAAGCAACGGACATCGCTGTGACGTATGCGATGGTCAATGCACAGACCCTCGCAGCCTGGACCATGGTCGAGTCTCAACCCTAACTTCAATCACTTAACCACCCAGACCGTTGGAGATTGCGGACTCAGGTCAATAACAGCATGATTGCACGCCGACAGCTGGGCGTTACTTCGACCTCGGCACAGAAGAACCAGCACCTCCGGCCAACCTTCGTTCGCGCCCTGATTGCGTGCTCATATTGGAGATCTGACTCGATGCGCGGCTTCACCAAATTGTCATGTGCGGTTCTTGCATGTGTTCTGTTCATTTTGGCGCGACCGGTCGTCGTGTCGGCCATAGTCGGTGATACGAACGTTTTGAAAGAACCGCCCGTGTTTGCCAGCGAGCAGGGTGTGCTCGATCTTCTCGTCGTGGCACGTGCGAACACTGACCCAATCTTGCAACTGACCAAACCGGTCGGCTGGGTCTACGAGATCTGTCGCAATCCAGGCGCTACCGCCAACGCCTGTCCTGCCGGTAATGGAACGTCCACTGCCTATGGCGGCTCGCGGTTATCATTGAAGGCAGGCGACAAACTGCGAATGCGTCTCGTCAACCAATTGCCGCCGATCCCAGAAGCCAAGCACGCGCTCGATGTGAGCCCCGACCTTGCATTCAATCCGACGAATTTGCATACTCATGGGCTCATTGTAGAACCACGCTATCCAACGGTCGCGCGTCCGACCTGGGGTGACAACGTGTTCGTACTTGGGTTCAACCCGAAGAACGGGGTGCCACAACCGTATTTGCGGGGCACACACTCTCACGGATCAATGACGTCCCAACCAATTGAATATGAGATCGATATTCCGATCAATCATCCATCAGGGCTGTTTTGGTTCCACCCCCATGTCCACGGCATCGCGTTGAATCAAGTATCAGCAGGATTGGCCGGAATTATAACGATCGGCAATGTTGGCGATTATGCCTGTGAGGACAGCACCTGTGCCAAGCCGTGGGCTGAGAGCAATGTCCGCCATCTCGTCCTGAAGGATACCCAGATTGAGGCGAACGGCACTCTGTCGACCCAACAAGACCCGCAATTCTGTCCAGAGTTTGCTGCGTCAGGCGAAGCGTCGCGCCAAGGCAAGTGCGCCGGGCAGATCGTGCCGGATGGCGGCGCCAATCATTTTGGCGGTCGATGGATTTTTTCGATCAACGGTCAAGTCTATCCGACGATCCCCGTCGCATCTCCGCAAGGGGAAATCTGGCGGATCACGAATGCTTCGGGCAGCGCATCGTATGACTTGCATCTCTGGGATCCGGCATCGCAGAGAGACGTCGTGTTCCAGGTTGTTTCGGTTGATGGCGTCAGCGTCACAACGCCAGTCGGGGCAACAACTGATCAGACCGGTATAGCATCGGCCTCGAAAATCCGGTCGGTGGTCTGTCCTGGAGCAACCGGCGCCGTAACATCGACCGCACCGAGCCTTTGCGCGACCAGCGTCAGGATGATGCCATCATCACGCGTCGAAATCCGCGTGGTCTATCGCAACGCCAACGGACGCGCCACGATCGCGCCGCCGAACACCAAGTTTGTTTTGCTTACAGTCGGCTACGAAACGGGAGGTGATAATTGGCCGGCGATTGATCTGGCCGAGGTAACGTTCAAGCCAGCGTCAGTACCAGGTTTGGTTGGCGAAGTTGCGGGCCTGCGCGGTCAGGCTGCCACCGTCCACAGTGCAGGTATTGCGACTAATTCCAGCAGTCCAGCCGCAACACCGCCGCAAAACTGCAAGTCACCGCTCGCCCCCGGTCATCGCAGACGCATCTACTACGGAGTGCCGGCAGGTACTGCCGATGGCTTCGGACTGGGCTATGAGGAAGTCGACCAGTACGGCACTGCCGTCCCCGGCACGTTTGTCGACATCACATCTTTCGTTCCAGACAATACAATTGTTTGCCTTCCATTGGCGCTTGGAAACAAAGCCGTCAAGGAAGTATGGGAATTGGTCAACGTCTCGAGTGAGGACCACAACTTCCATATTCACCAGACCAAATTCAGGGTGCTGGAAGGGCAGTCAGCCCAGCAAGCGCGTCGCACAGTCAACATTCGGACCAAGACCGCCGGCGCCTTGCTGCCATTTCCAAGCGCGGCGGTATTGCACGACAACATCCCGCTTCCGGCAGATCCGACCTGCGATGGCTCAGTCGCAGCTTGGCGTGGCCCGAACCCGACATGTTTGGCAAGGCCAGTCGTCGTTGAAATCGCATTTTCCCAGATCGGCGATTTCGTTTACCACTGCCACATACTCGAGCACGAGGATGGGGGAATGATGGCAAAGATTTCAGTGATCGGTCGTCCCTGACGAACGCCTGTCGACGACAGCTTGGCCAAGTGCCAATTCCGGAATGCGAGAGACCGCTGCGATGCATTGGAAATGGGTGACACTGGCTGCGCCAGTTTGCGGCTTAGGACTCGTCGGGCTGCTGCGGGCCGACCCTGTACCTGATGTGGTCGCATTGCAGACGGCATACGAACGCCAGGCGGCAGCCGGCGACAAACGCCACGACAATGACTTACGGGTGCTTGCCGCGGATTGCATAGCAGAACCATCGAAGACATTTTTGTGCTGGATTAAGTTTGTTAGCCGCAATGATGCCAGCCAGCGTCTCTTCTTCGATGCGGTGACGGTTTCCCGCGGGAATGGGGCCTGGGAACTCAAGAGCGGGCTTTGCAAATCTTGATCACGTCGGAAGCGACAATCGCGTCACCATCGCCAGGTACGGCCCCTCCCCCGAACGCGCGGTGATACCAACGAGTTCGCGTCAATTGTGGCATCGGCTGTCACAGCATTGCCGCGACCCAGGTCCATCCCGACGAACTCGGCTCCATTGGTTCCCTTGCCCCGCTAGGCCGCAGGCGACCGTCGGGTCTGACCTTGCACAACGCAACGGACGAGCCAAACCAACCATCGCGCCACATTCTGCAGCAGCGAGATAGAGGCCGCAGGCGGCGAGCGAGCCCCAGACCGCGGGATGAGCCGGGCTTCCATCGATTGGCAACCACGGCGGTTGCAGCACGACAGAGCGAGGCGAAGGCTGCGACGCAAAGTAAGCGGTGTCCCGCCCCCACATTCCGGCTGAGCCCGGGCGGTGGCTTAATGCCATCCCATGAGCAATCGATTTGACCATACGCTTGAGCGAAAGCTTGAAAGCAGGCCTGACGGAGCCGATGACGGCGTCGTCGATGTGCGGCGCATCGAGCTAATCACCGGAACCGGCCGGCGCCGGCAGTGGTCGACGGGCGACAAGGCCCGCATCCTGCTCGAAAGCCTGGAGCCCGGCGCCAACGTGTCGGAAGTGGCGCGGCGGAATGGTTTGAGCCCGCAGCAGCTGTTCGGCTGGCGACGGGAAGCCCGCGCGTTGATCGGCGAGAACGCCATCGAGGCGGCAAACACGCGGCCTGCCGATCTCGCGACACCGGCTCGCGCGCCGGCCCGACGACACAAGCGGGGCAGGGCGAAGCCGCCCGGAAACGAGCGTCCGCCCAACGCACCGGCAACGCACTTTGCGCCGGTCGTTCTGGTCGCGCCCGGGGCTGCGCCGCCGGCATCGCCACCGGTCCAGGACAGGGCACGCGGCGTCATCGAGATCGTGATC
>JANLPY010000294.1:0-3420 GCA_031367505.1 Hyphomicrobiaceae bacterium | reverse complement strand
GCCTTGCTTGCCAACCAGATGACCATGGCCGAGGCCATCGACGTGCTGGAGCCCGATCGCGGTCGAGATCTGCGCGAGATGATGTTGTCGGCGGTGGATAATCCGATCGTCGCGGCCGGCTTGCGTGAGCTATCGGCCGCTGAGGGCCGTGAATTCATGGCGCTCACGGAGAGCACCATGAACCGGCTCGCGGCCTTCCTGGATGCGCGTCTCGTCCGCCAGATCGTCGGGCAATCGCGCGGCGTGGATTTCCGGGAGGTGATGGACAAGGGCGAGATCATGCTTGTGAACTTGAATCCCGGCGAAGGCCTGTCCGAAAGCAACGCACGGCTCCTCGGTACGCTCTTCATCAATTCGTTGTTCGCCAACGCTCGAACACGACCGCTGGGCTCGCGCCCGCACTATGTCTACATCGACGAGTGCTACCGGTACCTGACCACCGACGTCGAGCGCATCCTCGACGAAGGTCGGAAATACGGCATTCATCTCGTCCTCAGCCACCAACGACTTGGGCAACTTGAACAGGCGGGAACAAGCATCAAGAATGCGGTGATGTCGAACGCGCGCACCAAGATCGTGTTCGGCGGTCTGACGCCCGAGGAGGCCGGCGAGATGGAAGGCCACCTGTACATGGGCACCTACGACATGGAACGGGTCAAGACATCGCTCAAATCACCTGTCGTGGTCGGCCACGAGCGCACGGTAATGCGCAATGCCTCGGAGTCCCGTGCTGAAAGCTGGGGTCAATCGAGTGGCAGCAGTACGAGTGTGAGCCAGGCGATGAGCGAAGGGGAGAGCGAGACGACCTCGTCGTCGGCAGGTCATTCGACGGGTGCATCCAGCAACAAGAGTAGAGGCTGGGTCGACAATTACGACCTCGACGAGCAGCGCCGCTTGATATTCGGGTTGGCTCTGCCGCATACCGGTTCACTCTCGGCCTCGCAGGGGACAGGCCAGTCGATCGGTGAGAGTTCGAGCGATACGGAAAGCAACGGACGCACGCGCTCCCGCTCGCACACGGACTCGACGGCGACCTCGGAATCGGCATCGCATTCGACGGCGCGGGCGGCATCATCAGGTATATCGGAGGGACTGCAACCAATCATCGAGGAGCGAGCACTCCAGACCTACAGTCTCGATGAGCAGCGCTACGAGAAGGCGGCGCTCATTCGCAATCTGCCAGACCGCGTGGCGATCGTGAAGCTCGCCGACGGCAGTCCGGCGACGACAATGCAAACGACCACCATCAATCGGCCGGCCGTTGCCGGCACCACGATCAAAGCCTTCAACGCGCATGCGCTGGCGCAAAGCCGGTTTACCCGTCCTGTCGAGGTGATCGAGCAGGAGATGTGCGATCGACGCCTCGCCATCGAGCACAAGCTCGCCGTCGAGGTGATCGCGCCCAACGAGCCCCAGCGGTTTCGGCAGAAACGACGCCGGATGACCGAGCAGAATTGAGACCTCCGGTCTACCGGCCAAACGATCAACAAAACCACCGCCCTGTGCCAACCTTCGAGTTGCGCACTGCCTTGATGCGTCCGATGCGCAGTGTCGGTGTACAATGACGGCATTGATGCAAAAGAGAATTCAGAAACGCGGTAAGCGCTTCGAGCGCGCCAAGGACGTGTTGCGCCGAGCAACGGTTTTGAGCAAGACTATCGCCGCGATGCATCCCGATTCAGAAGGACGGCTCGCCGTATTGCGTGAGCAGGCGGCCACGGCACGTGGCGAGTTCGAGCGGCTGCAAGCAATCGAACGGGAAGTTCAGGACCACTTCCGTATGACACGGCGCGACCTGATGATTCTCGAACGCGTTGCCGAGTTCCGGTTCCTCACCTCCGAGCAAATCATGCGGCTGGTGCCGGCACTTTCTGGCGAGACCGCGAAACAGATCCCAGAACGCCTGAAACGGTTATGGCTTTTGCAATATCTCGACCGCCCCCGCGCACAGTTGCAGTACTATCGGGCAGGTGGCGGCAGCGACAAGTTGGTCTATGCGCTTGGAAACGAAGGCGCCAAGCTGTTGTCGGAACGCTCAGGCATTCCGATCCACAAGCTGAACTGGACGCTGAAGAACAATCGCGTGGGACAGCTCAACATCCAGCACACCGTCAACATCGCGGAAATGCTGAGCAAGGCCGAGAGCGAGTGCGCCGGCCGCACCGATATCGGGTTCATCAAGTCGGCGCAGCTCACGACCGAGAGCCCAATTGCGACGCAGAAAATGGAGAAGCCGCATAAGATTGCAGGTACCGTCAACTTCGCCGGTCGAACGTTCAAGCTTGCCATCCACCCCGATGCCGTGTTCGCGCTGGAGTTCAAGACCGAGGACGAGCGCTCGCATTTTTTCTACGAGGACGACCGCGGCACGATGCCGGTCGCGCGTAAGCTGTCGAGCATGAGGGCCGACGTGCGGCAACGCTCGTTGCTGGAAAAGTTTCTCTGCTACGCGCAAGGCTGGAAGGACGGTCACGTCCAGACACGGTACGGTTGGGATCATTTCCGCGTCATCGTCATGACCACCAGCCCAGAACGCGTCGAGCGCATGGTGGATGTGGCGCAAGAGGTTGCCAAAGATCGCAATCTCGCTGGATGTCGCGGGTTGTTCCTGTTCGGCGAAACCGCCAGCTTCTCGCAATCCTCCTTGCTCCAGTACACGTTCATCAACGGCAAGGGCGAGCAGGTGAAGCTCACCGACTAGACAGCGCATGCAGGCGAAGGCGGTAACGCAAGACCCAGCGACAGTCACTCGAAATGTTCGTCACGTTGGTGTAGGATCGCAGGCTTATCGCAAGTCAGGTGGCGATGCCGGTCGAAGCTGATGCCGGTCGAAGCTACGGGAGGATGATATGGCAGAATACATCACATCTGAAGCTGAGCTTACAGATATTTATGGTCCTCACGACACTGTCGTCGCGACGATCAAAGAGATCGATCACATCTCGGATCATTATCGGATGTTTATCGATCACTCGCCGTTCGTCCTGGTCGCAACTTCTGGACCCGGAGGGCTCGATTGCACACCGCGCGGTGATCCGGCGGGGTTCGTGCGTGTCATCGACAAGCACACTGTCATGTTGCCTGATCGGCGCGGCAACAACCGCATCGATACGCTGCGAAACATCGTCCACGATCCGCGTATCGCGCTGCTCTTTCTTATTCCAGGAATCGGCCGAATGCTCCGCATAAACGGGCGCGCTGCAATCAGAGTAGATCAAGAGTTGCGCGCATCCTTCATCATGGAAGGCAAACTGCCGCGTAGCGTTGTCGTTGTGACGGCTGAGCGTGTCTACACACACTGCCCGAGAGCGCTCATCCGCTCCAAGCTCTGGGATCCCGCAATGCACCTTGATGAGAATGTGCTACCCAGCCACGGCACCATGATGAAATCGATCCAGGACAGTTTCCCCGGTGAAGACT
>JANLPY010000274.1:0-1815 GCA_031367505.1 Hyphomicrobiaceae bacterium | reverse complement strand
CATCACGCGCCGCAGCAAGGATCGTCGAATCGAGCTTACCACCGCGCCGGTTCTTGACTTGCAGCGTGAGAAGAATCCTGGGTGTCAAACCCATCCCAGATAGCCAGGCAATAGTGCTACTCCAAAACCTGCCTAACCTGGTTGGGCGCCAGCCCCGGTAGAAATAGCGCAAGTAACCACTTTGTTCGGCCGGATCGTCTCGTGATGTTGTCATCATCTGTTTCGGAGCCTCGGCCAAGCACAAGCAGCCCATTTTGGAGAGCGACGGGGGCGCGGACAGCCGCGACGCGACGAACGCTAGCCGAACCGATGTCGAGCAGTGGAGCCTCGGACACTACTCAGACGTGACTGGTCCCGCCCTCGCAGTGGAGGTCGTCGACCGCCTGAGCCGGCTGCACCGACCGCGTCCAGCAAACTCGACGACCGCACAATCGCCACCCTGGCCGAAGCAGCCGCTGCCGCCATGCCATTCACCGACCTGCGCACGCTGATCCGCGTCGCGCAGCCCCCTATTCCCCCTCGCAGCTCTCGCCGCCGGCTGCATCCAAGACCGAGTGGCTACCGCCCCAGCAACAATCAGGATGAGCATGCCGCTGCGCCAGCTTCCCACTTGTGCGGACGCTTCGGCCCGATATTCGGCGGCCGGCACTGATACGGCGTCGCTGAAGTCCCCGCCTGGCTGGGTACTTTCCGACCCTGGGCTATGGAGCCGCTTTCTGAGCGAGTATTGCAAGCCGGCCAGAGGCGCCGAAATCAGAGGAACTGACCCAGTGGCCCAGATTGACAACAAATACGTGCCAGCGACGCCGACGCCAGCAGATGCCACCACCGACCCCGGTTTGCGGGCATATATGCTGAGCGTTTACAATTACATGGCGGGCGGGGTCTTGCTCACGGGCCTGGTCGCCTACGCCACGTTCTCCGCCTCGATCATCGCCGGAGCCGGCCCCGGACAACTCGTTCTGACGGAGTTCGGGCAAATCCTTTACAACTCCCCGCTCAAATGGGTCGTCATGCTGGCGCCGCTCGGGTTCGTAATGCTCCTTTCATTCGGCGTCGAAAAACTCAGTGTCGGCACGGCGCAGATCACATTCTGGCTGTTCACCGCCGTGATGGGATTGTCGCTGTCGTCGATATTCCTGGTTTTTACCGGTGAGCCGATCACGCAAGTATTGTTCGTGACGGCGGCATCCTTCGGTGCGCTCAGTCTTTACGGCTACACGACACAGCGGGCCCTCTCGGGATTTGGTACTTTCCTATTCATGGGGCTGGTCGGTGTCGTCATCGCCTCGCTCGTCAATATCTGGTTCCAGTCGAGTGCGTTGCAATTCGTCATATCCGTGATCGGTGTGGTCGTGTTTGCAGGTCTCACCGCCTACGACACGCAACGGATCAAGGACGGCTACTACCGCGTCACCGGCGATATCGCTGTCACCTCCAAGGCCGCCATCATGGGCGCGCTCAGCCTCTACCTGGACTTCATCAACATGTTCAACATGCTGCTGCAGTTTTTTGGTAATCGTCGATCGTAAGCGCGGCCACCGCTTGCGGCTGCGTCGTCAGCCAATGCCCGCGCCTAGCCTAGCCGACGCGCGCCCGAACAATGCGACCGAGTAGACGGGCCAGGCCGAATGTCTGCGCGAGCGTCATCTGGATATCGGCGAGAGGTCGGAGCTATTAATCCGTCCATAAGTATGGCGACACTCAGGCAGCGTACTTCAAGGACGGCTTCTGGTAGAAGGAGCGGATCTTGTCCTGGTTGTTTTGCAGTGAACGCATTGATGATCGAACCTTAGCTGTGAAGTCGTCCTTGTC
>JANLPY010000250.1:0-12370 GCA_031367505.1 Hyphomicrobiaceae bacterium | reverse complement strand
GCCTTGGATATGCGCTGATCGAGGATGAGAGTTGCAGCGCCTGTCTCCTTGACAGAGGTGGTGACTTCCAGGATGTCGTCGATACGGGCGGGCTTGAGATATTCGAGGCTCATGCGCCGCACGACGAAGGCTGCTGGTTCGCGCCCGGCCGAACCGTCGATCAGCTGCCGATGATCGTTACCACCAGCCCTGAGAAAATCCGATCGTCCCCGCTCGCACCATCGCACGTAGGACGCGTGATAAACGAGGCCTGAGAAATCGGTGTCCTCAAAATAGACGCGGATCGGCAGGACATGGCGGCGTTGGCCGCCGGCATCGACAAGCCGGCCCGCAAGATCAGGCCACGGGTTGGGGGAGGGTGTGGTCAAATCCCAACCTCCACCAGCAGCACTTCTGGAGGGCGGCCGAAGCGAATGGGGAACCCCGAGCAACCGAGGCCGCCAGACACGATCAAGTGACGGTCCTCTTCGACAATGTGGCCATACAAGAACCGGCTGCCGTAACGGCTGGGCACGATGGGCGCGTAACCGAAGAACTGCACCTGACCACCGTGCGTATGCCCCGACAGAGTGAGTGATACGCGCTGCGGCACGCGTGGGAATACATCGGGTTCGTGCGCCATCATGATGACGGGCGCATCGTCGGTGACCTTGGCGAGCATGCCGGGCAAATCGTCAATGCCGGTAAAGCCAAAACGTTCGTGTTTTCTGCGATCAATCGACCTGTCGCGATTGCGATAGAAGGCCCACTGGTCACCGAGACCAGCAATCCAAAACGGTTGACCGTTCTTTTCCAGGCGAAGCACATCATTCTCGTAAACTCTAAGCCCAGCCTTCTCCATCGGCGCACGGCACTTCGCCGGGCCCGCCATCGACATCTGAGCCGATCGATCATTCCACCAATCGTGATTGCCCAGGATCGCGTGCACACCGAGCGGCGCCTTCAATTGGCCGAGAACCGCTGCCCATTCCTTGTCTGGGATCGGCGCATGGATCATCCGCGGTTCGCTGGTGTAATCGCCAAGCAGAAGCATCGCATCAGGTTTTAGCGAGTTGGCGGCCTCGACGATTTCCTCGATGCGCGAGATCGGCATCCAAGGCTCGCTCGCATGCAGGTCGGCGATCACGGCAAACTTAAGTTTGAGGCCGGATGGCCAATTCGGCGGGTTGACGCGATAGTGCGTCAGCGACAGGCGGCGAGGTTCGATACCAAAGGCATAGGTACCAAGTCCAACACCGCCAGCGACGAACGCGCCCAGCCCTTGAAGAAGTTTACGCCTGGAAATCACGTCGTTCGCCCGGTTTCTAATCTCGATCCGCGTTGATCTATAGCGAAACTCATGCCGGTTTGATGAAGGCTCACGGTTCGTTGGGAATGTGCTCCAGACAAGCTGAATGAAACTTTAAGCAGTGCCCGCCTCGTCATCCGCACTCTTATCGGGGTCAAACAGCCCGAATTGAGGCGCGGCCGCTCGCGATGGTCCGGAAAGCCCTAGATGGCGGTATGCGCGCAACGTCAACATGCGCCCGCGCGGTGTTCGGCTGATGAATCCTTGCTGCAGCAAGTACGGCTCCACGATTTCTTCAAGCGCATCACGCGGCTCGGACAACGCGGCCGACATGGTTTCGATCCCGACCGGCCCGCCGTCGTAGTTCTTCGCTATGCAGTTGAGGTAACGGTGATCGAGGGCATCGAGACCCTCGGCATCAACTTCGAGTTGCAGAAGCGCCCTGTCGGCAACGGCGGCTGTGACCATCCCATCGCCAGCAACCGCTGCAAAGTCACGCACCCGCCGCAGCAACCGTCCGGCGATACGCGGCGTGCCACGAGACCGGCGGGCGATCTCCATGGCGCCGTCCTTCTGCATCGGCACACCGAGCACGCGCGCGCCGCGGCTAACGATAAGCTCCAGTTCGTCGTGGGTGTAGAAGTTCAGCCGTACCGGAATGCCAAAGCGATCGCGCAGCGGATTGGTCAGCAGACCCGCCCTCGTCGTCGCGCCGACCAGCGTGAACTTCGCCAGATCAATCCGCACCGAGCGCGCGGCTGGTCCCTCGCCGATGATGAGATCAAGCTGAAAATCCTCCATCGCCGGATAGAGGATCTCTTCAACCGCCGGATTGAGCCGGTGGATTTCGTCGATGAACAGCACATCGCGTTCTTCAAGATTGGTCAGCAGTGCCGCAAGATCACCCGCTTTACTGATCACCGGACCCGAGGTCGCGCGAAAACCAACGCCCAGCTCCTTCGCCATGATCTGCGCCAGCGTGGTCTTTCCCAAGCCCGGCGGACCGGCAAACAACACGTGATCGAGCGCATCACCGCGCGCTTTGGCAGCCTGGATGAACACGCTCAGATTGGCGCGCGCCTGCTCTTGGCCGATGAAGTCGCCGAGCGCCTGCGGCCGGATCGTCGCCTCGTAGGCGTCCGCTTCTTTTCGTTCGCTCGTTACCAGCCGATCGGTCATGCTTTGTTCTTGGCGGTGTTCGGCGGGAAGGTCAAGATCGCTAACTTGATAGGGATCACCCGAACACTGCGGCCACATCGATCTCTAGACCGGGTGGGTCGAGACGCAGAATGCCAGATTCGAATTTCACTG
Organism: Hyphomicrobiaceae bacterium; assembly: GCA_031367505.1. Lineage (GTDB taxonomy): Bacteria > Pseudomonadota > Alphaproteobacteria > Rhizobiales > Hyphomicrobiaceae > JAKFWF01. The sequence continues at coordinate 9,771 of JANLPY010000250.1, read as the reverse complement.
GCGGCTCAAGACCACCAGCTGCCGCGCGGCGGTGCCAGATGATCACCTTCTCCTCGGGGTCGAGGATTAGGTAGTGCACGATGCTCGGCACCTGAAAATATCCAGCGAGCTTGTCCGTCAGATCGCGCTTGATGCTCGATGGGGACAGCACCTCGACCACTATCACTGGATTTGAAATTTCCAGTGATGAGTCATCGGGCATCGGCAATGGCGCGACCAGGGCATCAGGCTCATATGCAGTACCCTTGGCAACCCGAACGGTTGCTCCGTCTGGAACTACATAAAACGGCAAGCCAGAGCGCTCAATTGCCACCTGTACCAGCGTGAAAATCCGGCCCTTGGCCTTGAGATGCCCCATGTTCTGCGATTGCTGCATTACGACCCGTCCATCCTGCAGCTCATAGCGGCCCTTCTCCTGGCGGGAACTCCAGGCCAGGAACTCGTCAACGGTCATGCGATGTGGCACTGCGATGTTCATGATGGCACTATAGCCTGATCCAGCGACCGCCGCCACCAGTCCAAGGACCGTTCCAACTTATGGATCTCATCATCCGCAATGCCCGCAGTAGCGTGTCGCCTACGGTCGTAACTGACATCGGTATTGCCAACGGGCGTATAGCGGCAGTCGCGCCTGGTCTTCTAGCCGACGCTCGCGTCATTGATGCAGGTGGCCGATGGGTATCATCGGGTTTCGTCGAGACCCATCTTCACCTCGATAAATCGTGCATCATGGACCGTTGCAAGGCCGAGAAAGGCGATCTGGCCGAGGCCATCGCCGAGGTGTCGGCCGCCAAGAAGGCATTCACCGTCGAGGATGTCTATGCGCGCGGCAAACGCACGCTGGAACGCTGCATCCTGCACGGCACGACGCACATCCGCACGCAACTGGAGATCGATCCCGTCATTCGCCACATCAGTTTCGAGGCGATCAAGCAACTGGCGGCCGACTACAAATGGGCGGTCGATATTGAGATCTGCGCGTTCCCACAGGAGGGCCTTCTCAACAACCCCGGCACCGACGAATTGCTGGTTGCTGCCATGCAAAACGGCGCGCACGTGATCGGCGCCTGCCCGTACGTCGACAGCGATCCCAACGGCCAGATCGACCGCATCTTCGATATCGCCCGCGACTTCGATTGCGATATCGACATGCACTTGGACTTCTCGCTCGGCACGGATCGCCTCGATCTCGACTACGTGTGCGCCATGACCGAGCGGCGCCGATGGGGCGGCCGCGTCGCCGTCGGCCATGTCTCGAAATTATCGGCCGTCACTCCCGATGTATTCGACACCTACGCACGGCGGATGGCCAATGCCGGCGTCGCGTTGATCGCGCTACCGTCGACTGACCTCTATCTGATGGGACGCGATCACACGCACAACGTGCCGCGTGGATTGGCACGAGCGCACCAATTGCTCGGCCACGGTGTCAATTGCGCGCTATCGACCAACAACGTGTTGAACCCGTTCACGCCTTTCGGTGATTGCTCGCTGCTCCGGCAGGCGAACCTTTACGCCAACGCGGCTCAGGCCGGGCGGACGAGCGATCTCGCCGATTGCCTCGACATGATTACGACCAGGGCCGCCCGCCTGATGAACTTGAAGGGCTATGGCATCGAAGCCGGCAACATTGCCGATCTCGTGGTCCTCGATTGCGAGAGCCCGTCGCAAGCCGTTGCCGAACTGGCGCCCGTGCTGTTCGCAATCAAGCGCGGCCGCGTGTCGGTGACGCGCGACGCACCCATTTTGCATCGCCCGGTTTGAACGATCAGCCCCACGTCTGAATACGAAGCGCCTCGCGGGCGGCCGGCATCCGCTGCATTATTTCGGCAGCATTCAACAACCCCTTTTGAGTATCGACGACGCTGACAACCGATGCGGCGTTGATCGTCGCGGCAATCATAGCATCGGCAGTATCTTCGCCGGCTGACAATCCAGCCGCCAAAGTCGAGGCGAAGGCATCGCCGGCACCCGCAGTGCCGGCAACTTCGACCGGTAGTGATGGGCAATAAACGAGCTTGCCATGGCCGGACACGTAGGCACCCTTCGCGCCATCGGTTACAGCCACATAGCGAGGCCCGAGTGCGTGCAGCGATGTCATAAAGCCCGGCAGCGTTATGTCGGCACTCGTTCCAGAGATGCCTCGACGGAGCAACGGCGGCAGCTCAAGCGCCGGCCCGATGCTCGGCGCGGGCGGATGTATCGCCGCTGCCCCACGAACGGACTGCGCAATCAGACCCGGCAATAGGGCTGCCGCTTCGTCCTTGTTCAGCGTCAACAGATCGAGATCGCCGATGACGCCGAGGAATGCCTCGCGCCTCGAACTCAACTGTCTAATTCCGGGATTGGTTGCGACGAACGCACCGGCCGCTTTCGCTGATCGGATGATGCCTGGAAAACAATCAGCCGAAGCGTTGCTCAGGCCCGATACGTAAACCAAGTTAACGCCGTGAAAGGCATCCGCAGGGATGTCGCTTTCCTTCAGCGCAGTGTTGGCACCACGGAATATGAAAATCGACGGATTACGATCATGCGCCGAAATCATCACCGCGACGCCGGTTGCTAGCGTGTTCGAGCGGCAGACGAGCCTTGCATACAGGCCTTCGGCCTCTAGCGTCTCCATGACCTTCGAAGCATTGAGATCGCGTCCGATCTTAACCAGCGGCGAGGTTGTATAACCCAAGCGCGAAAGAGCGACTGCGGTGTTTATCGCGCCGCCCCCGGTATGGATCGAAATGCTGTCGGCTTCGATCTTCCGGCCAGGTTCGAGCAGCAAGAAAGAGGCGGCCGAATTCCTCAACGTCAACTGCTCGATGTCCTGGTCGGCGACCACCGCAATGATGTCGACCACCGCCGACCCGACCGTGACCGCATTCAAACTACTCGACTTCGCCATCACTGCCGCCTCGAATTTCGTTCGCCAAATTTATTCATTGGCCAACTATGTTTGGTGGTGAGACATACACGTGGCGAGGGCATTGCAAAACAGCAAGGTAGACACTTTGCGTGAGGGGCGGGTAGCGTTCGCGCCGCAAAAGGGGGACGGGGACTAGTCATGACAGATGAGCGATCGGCGAAACATGCGGGCATGCCACGAGCCGGTATCGTCAAATCGCCCCATGACCTTGCCGCTGGATTGTTGCTGCTGGTGATCGGGGTTTTAGGCATTTGGGGAACTATTGGGCTGCCGGTGGGATCACTCGCAAATCCAGAAGCGGGGATGTTGCCACGAGCGATGTCTGCACTGGTGGCGGCCAGTGGAGCCGTGCTCGCACTAATCTCGCTCGTTACGCCCGGAACCGAGCTAGAGCGCTGGTCGCCGCGCGGACTTTTGTTCGTCCTCGGCGCGGCGGTAGCGTTCGCGCTGACACTGCGCGGGTTCGATTTGGGCGTCGTGCGAATTCCGGCGCTCGGGCTCGTGGTCGCAGGTCCTCTGGCCATCACATTCGCGAGCTTAGCCGATCCCGAAACGCGGCTCCGCGAAATCATCATTTTTGCGGCCGGCTTGACCGCGCTATGTGTACTGATGTTCAGGGTTATCCTTCGCCTGCCGATCCCAATTGCACCTTGGCTCCTTGGCTACTGATCGGACCGGCAGATGATGGATCTCTATGCAAATCTAGCGCTTGGTTTCGGCACGGTCTGGAAAGTCGTGTGGCTGCCGTGGGCTGCCGTTGGATTTTCGATCCCGCTTCCGATCAATCTAATCCTGTGTTTCATCGGCTGTCTTGTTGGCACCTTGATCGGCGTATTGCCCGGTGTCGGCCCCATTGCGACCATCGCGATGCTACTGCCGATGACGTACGGCCTTGAGCCTGTCGGCGCGCTGATCATGCTGGCCGGCATCTACTACGGCGCACAGTACGGCGGCTCGACCACTGCAATCCTCGTGAACATTCCTGGCGAGGCGACATCTGTCGTCACCGTGCTCGACGGGTTCCAGATGGCAAAGCAGGGCCGCGCCGGTGTGGCACTGGGAATCGCCGCGATCGGTTCGTTCATAGCGGGCACCGTCGCGACGATCATCATCGCCGCGCTTGCTGTGCCGTTGTCGCGCATCGCGCTGCAGTTCAGCCCTGCGGACTACTTTTCCTTGATGATCCTAGGTCTGATGTTCGCGGTCGTACTTGCCCGCGGCTCGCTGTTCAAAGCGATCGCGATGATCTTCGTTGGTGTTCTGCTGTCGACCGTCGGCACCGATCAAGAGACCGGCGTCAATCGATTGACGTTCGGCTTGCCGGAACTGGCCGAGGGCTTCGACTTCGCGGTGATCGCGATGGGTTTATTCGGCTTCGCCGAGATTATCAAAAATCTTGAAAGCCCTGAGACGCGCAACGTCGTGCAGGCCAAAATCGGGCGCTTGCTGCCCAACCGGGATGACATGCGGCAGTCGGCGTGGCCGATCGCGCGCGGCACGCTTATCGGTTCCGTCTTGGGTCTGCTGCCGGGCAATGGCGCGGTGTTGGGACCGTTCGCGTCTTACGCCGTCGAGAAGAAACTCGCCGCCGATCCTACGAGGTTCGGGCGCGGCGCGATCGAGGGGGTCGCGGGACCTGAATCAGCCAACAATGCCGGCGCGCAGACGGCGTTCATTCCGCTGCTGGCGCTCGGCATCCCGCCCAACGCCGTGATGGCGTTGATGATCGGCGCGATGACGATACACGGTATTACGCCTGGGCCCGAAATCATGACCAAGAAGCCCGACCTGTTCTGGGGTATGGTTGCCTCGATGTGGATCGGCAATCTGATGCTACTGGTCATCAACCTGCCGCTGATCGGCATGTGGGTGCGACTACTCAAAGTGCCTTACCGCTTGATGTTCCCGGCCATCGTGCTGTTCTGTTGCATCGGCATTTATTCGGTACAGAATTCCACCGTTGACGTTCTCCTGGTGGCAGCATTTGGACTGTTCGGTTACGCGCTGCTCAAGTTCGGATTTGAGGCCGCACCCTTACTGCTCGGCTTCGTGCTCGGCCGCTTGATGGAAGAAAAATTCAGACTTGCCCTCAACATGTCGCGCGGCAACTTCTGGACCTTCTTCGAGAATTGGAAATCAGCTCTGTGTTTGGCTCTGGCGGCATTAGTGATTGCCGTTGCGGCCCTGCCGAGCATTCGTAAAGGACGCGATCAGGTATTTACCGAGTGACGTAGTGGGCGGAACCGGTTGGATCGCGAGACAAATTACTAGCCCCTTACCGCCCGACCGATTGACGCGCTTTCCAACCCTCACCTGCGACGCGCGCATCGTTGATTGCGCTATCCGACGGCTTTGCCTGCCAAGCGGCAACCGTCTGATCAGCGGCTGTGACATCGGCCTCTTCCAGCTTCATGCGGATCTGGTCGCGGCGGCGAGCCGCTTCCTTGTCACCATTGCGGGCGGCGAGCGACAGCCAGTAGTATGCCTGCTTGAAATCGCGCGGCAGACCCAATCCACTCTCGTGCAGGACACCCAAATTGTACTGGCTATCGGTCAAGCCGCGTTCGGAGGCAGCAGTGAACCAAGTGACCGCGACTGGATAGTCCGCCGATTGGTCGCGTCCTGAGCTCAGCACGGCCAAGTTATGCATCGCCTTCACGTGACCTTGTTCGGCGGCGCGACCATACCAAATCTTAGCACGGGCAGAATCTGCCTTGGTGCCGATGCCGCGCTCGTACAGGGTGCCGAGACGATACTGAGCCGGGGCAAACCCGCGTTGCGCCGAGCGCTGATACCACACCATTGCCTGCTTAAAGTCTTGCGTAATGCCGCGGCCCTCTGCAAAGCGCGCTGCCACTTCGAACTCGGCCGATGCATCACCCTTCGAGGCGGCCGTCCGCAGCGAAATTGGTCCGATGAAGGCCGGCGGCATCTCGGATGGTTTCGAACCATCGTTGATGGTGGCAACGTCTGGCTCAGCTCCCATACCGGCATTTGGCATTAATGAGGCGGGGATTGCCTGCGCGTGCGCTTGAACGGCGGCCAGCTGACTCGAGAGGCTCGACAGATTACGCTGCTGACGCATACGCGCCAGATCGGAATCAGTCGGCACTGCGCGCGCTGGCGTCATGGTCATGCCCATGGGAAGCGAAGTCGTCGAGGCAGGCGCCCGAACCATTGCCTCTTGCGGCGCTGCCCCTACTTCCGTTGCACCTACCCGGTTGTCATTGAGATTTTCGATCGACATATCCGATGGTGCGCGCTTCCGCGCTGGCATCCCCGGTATCGCTGGCGGTTGAGGCGCTGCGGCCTGCGACGGAAGCTGCGCGCCACCATTTGCGCCAATGGATGGTGTCGGCGTTTCGGGACCAACAACGCCCTGTTCAACCGTTTCCGTACCGTTATCAATTGTAAGCGCGCCCCTCTGCTGAGCCGCCTGTTGTTGCGCCTTGCCACCGGTCATGAACGGCAGACCACGGTTGAGCCCAACGGATGCTGCCAACAAGCCGATCGCGGCGACGAGCGCGACGCCCGCCACCATCAACGGCACGCGTGATCTTGGCGCCCCGGCACTGCCGGAGGCAGCAATGCCAGTCTTGTTACCGCCCTTGACGTCGCCCGGCACATCAAGTGCGGGGCCGTTGACCGATGGTGCGCTACGGCGAACGCGACCGCTTTCGACCTTTGGAGCTGGCTCGTCGACATCTGATTGGGATGCGACCTTACGGGCCGCACGGCGTGCATCGGCGATCGCTGCTGCGCGGAAATCCTCTTTCGCAGCGTTTGCATTGAGCGCTGTCGAGGCCTTCACCGGCTCCACCGGCATCGAAGTTTCCGCAGTCGTGGCGAGATGTGCATCGCGCGCGAATTCATCAGCGAATGACGGATCGAACCGATGTTGCGGTGCCGGAGTCATCTGCGGTGCGGGCGCGAACGAGGCTTGTTGGGCCGGATACGACGGCGCGCTATTCTCAATTGCATCCATCCGGTCCAGCATGCGGATCATCGCCTGCTGCATGGTATCGAGCATGCTCGACGTATGTTCTTCATTATCGCGCTGACCTGCGACAAAGCCCTCGATCAAGCGCTGCAGATCGACGACCGCTGCTTCGGTACCGGCGGCATGCGCTGGCTCGATATGCTGCGGCAATCGATTGGCGATGCGGTCCGCAACGGCCATCGCAACCGCTTCGATTTCTTCGTCGGACGTCCCGGCGGGGCCGACGCCAGCATGCTGCGCAAAGAGATGCGCAAAACGATCATCTGACACTTGATGCAGCAAGTCGCCGAGTTGTAGTTCAACGTTGTCCAAGCGAGCGAGATGCAAATTTGCTTGTTCGAACTGCGTCGAAAGCTCGTTGATATGCGCTTCGACAATTCGCAGTCCTTCGACATCGCTGCGCGTTGCAACCGATTCCAACGCGTGCCCGAAGCGAGCCTCCAGCTGACCCAAGCGGTCGTCAAAAGCAACAAAGGCATTATCCGCCCCTACACTCACGAACGATTGCTCAATCCGCCCGGCAATTTCGGCGAAGCGGCTTTCAAGCCAGGCGCGATCGGCGTTCTGGTGCGTTTGCGTCGTCGCATCAAACTGGATCGGCTCGTGTGTAAAATTTTTCGCCTCGGGCTCAGGCACCGGCTCTTTGATCACGTTGGATGGAAGATCCAACCCGTCGCCGTGGTGCATGTGCGCATGACCGCCCATGTCGGCCTGACCACTCTCGTACAATCTCGCCAGTGCTTCAGCTGCCTCGTGGTCCCAAGGAGCTGTCACATCACCCGGCACCGACTGCGATAGCAAGTCGATGGCTGAGTGATTGGCGATCGCAGGTTCGGCGACAGCTGCCGGTGATGTCTCGGGACGCTTGAGTTCACGCTCCCAATTGACGGTCGCGATCCGATCGGCAAGCTGATGTGCACGATCCTCGATGCGCCCAAATGCTGGACTGTGTTCCGGGCTCGCTTGTTCGCGGGCCTGGCCCGCATCACGTCCCAGCAGTTCAAGGCGCTCGCGCATGAAATCCAGCGTTTGCGTGTTGCGCTGTTCGGAACTGGCGATCTGGCGCGTCAAGGCATGCAATATGTCCTTGAGATCCTCTCCTGCGCAGACGAATTCGGGGGGGCGACCGCCCAATTCCATGGCGGCGCGGCTACGTTCGATATCCACCGACTTAGTCATCGAAATTCCCCATCTCACCCAAACAGCACGTGTCAGGTACAATTGCTGGGGGTCACGCCAAACGCGGCACGAGGGAGACCCTGTTGGGTTGACGGTCGCAAGTGCCAGTAAACGATCAGTTAAGCCCCGCAAACACGGCAGTTGCGCTCGGTTATGCGGGGTGAAATGCGGGAAATTATCCTCGCGAATCACTTTCGCGGTCACGGCGCCGCCCTATTCAACAGCCTCGTTACACGCACTATATGATGAGCTGCCGCCTACTTGTTCCGCAAAGGAATCGTCAATGGTATTGCACCACGTTCGCCCGGCAGCCCGCCTCCGGCTCATGGCAGCCTTGGTTGCAGCTGCAGGTCTGCAAATTGCGACCGCCATGCCATCACGCGGTCAGGATAAACCGGGCCGTTACCTGATGAACCCGGTCGAGGGAGGGTTCGCCCGCCTCGACACCGAAACGGGCGCTATGTCGATCTGCAAGCCACAATTAAATGCGAGCACGTGGGCTTGTACCGCAACCGTTGACGAGACCTCGACTCAGGAAACGCGGGTGCGCAAGCTGGAGGGCGAAAATCGCGACTTACGCGCCGAAGTCAAACGAATGGAGGATCTGCTCGGTCTCAACGGCGAGAAGCCGAAGAACGAGGAGAAGCGCGCTGAACGTCCTGGCGGCGGGTTGAACCTGCCAAGCGAGCAGGATGTCGACAAAGCGCTTTCGTACATGGAGCGGATGGTCAAAAAATTTCATGACGCCATGAAACGGCTTGAAGGCCGCACACTAGAGAAATCCGACATATAAAAACGATACTTCTACAAGCGTCCGCTGATCAACGCTCAGTCATGCTGAGCGGTTTTTTGGCATCGCTGGGTCACAGCTGAAGCGGATCAGCCTATTTTTAAGGCAGATGCGATTTGTGTGACTGTTTTTGTTGCATACTAGATAGACCATAAAATTAATTCGAACCAGAATATTTCGTTTTTTATATGTAAATCAATAAGTTAAATGTGTTTCAAAGATTGGCACGCTGATTGCTAGTTAATGTTTGGTTAAAACATCATCGAGGGATCACATGCTCGCGTTTCACAAATCAGTTGCGGCTTTGGCTACTGCGGCCGCATTACTATCTGCTGCTCCGTCAAGAGCGCAGGAGACGATCAAGGTCGGTATTCTGCATTCCCTTTCGGGCACGATGGCAATCAGCGAAACGACGCTGAAGGACACCATGCTGTTCCTCATCGAGGAGCAGAACAAGAAGGGCGGATTGCTCGGCAAAAAGCTCGAAGCCGTGGTCGTTGATCCGGCATCGAATTGGCCATTGTTCGCGGAAAAAGCGCGTGAACTGATTTCCAAGGACAAGGTGTCGGCTGTGTTCGGCTGCTGGACCTCGGTCTCGCGCAAGTCGGTGCTGCCGGTGTTCAAGGAGTTGAACAACATCCTCTTCTACCCTGTGCAATACGAGGGCGAAGAATCAGAGCGCAACGTGTTCTATACGGGCGCGGCTCCCAACCAGCAGGCCATTCCAGCCGTCGACTATTTGATGTCGAAGGACGGCGGCGACGTGAAGCGTTGGGTGCTGGCTGGCACCGATTACGTTTATCCACGCACGACCAACAAGATCTTGGAGGCCTACCTGATCTCCAAGGGCGTGGCTAAAGACGACATCATGATCAACTACACGCC
>JANLPY010000093.1:0-5172 GCA_031367505.1 Hyphomicrobiaceae bacterium | reverse complement strand
TCTGGGTCCGCGTTTTCGATCCGCCCGCAGAAGGCAAGCTCGACACCTCACGCCCGGTCAAGGTCGGCCAGCAGGTCAAGGTCAAACTCGACCGCGTGCATGTCGATCGAGGCTACATTGACTTTGAATTGGTGGGGTGACGAAAATTTAAAGCGGCCGCGCGAGTGGGGCGCCGCCGTTGAGATCGTGAGCCTTCCCTGAAGCCGCCTGATAACGGGGCTTTCTATCTATCCTTTCCTTGATCGTCGAGAGGCAGAGAAAGCCGTCATCGCCTCTCGGTGATACTCAGCACTGAGATCGTCGCTCAGGCACGGCCGCTCGACCTCTGACAGCGGACATAGTCCGGAACCCAGCGCCGGGTTTAACACCACAGGTACGCCGGTGTCTAACTTCGCAGCGGCCAGAGACCGACCGTCGTCGTCATGACGCGGAGGGCCAAGCACGGACGATCCGTAAGCCGATACAGACTTTCGCGGACGCCTAACAGCGGACGAAGCTTTAAATCACGACCTGCGTACCGACTTCGATTGCACGGTCATTTGGGATCTTGAAGTACTGCGAGGCATCGCTGGCGTGGCGAGCCAACCAGATGAATAGTCGGTCCTGCCAAACTGGCATTTCCGATCGCGCCGCCGGCCGAAGCGCTCGACGTGACAGGAAATACGATGTCTCCATTGGATTGAGATCAAGGTGCAGATACCGGCGCATGAGCGCTCGCGGTACATCTGGGGCATCCATGTAGCCGAACTTCAAATGAACGATCGTAAAGGCATCGGAAAGTTGCTCGGTACGTCCGCGTTCTGTTTCGCCGACCCGGGGTGTATCGACTGTTTCGATGCAGACGATGATATTGCGGCGGTGCAAGATTTTATTGTGCTTCAGATTGTGCATTAGCGCACTCGGCACATTGTGAGGGTGACTTGTCATGAAAATGGCAGTGCCCGGAACGCGATCTCTCGACTTCGACTCGAGCATCGGCAGATAGTCCTTCAATAACAATTCTTCTCTTTGTGATTTGGCACTGAGAAGACGTGCGCCCCGTTGCCAGGTCATCATCGTCACGAGCAGGCATGCGCCGACGAATAGCGGCAACCAGCCGCCTTCAACAATTTTGAGAAGGTTCGCTCCCAAGAAGACCAGATCGACGATCAGAAATGGTATCATGACGAGCGCGCAGCGTACCCACGACCAATGCCAGTAGTAGCGTGCCACAATCGTTGCGAGGATGACCGTCACCACCATGGTGCCGGTGACGGAAATACCGTAGGCAGAGGCGAGTGCGCTGGAACTCTTGAACGCGGCTGTCAAGAACAGCACAGCAATCAGCAGCAGCCAGTTCACTGCCGGCACATAAATCTGGCCCTTCTCCTTGGCCGAGGTGCGTCGAATATTCATGCGCGGCAGGAGGCCGAGTTGAATGGCCTGTTGGGTCATCGAATAGGCGCCGGTAATGACGGCCTGACTAGCGATAATCGTCGCCAGCGTAGCGAGGCCAATCATTGGCACGAGCGCCCATGCCGGATAAAGCTTGAAGAAGGGGTTTTCCAAAGCTTCCGGGTGTTCGAGCAGGAGCGCACCCTGCCCTAGATAGTTCAGCGCCAGCGCCGGGAATACCAGGAACAGCCAAGCCGTTCGAATGGGGCCACGACCGAAATGACCGAGATCGGCATATAAGGCCTCCGCGCCGGTGACGGCCAGGAAGACGGCACCTAACGCAATCAGGCCTGCCACGCCGTGTGACGACAAGAACAATATGCCATGTAGTGGATTGAACGCGGTGACGATGCCCGGTTGCTTCGCAATATTAGCGATCCCCCCAATCGCCAACGCGGCAAACCAGACAATGATGACGGGCCCGAACCAGACGGCAATTCTCGCGGTCCCCCGGCTTTGAATTGCGAACAAACCAAGCAGGATGGCTAGACTGACCGGCAGTACGAAGGGGTCGAAGGCGGGAGTGATGAGATTCAATCCTTCGACGGCCGATAGAACGGAAATTGCAGGTGTAATCATTGCATCGCCGTAAAACAGCGCAGCGCCCGTCATGCCGAGCAAAGCTACGACACGGCCTCGGTCGCCAAGAGCACGCTGCGCCAGCGCCATAAGGCTCAATGTGCCGCCTTCGCCATTGTTATCGGCACGTAGCATAATGAGCACGTACTTCAGGGTCACGATGATGATGAGTGCCCAAAGCATCAGCGACAAAACACCGAAGATCATGCCGGACGACAGCGTGCCGGTGCCACGCGCAGCGGTTAGCGACTCCTTGATCGCGTAAAGCGGGCTCGTGCCAATATCGCCATAGACAACACCGATCGAACCGAGAGTCAGCGCCCAAAAACCCGTTTTTCTTGAATCATGGGAAGACGCGTCCGCTAGGGGCGCGATGGTCGATGTTGACATTGTCTCGCCTCGGCAGGGTTTACATAGTTGCCTACCAGGCGATATCGCGGATCTCACGTAAGGAAGCGATGCGGAACTCAGGGCCGAAGCATAAGGATCTCATAAAGATCAGCACTTTCTGACGATCCGGCATGCCGATTGCGGTAGCGTAGTTCTGGGACGACGCGCTCTACGAGCAGCAGAGAATTCAAAATGATGGAAGACCGCCAATCATCAATGGGCATGCAGCCTTCAGTGGCCGCCAATCGATCTGTCCACATTTCGGAGTTCTGGGCCCGTCTGCCTCGTCCGCTTGCAGGATTGCCTGTTGCAGCTACAGCTGCCATCGTGACAGCTGCGGCAACCCTGTTTGGATTAGCATTGGTCCGTTGGTTGCCTCACCAGAGCGTTGCGCTGGTCTACCTATTGTCAGTCATGCTGGCAGCATTGGTCTTTGGGATGACCACCGGGCTGACGGTGGCATTCTTTTCGTTCCTCACTTACAATTTCTTTTTCATCCATCCAATTTACACGTTCACGATCGCAGACCCGCAGGAGTTGTTCGCCCTGTTCGCATTTTTGGTTGTCGCGGTCTTGACCGGCAGCCTCGCCGGCCGGATGCGTCAAGCGGCCGATGCAGCCCAGAGACGAGCCAGCGCCTTACAGGCACTAAACGATTTCGCTGCCACGCTCTCTGGTTCTCGCGACCTTGCATCCATCCTTTCGGGACTTGCAAACCAAACCGGAGCGACCATTCGCGGACACGCGGTCGTCATGTTGGAACACCAAGAGGATATGCAAATACAAGCTTCCACGCCGGATGCTCCAACGTTGGAACCGGTCGAATGGCAAGCGGCACAACGTACGTTAAGGAGCGCAGAAACGATTTACGCTGCTGCACCCGGATGGCCTGGATCTCGCTATGAGTTCCAACCATTGAAGAGTGCCAAGGGCGCATTCGGCGTCGTCGGTCTGGCGCCCTTCGACGGCCAGCGCAGCATCAGCTTCCATGACGACGCAACACTGCAGACGATCTTTCGTCATGCGTGCATCGCGATTGAACGAACCCGCCTTGAGGCTGAAGCCGCTATGGCACGCGACGAAATCGAGCGCGAGCGTCTGCGTTCTGCACTATTGTCGTCGCTCTCTCACGATTTACGCACACCGCTCGCATCAATCCTAGGCGCGGTGACGAGCTTGCGAGAGCTCGGAGCCGGGATGACGGCTGAGACGCGGGCTGATTTGCTGGTTGCAATCGAAGAGGAAACGGAAAGACTATCGCGGTTCGTGTCCAACCTGCTCGATATGACGCGCCTCGAAGCAAACGCCATCGACCTGAAGCGCGATTGGGTGGACTTGGGAGAGGTGGCGCAGCTGGCGGTAGGACGGGCCCGGCGGCTGTTTCAAAACTCACAGATAACGCTCGCGCTGGCGCCGAACCTGCCGGCAATCCTCGGCGACACGACGTTGGTTGAGCATGTGGTGCTGAATCTTATCGACAACGGCGTGAAGTTTTCTGAGCCGGGTGCGATGGTGGCAGTAGGCATATCGGTCGATGAGCACAACCTGATTCTTACGGTAACGGACAAGGGATGTGGCATACCGCCGGATGCCTTGGCGCACGTTTTCGAGACCTTCTATCGCGTTCGCGAACGTAACGTGCCAGGCACAGGACTAGGTCTCGCGATATGCAAACGCATCGTCGAGGGAATGGGCGGATCGATTAATGCAGAGAGCCCAGTTGCGAAACGCCAAGGCACACGTATCATCGCGCGCTTTCCTGTTCCTCGCTCCGGCGTCGGGTTGGCTGGCGATGACAAGGGACAACTCTCATGACGCAGCCGGCGCGAATCTTGGTCGTCGATGATGAACCTCAGATCCACCGATTTCTGAAGCCCAGTCTCACGGTCAGCGGCTTCGAGGTGTTCACCGCATTGACGGGCAAAGAAGCGCTGCGCTTGGCGTCGATCCAAGCACCAGCAGTAATCCTTGTGGACTTGGGATTACCCGACATGGACGGCAAGGAAGTGATCAAGGAGATACGGCGTCGATCGAGCGTTCCAATCATTGTCCTGTCGGCCCGGGACCGGGAGGCGGAAAAAATTGCCGCGCTCGACCTCGGGGCAGATGACTACGTCAACAAGCCGTTTGCGATCGGTGAGCTTTTGGCCCGATTGCGCTCCGTGCTTCGCCGCCAAGCGTCCACCCCACCTGTCGAGCCGTCAGTGTATGGCATTGGCTCGGTTCGTGTCGATACTGGCACGCATCAAGTGACACGCGGTGGGGAGCCCATGCACCTCACTCCAAAGGAATTCGACCTACTGGTCCTGTTGGCACGTCATGCCGGACGCGTGCTGACCCACCGTCACATTTTGACCGAGGTTTGGGGGGTAGCCCACAGCGCTGACTACCAATATTTGCGTGTGTTCATAGGCCAACTTCGGCAGAAATTGGAGGACAATCCGGCAGAGCCTTCGCTGATCCTCACCGAAACTGGAATCGGCTATCGTGCCGTCGATACCGAATAGAAAGGTTGCTCGCCCCGCATCCGCCAGTATCCGCTATGCAATCAAACTCTTACAGGCTCGGACGGGACTTCCGCTTTGGCTGCAGTTAGCTGAACGATCACAGCAAGTGTGTATTGCTGATTTGGGTCGTGTGTCACGAGCGTAGCCGGTCCAAACGGTTGCGCGCAACTGTACGAGAGATGAAGGAGGACCCTTCGGGTTCGGCAATCAGGTGCTGATCCCAAGCCACTGCAAGCTGCTGCGGTCAAAAGCCGTGGTGGTG
>JANLPY010000191.1:0-2355 GCA_031367505.1 Hyphomicrobiaceae bacterium | reverse complement strand
CTTCGCGCCGCTGTCCTTGAGGTTGTTGGCATGGGCATGGCCCTGGCTGCCGTAGCCGATGATGGCGACGTTCTTGCCCTTGATCAGGTTCACGTCGGAGTCGGTGTCGTAGTAGACCCGCATGGGGTGGTTCCTTTCGGTTTTCTTGCATCGGCAAGGGGAGGGGCGTCAGCAAAGAGGTGGCGGGGTTTAGCGCGGTCGGATGCGGTTGGACAGGGTGAAGGTCGGGGAAATTCACGCCCCAGCCAACCGGCGCAGCCCGTCGCGGAGTTTGCCGAAGCTGGGTGAGAGGTTTCGGTCAGGGTCCATGAGTGGGCCGATGCGGTTGGCCCATTCGTGTTTGAGGTTGCCTGGGGCCGGCCAGCCGGCTTTTTGAACCGCCCGCAGCCCGCCAGGATGGGCGACGTCAGCCAAGCGCTCCCAGGTGTCGCATATGCTGTCCTGGACATAGCGCTCCAGCAGCACCTTTTTCGCGTTGGGATAGGCTTTCAACAATGCGTCACGGTCGCCGAAGTACCATGCCTCGGTTTCCTCGATCGCCAATCTGAACGTCGCCAACTCCCGCGCACCGCAAACGACAGCAACCTGCTTCAATTCCGCCAAAAATTCGACGCAATCGTGCCGATCCGTGTCGACGACAACGATCACCGCATCGCACCACCCCGGCGTTTTGGCGTAGCCCCGAAGCAAACGATGGAGTTGGTCCAAAAGTTGGCGCTTCGCGGGATCGGCTATCGATGACAAACCGCCCGGCAGATGCCCAATTCCCTTATAGGAATGCAACCGCCAAGTATGTGGTTCGCCGCTCGGACCAACCAATTTTGGCAGCAAGTGTTCGAGCAAACGCATCCCCGAACTGTCTTCGGTCAGAATTTCGAAGTGCATGCCTATCTCGCATCAAGATAGTCGGCGTACCAAAGCCCGCCGAGCGGCAATCCTTCGGCAACGAGATTTTTGACGATGTCGAGCTTTGCAACGTGCTGAGCTCTTGAAAACCCATCCGTGCCTTTTTCCAAAATCCAGACTTCCGATGGATCCAGCGCATCGACGAAATAGGGTTGGTGGGTGGTCACGAATATCTGAGAAGACTTACGTTTCCCAGTCGCATGGGCGCGAAATTCACGAGCAAGCGCGTCCAATAGCTTGTGATACAGTCCATTTTCTGGTTCTTCGATGCAGATGAATGGAGGCGGGTCCGGGTCTTCCAGGAGTAGCAGATAGGCGAAGACCTTCAGTGTTCCGTCGGACATTTGTTGAGCGTAGAATGGATCTTGAAATCCTCCATCGTTGAAACGTAGCAAGACCCGGCTATCCTGCGTCACTTGGGTATCGATCGCCGTGATTCCAGGAATCCGTTCAGCAATACGTTGCAAAATAGACGAAAATCGTTGCTTATGTTCACGTTGCATAAATTGAACGACATTACCAAGATTGTCTCCATGGATATTCAAATGGCGTTGAGGACCCGCACTCGGAATCCCACGCGCTGCGTCCGGTTGAAAATAGGAAAGATACCACCCCTTAAGAAAGTCCCTAAACAGGGCAATCCTGGGATGATCCTTCAACGTTCCCAAGGTTGCGATACCCAACTGCCTCGTATCGGTCAGTGCGACGTGAATGCGCTCCTTGGATTCCTCGTCGGATGTCTCAACCGCCTCACTTCCGGCCCAAACCAATCCTCGGCCACGTGACAGCCGTAAAAATGGAAAAGGCTGACCATAGGGTGCATTGAGCCGGCGCTGCTTGAGTAATTCATGCGCCACGAACGGCCGACCAGACGTATCGAGGTCGATTGAGAGTTCATAGGTGATCGGCCTCTGATTGGACGCCTCACGATAATAAATCTCGAAGCTCATGGGACCCGACACGCCCTTAGAGCGCAAACGCTCGAATCCACCCCGTTGCTTCAGATCGCAGGAAGTCTCGACGCCCATGGTCAAACAGTCTGAGATAAACCCAAACGCTTCGAGCAAAGTACTCTTACCAGAGCCATTTTTCCCTATCACTGCCGTCAGGGCGGTAAGCGCATCAGCCGATTGGTCACCTGAAAGCCTGCCCAATGTGACATCACGAAGGGAACGAAAATTCTGGATACGGAAGCCTTCGATTCGCGCCATTTGCGATCTTTCGTTGAGGCGTGCCTTACCGAAAGCGTATGCTTTCCTCGGTCGGTTATCAAATCGTCCGCGTCCCACGAGCAATCGCGGCCACCCCAGTCCGTGAAACCTCGGCGAGACCCAGATCTTGCATCAACGCGATAAACGCGTCGAGCTTCTCGGTCGCGCCCGTGAGCTCGAACACGAAACTCTCGACCGTCGTGTCCACCACGCGGGCGCGGAACGTATCGGCGATACG
>JANLPY010000068.1:0-1914 GCA_031367505.1 Hyphomicrobiaceae bacterium | reverse complement strand
GGTGAAATACGCGATCCACCCGGTCGCAGGGCGGATGCCCGGACATATGAACGTGTTGCTGGCCGAAGCTCAGGTGCCGTATGATGACGTATTCGAGCTCGAAGACATCAACGGCGAGTTTGCGCAGACCGACGTGGCCTTCATCATTGGCGCCAACGATGTGGTCAATCCGGCCGCCAAAACCGACAAGAGCTCACCGATTTACGGCATGCCGGTGTTCGATGTCGAGAAGGCCAAGTCGATCATGTTCATCAAGCGCTCGATGAGCGGGGTCGGCTATGCCGGGGTCGATAACGATGTGTTTTACATGGACCAGACCATGATGCTGCTCGCCGACGCAAAGAAGATGGTCGAGGATATCAACAAGGCGCTGGCGCATTGAAGGTTAAGCGACGGCGCACCAAACCCCGTTCGTGGTGAGGAGGGACTGAGCGCTTGCGAAGGCCCGTCTCGAACCACAGGTGGCGCGCGGTCCTTCGAGACGCCACTTCGCTACGCTCAGCGGCTCCTCAGGACGAACGGAGGTTGGTTTGAAATTCGGAATTGGTTCAATCCTGGTGCTTGGAATTATTCTCACCGCCTGCACCCCCTCCAGGCTCGCCTACGGACAGGTGAAAAGCGCGATGATCGAGGCGGGCCTGTCCGAGGCCAATTCCTCCTGCATGGCCAGCCGCCTGACCGACCGACTTTCGCTCCTCCAGCTCAATAAATTGCGCAAATTGAAGGGCGAGAAGCGCACGCTGTTCGATTACGTTTCGGCGGTGCGCAAAGTCGGCGATGCCGAGGCAATCGAAGTGACCGCGAGTTCTGCGGCGCTGTGCGCGAGCGGGCTGGCGGCGGAGAAAAGATAAGGGTTTCTCGCGCAGAGGACCGCAGAGGACGCCGAGATTGGTTTGCGCCGTAGGGGGCCAATCTCATTTCTTACAATATGTTGGAAAGTTCAGGGGCTTCGCCGAACGCATTAATTCTCTGCGCCCTCTGCGGTCTCTGCGCGAGTTCCTCTTCCACCGCCGATTGACTTACACGCCTGTCAGTTCAAACTGCGCGCCATGAGGATGCCCACAGCCATTATCGCTGCGGTCTCGGCATTTGCCCTGGCTGCCCCGCTTCACGCCAAGACCATTCAGGTGGCCGCCGGGGATGGCGCGCAGGGGCGGCTGCAGGAGGCGCTGATCACCGCGCAGCCGGGGGATGTGGTGTTGCTCGGCGCGGGGCGGTTCGTGCTGACCGACGGGCTGTCGCTCGATGCCAATGGGGTCACAGTGCGCGGCGCCGGGATGGATGCTTCGGTGCTCGATTTCTCGGGTCAGCAAGGCGCGGGCGAGGGGCTGCTGGTTACCTCGGACGACGTCACCCTGCGCGATTTCGCGGTCGAGAACACCCACGGCGACGGGATCAAGAGCAAAGGCGCGGATAACATCGTCTACTACCGCATCCGCGTGACCTGGACCGGCGGGCCAAAGGAAACCAACGGCGCTTACGGGATCTATCCAGTGTCGAGCACCGGGGTGCTGGTCGATGGCTGCAAGGTTTCGGGCGCGTCGGACGCGGGGATCTATGTAGGGCAGTCCAAGGCGATCACGGTGCGTTACAACATGGTCGAGCAATCGGTCGCCGGGATCGAGATCGAGAACAGCCGCGATGCGCTGGTGACGGGCAACCTGGTGACGCGCAACACCGGGGGGATTTTGGTGTTCGATCTGCCTAACTTGCCGGTTATGGGCGGGGGCAATACCGAGGTTTTCAACAATCTGGTGATCGCGAACGACACCCCCAACTTCGCGCCCAAGGGCAACATCGTCGCCAGCGTCCGCCGCGGCACGGGGATTATGGTCATGGCCAACGATTTTGTCACCGTCCGTGAAAACACGCTGGTCGACAATCCGACGGCGCAGGTGCTGATCGTGTCCTATC
>JANLPY010000033.1:0-1565 GCA_031367505.1 Hyphomicrobiaceae bacterium | reverse complement strand
GTCCCGATCAATGTCGCGCCTTGATAGAACTCGACCTTGGCCACGCTGCCGTCGCTGCTGCCGGCAGTGGCGGTGCTTAGGGTCAGACGGGAATTGCAGCGGTGCGGTCGATGACCGGCAGGCCGACCGGCACAGCGCAGGGAAATGGCGCGGCGGGAGTGGATGCGGTGGGGCTGGTAATGGAATCCGGTCGGCGTCATGACGACTATCTTAGCGGAGATGCTGAACCAACGGGAGTTGAAACCTGGCAAAGCCGCATCCGCCGCTATGCCATATCAATTCGAACCTGGCCCGTTATCCACGATTGATGCCTTGCTGCTCGACGCACGCATGCCCGGAACGCGTCGCTACCTGCGCCGCCCGTATCGCGACCCTCTGACCAATTCGGACCAATGGGGATTGGTGCTCGCGCCGCAGGGCGGCATCATGGGTGTCTATCGCATGGCCATGGGGACGCCGATCAAGCAGGCTAATTTTTCTGTGACGTTGGCGGGATTCGAGAACAAGACAAGCTATGCGGACTGGAAGTTTACCTACCTCCCAATGTAGCCGTATATCATGCCGGACGAAGTAACGACCTGATCAGAAAGCGCATATTCAGCGCCTTATTGACAACAAGCAGCAACCCGAGGAGAAAATCAATGTTTGATTTGAATGGCAAGGTCGCAATTGTCACTGGCGGCGGTTCCGGAATCGGCACAGCGACAAGCCAGCGCCTGCAAAAAGCCGGCGCACAAGTGATCATCGGCGACATCACCGACTGCAAGACCAGGGCCGCCGAGTGGGGCTGCCACTATCATCAAACGGATGTCAGCAAACCTGCGGAGGTCGCTGCGCTATGTGAAGAAGCGATCAAGCGCTTCGGACATCTCGACATCATGGTCAACAACGCCGCCATTTCCAGCGGTCACCCGCTCGCCGAGGCTGATGAAGCCCGTTCCCTGAAATTCTGGCGCGTCAATGTGATGGGTGTCCAGATGGGCATCAAGGAAGCCGCCGCCCGCATGAAGCCGGGCGGCGCCATCGTCAACATTTCATCCATCACCGCAGTACTTGGCTTTGCCCAGTGGGGCGAATACGGCGCCACCAAAGGTGCGATCATTTCCCTGAGTCAGACTGCGGCAATCGAGTACGCTTCGGCCGGCATTCGGGTGAACTGTATTTGTCCGGGTATTTTCGATACGCCGATGGCGATGAGTGAAGCGCCTGACATGGTGCACAAGAATACCAATGTGTTTGCGCTGGTCGGCCGCATCGGCCGCCCCGAGGAACTCGCCGCCGCAGTGCACTTCCTGGTGAGCGACGACGCCAGCTACATCACCGGACAAACGCTGCGGGTGGATGGCGGCTGGAGTACGGGGACGTCGATCAAGGCGATCGGACTGGCACTTAGCAGTCCCGACTAAGCCACCGCAGAGTATCGACTACTGCCAGCCAAAGCGCTGGCAGCCTTCGCGCCAGTCACTCGGACGTTTGCCAGTCCATTGCACGAAGGCACGTGAGAACGTGCTGCTGCTGGAAAAACCCAGCAGATCGGCGATCCTTTGCAGGCTGAGATCATGGCG
>JANLPY010000027.1:0-1928 GCA_031367505.1 Hyphomicrobiaceae bacterium | reverse complement strand
CGGCCGTTGCGGAAAGTGGCATACGACTGTTCGTCGTGCCTCAACCGGGTGCACATGCGATTCGCCTGGATGAGCCTGATTAGCGTTGGATTCTCCGATCTCTACATTCGTCTCTGTTCGATGGGTGTGTGGCACGACTGGAGGCTTCTGTAAATGACGGAATACGAAACGAAGGAACACGATGTGCTCATTATTGGTGCCGGTGGCGCGGGGCTCCGCGCGGCGATCGAGGCAGCGGCGGCTGGGGTGAGTGTCGGTCTCGTCTGTAAATCGCTGCTTGGAAAAGCTCATACGGTTATGGCCGAGGGCGGCGCCGCGGCAGCCATGGGGAACGTGGACGACCGCGACAACTGGATGGTGCATTTCGCCGACACGATGCGCGGCGGCCAATACGTGAACAACCCGGTGATGGCGGAGCTGCACGCAAAAGAAGCCCCGGATCGTATTCGCGAGCTCGAGGCCTGGGGTGCGGTATTCGATCGCACACCGGACGGCCGTATCCTGCAGCGCAATTTTGGCGGGCATCGCTATCCACGTCTGGCGCACGTCGGCGATCGCACCGGATTGGAGATGATCCGCACGCTGCAAGATCATGCGATCCATCAGGGCATCGACATACATATGGAAGTGACGATCGTCTCCTTGCTCAAGGACGGCGATCGCGTCGTCGGTGCATTCGGTTACGATCGCGAGCGTGGACGATTTCGGTTATTCAAGTGCAAGGCCGTGGTGCTGGCGACCGGTGGAGTGGGACGGGCGTTCAGCATCACCAGCAACAGCTGGGAGTACACGGCGGATGGCCAGTCGCTCGCCTACAATGCGGGTGCGGCGCTGCAGGATATGGAATTCATCCAGTTTCACCCGACGGGAATGGTATGGCCGCCGAGTGTGAAAGGGATTTTGGTAACCGAGGGCGTGCGTGGCGAAGGCGGCGTGTTGCGCAACAAAGAAGGTCGGCGATTCATGTTTGACGATATTCCGGACAACTACAAGAGCCAGACTGCCGACAACGAAGAAGAAGGGTGGCGATACACGCAGGGCGACAAGAGCGCCCGCCGTCCGCCGGAGTTGCTGACCCGCGACCACGTGGCGCGCTGCATCATGCGCGAGGTCAAGGCCGGGCGGGGGAGTCCGCATGGCGGCATGTTTCTGGATATTTCGTGGATCAAGGAGAAGCTGCCGAACGCGTCAGAGGTGATCAAAAAGAAACTGCCGAGCATGTATCATCAGTTCAAACAACTGGCCGATATCGATATCACAGCGGAGCCAATGGAAGTCGGCCCGACGACCCATTACATCATGGGCGGCATTCGCGTGGATGGTGAGTCGCAGATGACAAATGTGCCGGGACTTTTTGCAGCTGGCGAATGCGCAGCCGGTTTGCATGGTGCGAATCGATTGGGTGGCAACTCGCTGTCGGATCTGCTGGTGTTTGGCAGGCGGGCCGGCGAGTATGCGGCCAAATTCGCAAAGCAACAGGTCGCCGGGCGCATTGATGCGGGCTTCCGCGCGAGTCGCGCGAAGTTGCAGCAGTTTGCCCAGGAGCAAGGCTTTCGCTTTTTCGAGACGAGCGCCAAGGATGGCACGAACTGCGACGAATTGAGCCGGGCGATTACGGAAGGCATTCCGTGGTCGCAGATGGAAAAGCGCACCTCATCGCGCATCTTCAAACTCATCAAAGATCACATCCTAAAGTTGCGCGATGAGGGCGAGGTCTTGCTGACCTTCAAGGAATTGCGCGAAAAGCTCTGGCAACGGCTGGCCGACGAGCCGCGCTTTGACGACGCTACGCTGCAAACGGTGATCGGCTTGCTGGATGGCCCCGGCGCGGTGAAGGAGTTGGATTACGGCACTTACATCCTGCTGCAACCGGAGTGGGTCAATGCCTACGCGCAGGCGGTGATCCGCACGCTGCGCCAGGACCCGAC
>JANLPY010000755.1:0-1748 GCA_031367505.1 Hyphomicrobiaceae bacterium | reverse complement strand
CAAACCGATAGCGATCGCGTACCTGGGAACGGAGTTGTGCGTTCTCTTCCAGCAGTTCTTCCTTCTGCCGCATCACCATCCGGTTGATCTGGATGGCCTGCCCCAGTAACGCAGTGATGATGTCGAGAAATCGATGGTCATTGGTCAGTTGCTCGGTACTGACAAACATTTTGTCGATGGAGAGCGCGCCTGCGGTTCGGCCATGGATTTTGATCGGGACACAGAAAAACGAGGTTGCCGAATCTGATGCGATCGGGCTTAAACGCCCGGTGCGATTTAAAAAATCCGGTTCGGTTCGCATATCGGGAATGATTCGTGGCCGACCGGTGGCGACGACATTCCCCGTCACCCCTTCGCCGAGCGCATATCGACCCCGTTCCATCTCGTCCTGCGTCAGTCCCACCGCTGCTTCCGTGCGCAGCCGTCCGGTGGATTCATCCAGCAAAACCAGCGCACCGCGGCGCATATTCAGCTTATCCGAAATGATTTGCATCGTTTTCGCAAAAGCATCCCGGAGCTCAAGCGTAGAGGATAGAATCTGACCGATCTCGGTGAGAATGTGCAGTTCCTGCTCGTTGCTCGCGTCTATTGCCTGCGAGTTGGGCGATGGCGCGGATTCCATGTCTACAAGATACGCATTTTGGGGGCCAAAGTAAACTTTTTCAATGAAGTATGGCTTGTGACCGGCCTATGACCCGAAATAAACCACACAGTCGTCATCACTGATTCAGTCACACCCGCATTCATCCGATCAACCCAGAGTCTGACATCGTGCAGGGTTGAAGCCCGCTTCCAACTCCGGCCCCCGTCTCCTCACGAGGCATACAAGTGTTACGCTTTTTCGCCAGATCGTCGTTGTCGGCTCAACTGATTTTCCTGACGGCTCTTTGCCTGTTGGTCACCAGCGCCGGTGCATTGCTGGTGGTGGGTTGGGTCGTGGCATCCCGACATGAGGGACCGGCGGCGCTAGCCGAAAGCCAGTATGTTGCGTTCAAATTGACGTTAATCCTCTGTCTGACCTCGATCATCGGAATCGGCATCACCATGGCGGCGGTCCGGCGACTTTTGTTGCAACCGTTGCAGCATGTACGGGAAGGAATCACCCAGGTCATCGAAGGTCGACTGGATTCGACTAAAGAGGTCTACATGCCCAGTCGCGAGTGGTCGCATTTGCGGGATGCTTTCAATCAGATGGTTCTGCAATTGAGGCTTGCCGACACGACCCGCGAACAAACCCAGCAAGTCTTGGCCGAGCGCACCCACACGGTGGACCGCCTGCTCGATTTTTCGCAGACCATCCAGGGGGCCGGGCAGACCGAGCAGGTCTTCGCCACACTCAGCCAATTCCTCGAAGCTGAATTGAAGCTGAGCGGCATCGCGATTTTGTCGCATCACCAGGACGTGTTGCCACCCATCCAGGTTCAGATCACCCGCCCGTTGACGGTTCTGAAGGGATCCAATCCAGTGACGGAAATGAACGGCGCGATGTGCCCGTGCCTCCGACAAAGCCTGCCGCGCCAGTTTCGGCCGGATGGTTCGCCGATCCGATGCGCCATTGATGCCTGCCTGTCACTGCCGATCGAGCATCCCGCGTTCTGCATTCCATTTAACATCGGCCGGCAGATGCAGGTGGTCGTTCACATGCTTTTGCCGATCGGTGAAAACTGGACGGAAGATCGCCGTCACCTGGCGCAGACCTATGTGAACACCGCGATGTCATCGCTCATCTCCCTGCATCTGCTGGCCGA
>JANLPY010000747.1:0-45609 GCA_031367505.1 Hyphomicrobiaceae bacterium | reverse complement strand
CCGCCATCTGCTGGGCGGCAGGATCGTCTCCGGCGGAAGCTCATGCGAGGTTCAAATCGACACCAAGCTGAAACGCTGCTTCCACTATGCAGCTCAAGCCCTTATCGTAGCGGCGACGCAGAACGTTGGGACACTACTGATCTGGGCGAGAACCCTGCGCAGTTGCACATCACGGGCAGTCTCCTGGTGATGGCTGCCTTCAAGCAGGCTTTCCCCTGTTCAAAGAAGCCGTGACCATTGCCGCGCGTGGGCGAATGTCGAGGAGCAACCCTAATTATGAGACGACTGGCGATTGCCGCTGCGGCGAGCATGGGGTTGTGGTCGAGCGGAGCAAATGCCCTGACGGGAAATCAACTGCACGACTTTTGCAAAGGAGATCGTGGCGAGTGCGATTTCTACGTCATGGGGGTTCTGGACACTAACAAATTTTGGGAGCCTAGTTTCCCCACTGTAAGACATTGCGCGCCAACCGGCGCCACGATCAGTCAGGCAATCTCGATCGTGAAAAAATACCTTCGTGATGAACCTGGAAAACTCCACGAGAGCGCATCGGGCATCCACGGGGACAGTTACCTATTTGGACTAAAATCCTCTAATTATTGAAAATTCGCCAGATCGGTAACTGTCCCCGACCGCAATTCCTCACCCTCACCGGCGCTGATCGAACCTGCGGCCTACCAGCGCCGCGGCGATGTTGATTTTTTGGATGTCGATGGTGCCGCCGGCGATCCCCCACCCCCAGGCGTCGCGCAGGCGCTGCTCGGCGGGGAACGATTTCGAATAGCCGTAACCGCCCATCAATTGCACGGCCGCTCCCGTCACCTCGCGCACCATCTCGTTGGCGAAGCACTTGGCGATCGAGCTGTCAGCAACCGATGGGAAGCCGTGGCTCGCTTGCGTGACGGCGCGGTGGATCAGCAGGCGCGACGCCTCGACCTTCATCGCCATCTCGGCCAGCTTGAGTTGCACCGCCTGGAAATCGACTAGGTGCTTGCCGAACTGCTGGCGTTCCTGAACGTAGGCGAGCGTGTCTTCGAGCGCACCGGCAGCGAGCCCCAGGCACATCGTGGCATTGCCGCAGCGTTCGAGGTCGAAGGCCTCCATCAACTTGGGAAAGCCGCCAGCTGGCACGATCAAATGATCTTCAGGAACATCAACGTCCTCGAAGAAAATGTCGGCGGTCGTGGTGCCGCGAAATCCCATCAGTTCTTCACGGGCGCCGAATGACAAGCCCTTCACCCCGGCTGGCACGTAGACCGCGCCGACACCTTTCGCGCCTTTCGTTTCGCCGATGCGGCAATAGACGACGTAGCCGTCAGCGGTGCCGCCCCCCGTGCACCAGCGCTTGGTGCCGTTGACGATCACGCGGCCGTCCTTGATCACCGCGTGCGTCGCCAAATCGGTGAGCGCGGTGCCCGCATCCGGCTCCGACATCGCCACGGCCACAACAGTATCGCCACTGACGATCTTCGGCAGCAGGCGTGCTTTCAGGCTCTCGGTGCCGAACCGCTCGACGGCTTTGATCGGCCCCACAGCGCTCTCGAAAATCGGGAAGGCGACCGCCGGATGCACCTTGGCGAATTCCTCCAGCACCAGGAGCGCTTCGAGATTGCCCAATCCCATGCCACCGTAAGCGACCGGCATGTTGATACCGAGAAAGCCCATCGCGGCGAGCTGCTTCTTTACCGCGCGCGACGGCGGTTGATTGGTTTTCTCGCATTCGAGAGCGACGCCTGCCATTTCATTTCGCGCGAACCGGCGGGCGGCATCGCGCAGGCTACGCTGGTCGTCGGTCAAATCGAAGTTCATGGCGGCTGTTCTCCATGCGGCTTTACGCCGTCACACTATTGCCGTCGCGGGTCGGCGGCATCCTCGATGGTCAACTCGATCTTTTGCCGTCCACCCCATGTGTCCCGCTTGAGCGTACCGGCGATATGCAGAGGCAAACCGCCGGGCGCCATCAGCAGATCCCCAAGCGGCTGACCGGCTGCGCGGAAGGCTACCGCATCAAGCCTGGAGCCGTCACCCGCTTCCAGCACGCAGCGGATATGCGCGGCGCCGACGATCTTCGCGAACTTCACGCGGTGGGCCGGGAAGGCAAAACGCGGGTTCGGGTTGCCTTGGCCGTAGGGCCCGACGCGCTCGATCAGTGTCAGCAGTGCATCGTTGACGGCGGCAGGCGTCAGTGCCCCATCGATATCGAGGCCCGATTGATCACGAGCTTTGGTGGAGGTATCGCACAGGCGCTCAGTGAAGAACGCGTTGAGCGCTTCGAGCTTCTCGCGCTTGACGGTGATGCCGGCCGCCATCGCGTGGCCACCGCCCTTGACGAGCAGGCCGGCCGCCACCGCCGCACGCACCGCGCCGCCGATGTCGACGCCGGCGATCGATCGCAGCGAGCCCGTGCCCTCGCCTTTGCTCTCCCAGGCAATGGCGCAGGCGGGCCTGCGGAAGCGATCGACGAGGCGGCTGGCAACGAGGCCGACGACGCCCTTGTGCCACGCTTCGGAGCCGGTGATCAGCATTGGTAGATCCGGCGTGTCGCTGACCAGACGATCGGCATCGGCGACCGCCTGTTCCAGCATCTGCACCTCGATCGCCTTGCGTTCGCCGTTGAGCTTGTCGAGGACGGCCGCGATCTTGGCGGCCTCGGTCTCATCTTCGGTGGCAAGCAGACGTGCACCGAGCGCGGCATCGCCGATGCGGCCGCCAGCATTGATGCG
The DNA here is from genome assembly GCA_031367505.1 of Hyphomicrobiaceae bacterium. Classification (GTDB taxonomy): domain Bacteria; phylum Pseudomonadota; class Alphaproteobacteria; order Rhizobiales; family Hyphomicrobiaceae; genus JAKFWF01. The sequence continues at coordinate 42,886 of JANLPY010000747.1, read as the reverse complement.
GGGACCGAGCACGAAACCAAGCGCATAAGGGTTAGGCGCGGAATTCAAACCCGCGACGTCGAACAACGCGCGCAGACCAACATTATGCCGCTGGTGCATCACCGCGAGGCCCTTGGTGACGAACGCCCGGTTGAGGCCGATCAGCGGCACCACGTCGGCAACGGTCGCCAGCGCCACGATGTCGAGCAGTTCGAGTAGGTTCGGCTCTTTCAGTGTGTCGCCGTAAATGCCGCGGCCACGCAATTCGCGCGTGGTCGCCACCAGCAACAGGAACACGACACCAGCCGCACACAGGTGTCCGAGGCCCGACAAATCATCCTGCCGGTTGGGATTGACGACGGCTTTCACCTTCGGCAACTCGGCATCGGCCTGATGATGATCGATCACCAGCACGTCGGTGTTGAGCTTGGCTGCAACCGCCAGCGGCTCGAAACTGGTGGTTCCGCAATCGACGGTGACGATCAGGTTGGCGCCCTCCTTGATCAGGAGTTCGATCGCGGCAGCGTTCGGCCCGTAGCCCTCGAAGATCCGATCGGGAATGTAGATGCGGCTTTGCACGCCGTGATGATCGAGGAAGCGCTGCATCAACGCCGATGACGACGCGCCATCGACGTCGTAGTCGCCGAACACCGCGACCTTCTGCCGTTTGACGATCGCATCGGCCAACCGGGCAGAGGCGACGTCCATGTCGCGCAAGGAGTTTGGATCGGGCATGAGGGCGCGAATTGTCGGATCGAGAAAAACCGGGACGCCATCAAGCAGCACGCCACGAGCGGCCAGCATACGGCCCAGCAAGTCGGGCAAACCGTGCCGCTGACTGATCATGGTCGCCGCATTGAGATCAACCGCGTTCAACCGCTCGCGCCACACCATTCCCTTGGCCGACGTGCTGACGCCGAGAAATGGCGTGATGGCAGCTGGCACTTCATCGCGATCTTTTGCGCGCGGCTTTTTGGCGACGGCGACCATCAGCGTTCTCCGTTCTCAACGAGCGTTAGCACTAGCGTTAGGGTGATTCGCCGTGCGACTTGAGGCGGACCCGCCGCCCTAGCGTGGTTATGCCCAGGTTGCACAGGCGCCGCTATCCCGATCGCTACTCTGACGGCCAAATAAAAAACGGCGCCCACCTGGAGCGCCGTTCTTGAAATCTATAAATTGAGCCGCGACTGTCGCCGCGGCCGCGTGCGATCAACGCTTGTTGACCACATCCTTCAATGTCTTTGAAGGCTGAAACTTCGGAACATTCGAAGCTGGAATCTTGATCTCGGCGCCGGTCGAAGGGTTACGGCCCAGGCGCGCCTTACGCTTGGTGATCTTGAACTTGCCGAGGGGGGGAAGCGAAACTTCGTCGCCCTTCTTCAAGGTCTTTTCGATGTAGGTGATCAACGCGTCGAGCGCGATGCCAGCCTTCTCCTTGGTCAACTCCGCATGCTCGGCGACCGCGTCGATCGCATCTTTCTTGCTCATTTTCTTCATCCTTGTTGTGATTGTGATGACAGAGATTGCAAGCCATGGTTCCGATCCCGGTGCAGCCACCGCTGCTGGCCGAACCCGTGCCGGACAATCCCACCGCAGAAAGTACGGCAGAGCCCGCAAACAACGCGTTCGGGGTACCTTCGTCAAGTGGAAAAACAGCAGAAAACGCCCGAAAACACGGGGAAAAACACGAATTTGGAGTGACACGGCTAAAAAACGAAGACCCCCGACTTTTGGCCGGGGGTCCTGATGGTCGTTTTATTTTAATTTGGGCGAATCAGAACAGCGCCCGATTGCTCAGTGAGCGGTGATCCGAGCACCCGCGACACCGGCTTCAACTGGTGCCTCGGGAGGTGTCACGGCGACTGCCGGCTCGACATCCCACGCGATCGGATCCGGCATGCGGACGAGCGCGATTTTCAGAACATCATCGAGACGCGACGCCGGAATGATCTCCATTTTGGTCAGCACTTCCGCCGGGATGTCCGCCAAATCTTTGACGTTCTCTTCCGGAATGATGACCTTCTTGATGCCGGCACGAAGGGCTGCCAACAACTTCTCTTTGAGCCCGCCAATTGGCAGCACGCGACCGCGCAACGTGATCTCACCGGTCATGGCGACATCCTTGCGAACCGGAATTCCGGTCAGTACCGAGATGATCGCAGTCGCCATGCCGATGCCGGCCGACGGACCATCCTTAGGCGTCGCACCTTCCGGCACGTGCACGTGGATATCCTTCTTCTCGAACATCGAGGGATGAATACCGAAGTCGACCGACCGCGAACGCACGTAGGCTTGCGCGGCTTGAATCGATTCCTTCATTACATCGCGCAAGTTGCCGGTGACCGACATCTTGCCTTTGCCCGGCATCATCACGCCTTCGATCGTCAGGATCTCGCCGCCGACTTCCGTCCACGCGAGGCCGGTCACGATGCCAACGGCATCTTCGAGCTCCGCTTCGCCATAACGGTACTTCGGCACGCCGAGATACTCGTGCAGGTTTTCAGCGGTGAACGTCACCGTCTTCTTGCCGGTGATCAGGATCTCCTTCACAGCCTTGCGTGCGAGCTTGGCGATCTCACGTTCGAGCGAACGCACACCGGCTTCGCGCGTGTAGCGGCGAATGATTTCGTGCAAGGCGCTGTCTTCGACCTGCCACTCACCCGGCTCCAAGCCGTGGTTTTGCTGCAGCTCGCTGAGCAAGTGACGCTTTGCGATTTCGACCTTTTCGTCTTCGGTGTAGCCAGCGAGACGGATGATCTCCATGCGGTCCATCAGGGCCGGTGGAATGTTCAACGTGTTTGCCGTCGTCACGAACATCACGTTCGAAAGGTCGTAGTCAACCTCGAGGTAATGGTCGTTGAACGATGAGTTCTGTTCGGGGTCCAAGACCTCAAGCAGAGCCGCCGCTGGATCGCCACGAAAGTCCTGGCCCATCTTGTCGATTTCATCGAGCAGGAAAAGCGGATTGGTACGCTTCGCCTTCTTCATCGACTGGATGACTTTACCGGGCATCGAACCAATGTAGGTGCGCCGATGTCCGCGGATCTCGGCTTCGTCACGCACGCCGCCGAGGCTCATGCGCACGAACTCACGGCCCGTTGCATTAGCGATCGATTTGCCAAGCGAGGTCTTGCCGACGCCGGGAGGGCCGACGAGGCAAAGTATGGGGCCCTTCAACTTATTGGTCCGGTTCTGCACCGCCAGATATTCGACGATCCGCTCCTTCACCTTTTCGAGACCGTAGTGCTCCTTGTCGAGCACGGTTTGGGCTTCGGTGAGATCCTTCTTGACCTTGCCGCGCAGCCCCCACGGAATCGACAACAGCCAATCGAGGTAGTTGCGCACGACCGTCGCTTCGGCCGACATCGGGCTCATCTGGCGCAGCTTCTTGAGCTCGGCGACGGCCTTGTCCTTGGCTTCCTTCGATAGCTTGGTATTCTCGATCTTCTCTTCGAATTCGGCGATATCATCGCGCTCGTCGGTGTCGCCAAGCTCCTTCTGGATCGCCTTCATCTGCTCGTTGAGATAGTACTCGCGCTGCGTCTTCTCCATCTGACGCTTAACGCGGGTACGGATCTTCTTTTCAACTTGGAGCACGGAGATCTCGCTCTCCATCAGCGTATAGACGCGCTCCAACCGGGCCGAGATCGTCGTCGTCTCAAGCACGTCCTGCTTATCCGCTATCTTCACGGCCAAGTGCGACGCGATGGTATCCGCCAGCTTCGAATAATCCTCGATCTGGCTAATGTTGCCGAGGACTTCCGGTGAAATTTTCTTGTTCAGCTTGACGTAGTTTTCGAATTGGCCAAGCGTCGACCGCGATAACGCTTCGATCTCGTCCTTCGACCCGACGGTCTCGGCAACGCGCTCGACCTCGGCCTCGAAGTAGTTCGGGTTATCGACGTACTTTACGATCTTTGCGCGTGCACTGCCTTCGACGAGCACCTTCACGGTACCGTCCGGCAACTTCAACAACTGCAGCACCGAAGCCAGAGTGCCGACTTGGTAGATGCCTTCGGCCTTGGGATCGTCATCGCCAGCGTTGCGCTGAGCAACGAGCAGGATGTGCTTCTCGGCGCGCATCACCTCTTCGAGAGCCGCGATCGACTTTTCGCGGCCAACAAATAGTGGCACGATCATGTATGGGAAGACCACGATATCGCGCAGCGGCAGGACTGGATACAGCTCCTTGCCGGTAGCCTTGGTCTTTACTTCTTTTTCGTCGCTCATGGGTTCTCTCGTGTTCCGGACGCTGCCGAGGCCCACCCCGTTCAACGCCCTGTTGACCCTACCTACTATCTTGAGACCCGCCGTCACATCCACATTGGCAATGTCTTTCGGCTGTCTTGCAGGCGTACTAATGGCTTGAGCGCATGAGTTGCTCTGATGAAGTCACCGGCCGATCGCCACCGCTCGTCCGATTGCGGAAATATCCCGCACTAGCTTCTATAAGTGGGGATGGGGCTGGATATGTCCAAGCCTCCCCCATCCACAAACAAGTGTTACGAATATTGGTCAACAATGCGTCGCGTCGAAACAAACTGCAGCGCATCGCAAAACCACGAGACGTCGTCTCAAGCCGTTGAACCCTTTTCTTCGGCCCGATCGGAATAGATGCGAAGCGGCTTCGCGCCGCCATCGACAACTTCAGGTCCAATAACGACCTCTTCGACACCCTTCAGACTTGGCAGATCGAACATGGTCTCAAGCAGGATGCTTTCCATGATCGAGCGCAACCCGCGAGCACCGGTTTTGCGATCGATCGCGCGGCGGGAAATCGCCTTCAGTGCATCCTGGGTGATCGTCAACTTGACGTCTTCCATCTCGAACAAGCGTTGATACTGCTTGACCAGCGCGTTCTTCGGCTCGCTCAGAATTTGCATCAGAGCATCTTCCGACAAATCTTCGAGCGTCGCGATAACTGGCAGACGGCCGATGAATTCCGGGATCAAGCCGAACTTCAGCAGATCTTCGGGTTCGACTTGGCGCAGGATTTCACCGGTGCGGCGCTCGTCGGGACCGATGACAGCCGCGCCAAAGCCGATCGACGAGCCCTTGCCACGGCGCGAAATGATCTTTTCGAGCCCCGAAAACGCGCCCCCGCAAATGAACAGTATGTTGGTTGTGTCGACCTGCAGGAATTCCTGCTGCGGATGCTTGCGGCCGCCTTGCGGGGGAACACTGGCAACGGTGCCTTCCATGATCTTCAGCAGTGCCTGCTGCACACCCTCGCCCGATACGTCGCGGGTGATCGAGGGGTTGTCCGATTTGCGGCTGATCTTGTCGACTTCGTCGATGTAGACGATACCGCGCTGCGCCCGCTCGACGTTGTAGTCGGCGTTCTGCAACAGCTTGAGGATGATGTTCTCAACGTCTTCGCCGACGTAGCCAGCTTCGGTCAGTGTGGTTGCATCGGCCATCGTGAACGGTACATCGAGGATGCGGGCGAGGGTCTGGGCGAGCAATGTTTTGCCGCAGCCAGTCGGGCCGGCCAGCAAGATGTTCGACTTGGCCAACTCGACGTCGTTGTTCTTCGCGGCATGATTGAGCCGCTTGTAATGATTGTGGACCGCGACCGAAAGCACGCGTTTGGCGTGGTCTTGTCCGATCACATAGCTGTCCAGCACAGCCTTGATCTCGTGCGGCGAGGGCACGCCATCGCGCGACTTGACGAGAGTGTTCTTGTTCTCCTCGCGGATGATGTCCATGCACAGCTCGACGCATTCATCACAGATGAACACCGTCGGTCCGGCGATCAGTTTGCGCACTTCATGCTGGCTCTTGCCGCAGAAGGAGCAATAGAGGGTGTTTTTTTCTTGCTGTGCCATTCGGTTCTCTCACCCTCGTGGGACTTGGCCTAGATACCAACGTCCAATCACTGTCTTGCTAGCTCACGCCTCATTCTACTGGAGGATTCGTAAATCCCTAGACCAATCAGAGCACGCGGATGCCGCCATGATCAAGATTGGATTAACAGTTCCTTAAGCGCCAAATCGACATGGAGGCTGCGATTTCGACTGTAGTGTGACAACTCGCCTTGCTCGCAGATGCTTAAATGGAGAACTTTTGGAGAACCGCAAGGCCAAAGCAACAGTCACTTTGGATGCGCTGGTATGCAAGGTTTATGCACTAATTGATATCAGCGATGAAATCGACGAATTAAGTTCTCTAAACGTTCCGAAATTGCGGAACCGGGATACGAAACAGGACGCCGAATGTCAGGCGCCCTGTTTCAGATTGTATAAACGGCTTGCGATCAGGACTTGTGGACGCTCACGGCTTGGACTCGATGACGCCCTGCATGTCCTCGCGCTTGCTCAAGACCTTATCGATCAAGCCAAAGTCCTGTGACTGATCGGCGGTCATGAAGTGGTCGCGATCAAGGGTTTTCTCGATGAACTCGTAGGGCTTGCCAGTATGCTGGACGTAAATCTCGTTCAGGCGGCGCTTCATTTTGATGATGTCCTCAGCGTGCCGCTCGATGTCGGACGCCTGGCCCTGGAAGCCGCCCGAAGGTTGATGCACCATGATGCGGGCGTTGGGGAGCGCGTAACGCATGCCCTTGGTGCCGGCCGTCAACAATAGCGAGCCCATCGAAGCGGCTTGCCCCATGCACAGCGTCGCGATTGGGCACTGAATGAACTGCATCGTATCGTAGATCGCCATGCCGGCCGTCACCACGCCGCCGGGCGAGTTGATGTACATCGAGATCTCTTTTTTTGGATTGAGAGATTCGAGGAACAACAGCTGCATGCAGATCGACGTCGCCATGCCGTCTTCGACGGGACCCATGACGAAAATGATGCGGTCTTGCAGCATCCGCGAGGGCAGATCTGAGCCACGATCCATTCGGTTCGACGGATCGATGACCATCGGCCAGAACGTGGCAGAGGGCCGGATTTCGGAAGTAAGCATGGGGCTGTCAGCTCCTGTTGCGGGCGTCGCGCCCGAAATTTTCGGCCATCGCCGCGTTACTCGCGGCAGAAAATCGATTCGAGCAGAATGTCCGCCCCTCGACGATACAATTCAAGGGGCGGGCAAAATTAAGTCCGTGGACACTCTTCAAACCCAGCGAGAACTCAAGTGGTCTCGTCGGCGAGCGGCTTGAACAGCTCCTCGCGCGTGACTTTGCGATCCGTGGGCTTGGCTTGTGCGACAATATGGTCGACAACCTTGTCTTCGAAAATCGGCGCGCGCAGCTGCGCGACGGCGCCCGGCGTCTTCTCGTAATACTCGTAGACGAACTTTTCTTGGCCCTGGAAGCGGCGCGCCTGTTCCATCAACGCCATGCGCATTTCATCTTGCGTGACCTGGATTTTGTTGGCTTCGCCGATCTCGCCGATGATCAGGCCAAGACGAACCCTGCGCTCGGCGATCTTGCGATATTCCTCGCGTGCACTCGCCTCGGTCTTGCCCTCGGACTCGAAGGTCTTGCCCTGTTGCTGAAGGCCATTTTGGACCTCGGCCCACACGCTTTCGAACTCGCTATCGACCAGGGAAGGCGGCAAAGCGAAATCATGCTTGGTCTCCAACTCATCCAGTAGCGTCCGCTTTAAGCGCTGCCGCGTGACGCGATCGAATTCGCTCTGGATCTGGGCCTTCACCAGCTCGCGCAGCTTGGCCATGTCGGTCGCGCCGAGCGACTTGGCGAATTCATCATTGAGTTCCGGCTTCTTCGGCACGGCAACCTCGGTCACCTTGACGTCGAACACCGCAACCTTGCCGGCCAAGTGGGCCGCACCATAATCCGCTGGGAACGTCGCCGTCACGGCCCGTTCGTCGTCCGCCTTGACACCTTTGAGACCGTCTTCGAAGCCCGGAATGAAACTGCCCTGGCCGATGACCAGTGCGACGCCCTCGCCGGTGCCGCCTTCGAAGGCTTCGCCATCGATCTTGCCGACAAAGTTCATCGTGACGCGGTCGCCGTCAGTGGCGGCACGATCGGCTTGCGCCTCGAAGGTGGTGCCGCGCTCAGCCAGATCGGCGACAGCTTTGTCGACTGCTTCGTCGTCGACGTCGGCCACGATACGCTCGAGCTTCAGCGCCGAGAGGTCGGTGACGGTGAAGGTCGGCAAGACTTCGAATGTCATGCCGTAGGCGAGATCGGCCTTACCTTCGATGACTTTTTCGATTTCAGCGGAATCCTCCGGGAAATCAATCTTCGGCTGCAGCGCCGGCCGCTCATTGCGATCGGTCACGGCCTTGCGGCTGGTTTCCTCGACGGTCGCCTGCATGACTTCGACCATCAACGAACGGCCATACACCTTCTTGATGTGGCTGATCGGAACCTTGCCCTTGCGGAAACCCTTGATCTGCACCTGATCTTTGACCTGGTCGATGCGCGCGATGAAGCGTTCACCTAGCTCTGCCGCAGGCACAATCACCTTGAGCTGGCGCTTCAACCCATCGGAACTCGTGACATCAACCTGCATTTGACCGGACCTGTGCTGTAAATTCTTTTTGCGCATTAGCGCACGGCGGATCAACGCCGTAACGCTACATTGTTATCTACTCGCCCACTGCAAAAGTCGTGTTGGTGCGGGCGGAGGGACTTGAACCCCCACGACCAAGGCCACCAGAACCTAAATCTGGCGTGTCTACCAATTCCACCACGCCCGCGTCCTCACGCCCGCCGTCGATCGCGACGCACCGTCAGAAACAAATCGCCTTTCGCAGAAAGGTTCGTGCGGACATATATCCGGCCAAGTTGCCTGAGATCAACGAATAAGTGTGGCGTTCTCGAATTGATTCGGCCGGATCCCTCCGGTTGACCCCTCAACGGGAGCCGTTTTCTATGTTCTTAAGATCTTCTATCAAGCTATTCGTGATCGCGGGGGTGATCGCAGCAACAACCGGAATATCAATCAATGCAGCCGATCCCGTATGGGCGGCCGACGAGCGCGAGGTCGCCGTCGTCGAGCAGGTGCAGGGACAAGCGACCCTGGACCGAACAGGTTCGCCGCGCTTGCTGGTGGTGGATGCATCGATTTCACGCCATGACCGGTTGGCAACTGGTGCGGGCGCACGCCTCGCATTGACGTTCAACGATGGCAGCAAACTGGTGCTGGGCGAGAATGGCCGCATCACCATCGAGGATTGGCGGCCAGAACAAGGCCGATCAAGCGGCGTACTCCTATTGGATTTGGAGAGCGGTGCTGTTCGGCTAACCGCCGCAAAAGCCAAGAAAGCACCTGACCGACGGGTCGAATTGCGCACGCCGGTCGCGGTCATTTCCGTGCGCGGCACCGATGTTTGGAGCGGCCCGATCGACAGCGCAACCGGCGTTATGGTGCTTGCGGGCGCCATCGAAGTCCGCAACGACGCCGGCTCCGTTGCCCTCGACAAGCCTCACGTGGGCACGATCGTGCGCGACCGAAGTAGTCCGCCTGAGCGTGCCCGTGGCTTCGGTGCCGATCAAATCATGAAAGCCATGGGTGCCATCGGCTTCAACTGACACAATATGTTAGCGATGACACTGCCGGCGCCCGGCTCCGTTCTAATGTTGACAAGATGATGTCACATCGCAGTCTGGCGGCTATAGTAAATGTCAGCGAGAGCAAATGTGCGTCGATTGCAATCAAAGAAGGGACCGCCTGTGCGAACATCGCGCCAAATGTTGATATTTCAGCGCGGTGTTGCAGGTCTGGCCAGCTTGGCGTTGGTCGCAAGCGGCGTCGCGCCGGCGTTTGCCGCGCCCCCCGCAAATTCGCCGGCCCCGATCACGCGCGCAGACTACGAAGCCTGCCAGGCGCGCGATGAGTCGGGCTTCAAAAACGCCATCGAGACGCTGACCGCCAAGTCGCTCGCCAACGGCCTCGCTGGCGTTGATTATAAGAGTGTCGTCGCCAACGAATGGCGCAAAGGCAATCTGGATGACGTGATCGACAAGCGCGTCGACCAAGCGATGGGCGAAGTTCGTGACGAGACTAGCTGGGCTGGATTGCTGCAATCGCTGGCATCCAAGGACAAGGCGACCGAACTCGCGACGGCTGTCGCCGAGCGTGTCTACAAATCCGATCAGATCAAGGTTGCGATAGAAAGCCTTGCAACCGGCGTCGGCCTCGAAATCGGCCGTGCAATCGAACTTGGCACCGTTGATGCTGGCGAGCCTGCTTTGCAATGCATGAAGGCGTTTCTCGGCCCCCGTTACGGGCGCACGATCGCCAGTGTCGTCGCGCGCGATGCCGGCCGGGAGTTTGCCATCGAGCCGGGCAAAGGTGGCGCCACGGTTTCGACCGGCGCGGTACTGGCAGAAGGCGGCGAAGGTATTGCGGGGGCAGTCGTCCTTTTGGTCCGCCGTCAAATGTCGAATATGGCCGGCCGGATTGGCCAACGTATCGTCGGCGCGCTGCTGGGGCGGCTTGTGGCTGTCGTCGCCGGTGGCTTAGGCGTGGTGCTGATCGCCAAGGACATCTGGGATTTCCGTTATGGCGTCCTGCCGATCATCGCGACGGAAATGAAGTCGGCCGATACCAAGGATAAGGTCAGAATCGAGTTGGCCAAGACGATCCAGGAACAGATCGGCGAGCACACGAAAGAGATTGCAGCCAAGACCGCTGAGCGGGTCGTCGAGATTTGGCAAGAGTTTCGCCGCGCCCACATCAAGGTGCTCGACCTCGCCGACCGAAACGAGAGTTTCCGCGCGTTCCTCGATGTTCAAAAATCGGAGAACCTCGCGCGGCTGGACGAGATCGTGGCCCTGGTGCTGACCGCTGAAGGTGAGGCTGGCGTATTGAAGCGCCTCGAAAACGGCACGCTGCATCAGGCGGTCAACACCGTCCATCCGGTTGCGCTGGAGATCGCGCGTGAGCAACGTTCATTGGAAACGGCTTTGCAGTGGTCGGCGCTCGCTGGCGATGCGCTGCCGAAAATCGTCGAATACGAAATCCATCGACGATCGAAGCCGGAAAACTTCAGCAAGGCCGCGCTAAGGCGCATTTTAAGCCTCAGCGATCGGCTCGCCATTACGCGCTTGTCCGGCATCAAGGCGGCATCGCGCGATGTTCTGTTCGACCTCGACGACGGTGAGTTGAAAAGCCTCGCTCGCGGATTGACCGAGCCGGAGTTGGAAACGCTCGCCAGTTATCTGACCGGTTTGGAACGGGCAGCCGGTCAGCGGGTCCTCCAAACCGTCGCTGCGGCACCAGCCAAGATGCAATCGCTGGCATCCGAGCGCGTGCGTCGCGCCGTCGTTGGCAGCGCCGACCAATTGGCCGCCGTGACCATGATGCTGCGCTCGACGTCGAGCCTCGATCCCGGCTCGGTGATGCAGGACTTCGATCTCGCCTGGCGCGGCCGGGTCAGCCCCATTCTAATATGGGACAAACATCCAGAAGCCATCAGCGTTCTGGGGGCATTTGCTCTATTCATGCTGCTGTTGATGCGGCGTTTGTTTTTCGGCGGCAGGCGCACCCGCCTCCCGGCATCTGCGGGGGGACGTTGAATGCTGCTCGTCACGACGGAGACCATCGGCGCTACGCCGGTGCGGCAAGGTGAACTCGTTTTCGCGTCGGCAGTGGCTGGCGCCAACATCATTCGCGATATCCGCGAGGCTTATACGAATTATGTCGGCGGCAACATGACCCGCTACGAGTACATACTCGACAAAACGATCGAGCGTTGTTTTTCGATTCTGTCGGACCGCGCGAAAGCCAAGGGCTACGACGGTGTCCTCGCCATTCGTGTGTCCCATCCGACAATCACGACAGGGGCGCTCGAGGTTGTCGCCGTCGGCACTGGCTTCAATTACATCGAGCCGCCGCAATCCTAAAGATTTGGCAAGCTTAGCTGTGGGCAGTGCAGGGATGCCGCAGGCAACCTTTGACTGCCGCTGCTAGCGTTCGCTGTGAATTCCGAGTCGCAATGTCTTGTACCAATCAAACAACGCCAATCAAACATCGGAGGTGCCGGATGAAAGCCATCACGCAATCTCACGGGACGAAGGAGAACGGGAACATGGGTCTTAAGGCACCTGGACTATTGACGTTCATGCTCTCGGTCATCTTGACCGTATGCATTCTTGTGGTGAAATTTTTCGAAGCCCAGATCCCGCTGATCCAAGGCAATGAATTTTGGGCGCTATTGGTCGCTCATGTCATCCTGATGCTGGGCTGTGTGATGTCGCGGATCTAACCCGTCAACGGCGGCCGAAAGATGCGCGAGGCGCTGATCCCGGCATAATGCGTGGCGGCCGGTTCTGCGCAACCACTTGCGGGGCACGATTGGACGCCCGATTGGCCGTTGAGGCCATAGCTTTCTCGGCGCGCGCCACCCACTGGCCGTCCTCCGCCGCAGAGCTGTCCTGCTGATTTGCTACAGCCTGAGTGGTGCTGCGGAAGAATTTGGAAAAAATCTTCCACGCGAGGCCGAGCGCAATGATGAGGCCCCAGAACAGGCCACCGAAACCGCCAACGCTCGACATGCCGGCGGGACGCTCGGGGATCGGCGGCAAGGTGCCTAGGCCAGCGACCACGACGACGGCCGCGACAACCTGCGGTGTCCAAGTTAAATATCGGCTCGGCGAAATATAGCCAATCCACTGGCCCTCGCCATTCGATTTCCACAGGTAGCCGAGGCTGATTTGATTGCCTTCCTTATCGAGGAACGGCTGGCCTTTCGGCAGATCTCGCACCTTGACCATCGTCTCATCCTGCGAGAACGACGGGATCGGTATCCAAATCTTTCGTGCCTCGGCAAGCCCCGAAGTCACAACGAACAGCACCAGTGCTACGACTGAAATTCTAACATTACGCATGACGGCCTCTCCAATCGACCGGGTCGTTAAACCGGGCAACTCAAGTCATCAGCATACCCCCTTGAACTAACCATCGGGTTTCCAGAGGTGGTAAAAAATCGGCAAAAATCTGCATCTGGCCGGCGAGCCCTCGCCTTCAAGCTGCGGCCGTGATACGGGGCTAAAAATCAGGTCGTTCAAACCTCGAACTTGAGCCGGACAATGATCAACAAACCAGCCACCCGTACCGAAACCGATACCTTTGGGCCGATCGAGGTCGATAGCAGCCGCTACTGGGGCGCGCAAGCCCAGCGCTCGCTCGGCAACTTCAAGATCGGCTCCGAACGGCAACCGCCATCGGTGGTCCGCGCGCTTGGCATCGTCAAGCGAGCAGCGGCCGAGACCAATCACGCGCTTGGCCGGCTCGATGGCGAGCTGAAGGACACGATCGTCGCCGCCGCGCAGGAGGTCATCGACGGCCGCTTGAATGACCACTTCCCGCTCGTCGTGTGGCAGACCGGCTCCGGCACCCAATCCAACCTGAATGCCAACGAGGTGATCTCGAACCGCGCCATCGAAATGCTGGGCGGCGTCATGGGCTCGAAAAAGCCGGTGCACCCGAACGATCACGTCAACATGAGCCAGTCGTCGAACGACACGTATCCGACGGCCATGCATATCGCCTGCGCCGAGGAGATCCATCATCGGCTCTTGCCAGCGTTGCGGAAACTGGCCGCGGCACTAATCGCCAAGGCACGGTCCTGGGATCACATCATCAAGATCGGCCGCACCCACACGCAGGATGCAACGCCACTGACCCTCGGCCAAGAGTTTGGCGGCTACGCGACCCAGGTCGCCAACGGCATCAAGCGCATCGAAAGCACCATGCCGAGCTTGATGGAGCTGGCGCAGGGCGGCACGGCGGTCGGCACCGGCCTCAACGCACCGGTTGGTTTTGCCGAGCAAGTGGCGGAACGGATCGCGTCCATCACTCAGCTGCCCTTCACCACGGCGCCGAACAAGTTCGAAGCTCTTGCCGCGCACGACGCAATGGTGATGAGCCACGGCGCAATCAACACGGTCGCGACGTCGCTGTTCAAGATCGCAAACGATATTCGCTTCTTGGGTTCCGGTCCGCGCTCAGGGCTGGGCGAACTGAACCTGCCCGAGAACGAGCCCGGCTCCTCGATCATGCCTGGCAAGGTCAATCCGACCCAGTGCGAGGCGTTGACCATGGTATGCGTGCACGTTTTCGGCAACAACGCCGCGATCACGTTCGCCGGCGCGTCTGGCCACTTCGAACTGAACGTCTTCAATCCAGTGATGGCCTACAACTTCCTGCAGTCTGTCCGCTTGATGGCGGATGCGAGCGTCTCCTTCACCGACAATTGCGTTGTTGGCATCGAAGCGCGCGAAGACAACATCAAGCAAGCGCTGGAACGCTCTCTGATGCTGGTGACCGCGCTTGCGCCCAAGTACGGCTATGACAAAGCCGCCAAGATCGCCAAGACCGCGCACAAGAACGGTACGACACTGCGCGAGGAAGCGTTGAAGGAAGGCATCTCCGCCGCCGATTACGACGCTATCGTGCGGCCGGAGAAGATGATCGGACCGGGTTGAGGGTGATGTGACGGGCATCATCCGAGCCCTGTGCCGCGATTGCTGCATCATCACTCAACTCGAGGATGGCGCTTGCGATAACTGCGGTTCGGATCGCATTGTCGCCCACCCTGAACTCGAAACCCTCAGCATCGCCCACATCGATTGCGACGCATTCTATGCTTCTGTCGAGAAGCGCGACCGGCCGGAAATCCGCAAACAACCGCTAATTGTCGGCCACCCTGGCGGACGCGGCGTCGTCACCACCGCCTGTTATATTGCCCGCCGTTTCGGGGTGCGCTCGGCGATGCCGATGTTCAAAGCGCTGGAGGCATGCCCGGACGCGGTCGTCATTGCGCCTGACATGGCGAAGTACAAGCGTGTCAGCAACGATATTCGAACGATCTTCCTCAGCCAGACATCCGTTTTCGAGCCAGTATCGCTTGATGAAGCGTACCTCGATCTCACCGACGATTGGCGCACCGAAGCATCCCCCGCTGCCGAGGCGTTGAGCACGATCGCAGCGCGCATCGAGCACGAGGTCGGCATCACGGTTTCGATCGGCCTCGCGCCCAACAAGTTCCTCGCCAAATTAGCCTCCGAGTTGCAGAAGCCGCGCGGGTTCTCCGTGATCGGCGCATTCGAAGCCAAAGCATTCGTTGCCAACCTTCCCGTGTCGAAAATCAATGGCGTGGGGGCCGCAACAGCTGCCCGGATGGAGGCGGACGGCGTCAAAACGATTGGCGATCTGCAGGCCATGCATCCCGAGCAGTTGATCGCATCGTATGGCAAATTCGGCCGCAGGCTGGCGCTATTCGCGAAGGGCGATGACGAGCGGGTGGTCACTCCGGATCGCCCGACCAAGAGCATCTCGGCAGAGAACACGTTCCGCCGCGACACCGCCGGCTACGATGATCTCGTGGCCGAGGCGAAAGGGCTTTGCGCACAGGTGGCAACGCAGCTTGCACGCAAAAACTTCGCCGCGGGGACAATCGTACTCAAGCTCAAGACATCCGATTTCAAGGTGCTGACGCGCAATATGCGGCTGGCGCATCCAACGCAGCGCGCGTCCGTCATCGAGGCTCAGGCATTGGCCCTGATCCGGCGCGAAGTCGATGGCCGTACGTTCCGCCTGATCGGCATCGGGGCAGCCGACCTCACGGCGCCAAGTTCCGCCGATCCGCCGGACCTGTTCGACTAATCCCTGCCCGAACGGCTAGCGGGCGATGAGCGAAACACCGATGATGAATAGCACGCCGAGCACAACCTTGCGGAAGCGCTCCGCTGACATGCGCGCGCGCCAACGTGAGCCAAGTTGAACGCCAAGGATCGCCGGAGCAATCGCCAGCATTGACATCTTGAACACGAATTCGCTGCCGATGCCGGTCCACGCCAGTGCCAGCGCCAGACCGATTGAGCTGAGCATGACGGAAAGATTGATCGCCTGCACCAGGCGCGCAGGCTCGAGGCCGAGCGACATCATATAGGGTAGCAGCGGCACGACCTGCGATCCCGTCAAGCCAGCGATGATGCCATTCGTCAACCCAAGAGGCGCTTGCAGCTTGTGAGCTAACCCCGGAGCCAAACGAAGATTGGGTTTGACGACAGCCAAGATCGCATAGGCGATCACGCAAGCACCCAGGGCACGCACGGCAATGGCCCGATCGATCGAGAGCAACAAGCTGAGACCGATGACGATACCGGGCAGCGTCGCGACGTAGAACAGCCAAAAACCGCGCGCGGTATCGCGGAAGTGGCCGGCGCCGAGTGCCACACCGGCGTTGGTTGCCAACGCCGGTGCGATCACTAGGGTCATGGCCACCGGCAAGCCGACCGCTGGCACCAGAAACGGCAACGCGCACGACGTGAAGCCGAGGCCGGTACCGCCCTTGATGATGCCCGCCAGGAAAAGGCCCGCGAGCGCCAATGCGATGGCTGCCGGATCCATTCAACGAGCCTTATGCGATTTGACCGGCACCCGGTTGCGCCAGGGATTCGATGGCGTCATCGATAAACCACGGTTTCACGCCGAAGCCTTTGCGTAGCGAGTACATGTAGAAGATAGGCAGATTATCCGGAAACAACGCACGCAGATCGCTGCCGTTGAACGTTACGAAAATCGATTGCGGAAACGCCGCTTCGATGACGTGCTTCTCGACCATGTTCATATCATAGTAGGCAACAGCGCCTGCTTCTGCGTCACCGCCCCCCCGATACCAGCGAGACGCCGATCGGGTCAGGTTGGATAACATCGCACCCCGGCCAGAATGATCGGCTTCGTGCGAGCCGCGACTGCGAAATTTCCGCACCAGATCGCCGAGCCGGCATTGGCCAAAGCCACGCTCAGCGGCTGCCGCTTCAATCCCGGCGAAGTATTGCTGAGTATTCGCCGCCGAATGGCCGTTGAGCGCTGCGTGCGTGTCGGTATAAATCAATGTGAGATGAGCCCCCGGCTCATAAACCGATTTTACGCGATCGGCAAAAGCCATCAGATAATCCAGACATTGGAGGTCCGGCAACGCCGTTCTATTTCTCGGCCCTTTGCCCCAATATAGGACGAATTGTATGGGCGACCCATTGTTGATTTGTTTCCGCACTATATTCGAAAGCAAATCAACGTCAGAGGGCTGTTCGCGTTTGAAGGCCCAGGTATTGAAAGAGGCGATAACCTTGTCGGTACTGGGCGTCGATCTTGTCTTTTGGGTGCGCGCGTTATGTGGACATGTTGGTTGAGCAGAATAATCCGAAAAACTCATTATCACCTCATTGCGGCGCAAGATTGACAAATCGCCGCCATTCGCTCGACCAGTGAATTGGTCACATTCGCATTGAACCTCGTCGTGCTCGAATTTGTCAACTTCAATATGTTGAAACATAACGGTTGCGCTGGATCACGAAGCAAGCATCTTTGTTGTTTTTTCTTATGTTAGAGGAAGATACGCAAATTTATTCGCGTCGAATATATTTCCAGAACCCAAATCATCATTAAACAGATAATATACTTTGTTATCTGAATGATTGATATAAGTTGCATCACCTACAATTCACAGAGACACGTTACGCGACCTGGAAATGAATTGACTTTCCGTTCGACACGAAGCAAACTTATTACTAATGCGGTCCATCCCAAAGATTTCCCCTTGCGGCGATGCAGCTCTGACGGTCGAGTTTCCGCAGATCGTCGATGCCCAGATCAACGCGCAAGTGCTGGGGCTGGACGCTGAGATAGGCCGCGCGGCTTTGACGGGTGTCATCGAATCAGCACCGACGTATGCATCCGTTCTGGTGTATTTCGACCCCCTCCTCACTTCGTTTGGTAGGCTTCGCGACCAAATCTACGATCTCAACACGCGAACCACCCCGATCGATGATACGGGCGACAGGTGGACGATCCCGGTTTGCTATGGCGGCGGCCACGGGTTTGATCTCGATGACGTGTCCGAGCTTCATCAGCTCGATCCCACCGAGGTTGCCAACCGGCACGCGGCGCCGGACTACCGCATCTACATGATTGGATTTCTACCTGGGTTCGCCTACCTCGGCGGGCTCGATCCAATACTGTTTACGCCAAGGCGGCCAACGCCCCGAACCAAGGTCCCGGCAGGTTCGATCGTTATCGGCGGGGTTCAAACCGCAGTCGGATCAATCGTCGGGCCTAGTGGGTGGCACGTCATAGGAGCGACGCCGGTGCGAATGTTCATGGCCCGCCGGGATCCGGTTGTGTTTGTTAAACCCGGTGACCGGGTCAACTTCGAACCGATTACCGCGAAACAATACGGCGCGATGTACTCGGCAGCGGAGAGGGGCGAAATTGTAGCGGTACGCTCGCAGTGACACATCTACTCATCCATTCCTGCGGTCCTTACACATCGATCCAGGACCGCGGCAGATCAGGTTGGTTGCGGTTCGGGCTGGCAGCCGCTGGCGCCGCCGACCCACTCGCCCTCGTTGTCGCCAATTCGCTTGCCGGCAATCCGGTAGATGCCGCGTGCATCGAACTCGTCATGATGGGAATAACGCTGGAAGCCGTCGGCGGATCGGTCCGGCTCGCCATGGCTGGCGCGCCAATGCCACTCACCATCGACGGCGCTTCCGTCCCTGATCACAGATCATTTGTGCTTGCCCCCGGATGCCGCCTGCACATCGGGTCCGCACGTAGCGGCGTCTACGCTTGCCTGGCCGTCGAAGGCGGCTTGGATATCAAGCCAGAACTCGGCAGTATGTCATTGCACCCGCGCGCTGGTATCGGCGGACTAAATGGCGGCTATCTCGCCGCCGGCAATGTCTTGCCCCTGATGCGCCGAGAGCCAACGCATAGTCCTTCAGTCGCAGCCAATCCAGTTCCCATGGTCTCCAACGGGCCTTTACGCGTTGTACTCGGCCCCCAGGACACTCACGTGACGGCGCAGGCGCTCGAAACTTTTTTTTCCGCCACATATCGCGTCACGCCCGAAGTCGATCGCATGGGATGTCGCCTCGACGGCCCCAAGATCGAGCACGCGAAGGGCTTCAATATTGTATCGGACGGCATTGTCGGCGGCTCGATACAGATCCCGGGATCTGGCCTCCCCATCGTCATGCTGGTGGACCGCCAAACGACCGGGGGCTACCCGAAAATCGCGACGGTCATCACCCCCGATTTGAGACTGCTGATGCAGCGACGCCCGGGCGACAGTGTGCTATTTGCGCCGATATCGATCGAGGCAGCACAGGCAATTGCACGATCAAACCGGGACACCGTGTTGAACATCACTCGTTCCATCGCCAATGCGCGGCGGGCGATCGATCGCAGCGACATACTCCTATCCATGAACCTCGCTGGTGACGCGCTTAACGCTCTGGATTCAGCGACCTGGGTAAACGCGTGAACGCAACGCACTCATGCGGCCCCCTGCCGGCGCTCCTCCCAGGCAGAGATAACCTGGATGACGCCACTGACAGGACCTGGACGGCCCAGCAAATAACCTTGCGCTTCATCGCATCCCAACGCCTCCAAAGCCGAGCGCTGCGCTTCCGTTTCGACCCCCTCTGCCGTGGTCGACATCCCGCGTGATGATGCGATATCGACGACCGCTCGCACCACAGTCGATGAAGTCCTATTGGAACCGAGTTGCGTAACGAAGCTCCGATCCACCTTGATACGATCAAACGGAAAACTCTGTAGATAACTCAACGATGAATAGCCGGTGCCAAAATCGTCCATCGCGATGCGCACCCCAATCTCCTTTAGGCGATGCAGCGTCGCAATCGTTGCCTCGGTATTGCGCATCAACAGCCCTTCGGTGATCTCGAGCTCCAACCGGTGCGGCTGCAATCCTGTTTCGCGCAGAATACGCTCGACCATCATGGCGAGACCTGGGTTGGCAAATTGCAGCGGCGACAAATTCACGGCGACACTTAATTCAATCGGCCATTGCACGGCTTGCCGGCAGGCTTCCCGCAGTGCCCTTTCGCCAAGCGGCAAGATCAGTCCGCTATCTTCGGCGACCGGAATGAATTTATCGGGTGGGATGGCGCCTCTCAGAGGGTGGGTCCAACGCGCCAGCGCCTCGAAACCCCATATGTTATTCTGCTTTAGATTGATGATCGGCTGATAGTGCAGCTCAAGTTTTTCATCGGCGATCGCCTGCCGAAGATCTGTCTCGATTTCCTGCCGTTGCTTGATTGCCTCGTTCATTTGCCGCGCGAAAAATCGATACGTGCCGCGGCCCGATGATTTCGCCGCGTAGAGCGCAAGGTCGGCCGCGATCAATAGTTCGTTCGTCGAAGCACCATCCGCCGGTCCCACCGCAATGCCAATGCTGGCGCCAATCAATAGCTGATGCCCATCGACATTGTAGGGCCGGCTCAACGCTTCAACCAGGCGCCGCGCCACGATCTCGGCAGTCGGCTGTTGGTCGGCCGACGCGAGAAGCACTGCGAACTCGTCACCACCGATCCGCGCCACCACATCAGTTGTTCGCACGAGCTTTTTCGTGCGTTGCGCCACGGCTTGCAACAACCGATCGCCAATCGCGTGCCCGTGCGTATCATTCACCGCTTTGAAACGATCGAGGTCGATACACAGAATAGCAAAGGTATCGAGCGGGTTGCTGGCGGCCAGCCGATGCGCTTCGGTGAGACGGTCCAGCGTTTCACTCAGCACGCGCCGGTTCGCCAAGCTGGTTAGAACATCTTCTGAAGCCAGCCGGTCGGCATCGTCTTGTGCTTTGCGACGGCGGGTAATGTCGGAGAAAGTGCGCACGAAACCGCCATCCTCGAGCCGCGCGCTACGCACCTCCAGTACCGTTCCATCAGGACGAACGCGCTCGTATAGGTCGAAGTTTCCGGTCGCATCCTGCGGGCCATAGAATTCAAGCGGCCCTAGATGTTCGGGCATCACAATGTTTGCAAACTCGCCGCGTCGATCGAGAAATCCGACGAGCTCATCGAACTTAGGTGACGTTGAAGTGAGCTCAGCGGGCAGGTCGAGCTATTCCACGCACTTCGCATTCATGATCGGGATATGGAGGTCGTCCATCACCATCATGATGCCTTGGCTCATATGGTCCAGGGTCAATTGCAATTGGCGAGAATTGCGCTTCACCGCCAGTTCGGATCGCCGCGCCTGCCAGGTTACGACGGCGATCATCAGGGACAATGCCAGGCCGGCGAACATCATCAACCGGAGGTTGGCACGCGACTCTTCAAAGATCGAATTCTCCGGCACACTGACGCTTACAATCAGTGGGTGATTGGCTACCGGGCGCACCGCGACGAGGCGGGAGGCGCCCGATTTCTCCGGCGATTCAATGAATGCCTCGGGGCGATCGAGCTTGATGTGCGCCATCAAGGCGCCACTCATCATTTCTCCAAGGGCATAACGGGTATCGCGATTGCCGCCCGTTGCCCGCACGATCCCATCGCGCCCAAAGAGCGTGAACGCCGCGCCTACGCCGAGGTCCACGCGGCCATAAAATTTCGCAAAATGATCAGGATTGAATGACGCAACAACGACACCACCGAACGACCCATCACGTTTAAGGAACCGGCGCGTCAACTGGACGGACCATTTCCCGCTGGCGCGCCCGATCAATGGTTTGCTGACGAACAGCCGGTCCTCGGCACTGTCGACGTGAGCGCGAAAATGTTCGCGGTCGCTCAGGTCGGTTGCAGGCGCCGGCTGTGGCCCGACGTTCGAAGCGCGCATTATTCCATGCTCATCGATGATTGCTACTTGCACGATCAGATCGCTGAGAACGTCGGATGTACCGACGACGGCATGCAGATCGAGTGGTGCGGTGGCGGTTTGAAGCGTGCGCCTCAGATAGAGCAGCGCCTTATCCATCTCGCCCAGCGACCGGAGAACGTTTTCTTCAAACAGCACTGCGAAATTTTCATTGTCGCGTTTGGTGCTGTTGAAGTCCGAGGCTCTGTTGTCGAAATATTTCGCGGCAATCCCGCCCCACAGCATGACGAGCAAGAGAGTTCCAAGTACCGAGGAGCTTGGGCAGTACATCGATGGACGTGCGCTCCACCGGAGTTTCGATAGGATCATGGGATTTATCCAAGGGACGAAAGCGCACGCCGACGTACGCTCGCACCTCTAGATACACACGCTAAGGTTGCAATTTTGTTTTCAACCAGCAGCAAATTGCTTAGCTGAGGGGCTCACTGATCATTCGAATGATCGATGTGACCGCTTGCCCTCAAACTTCGAGCCACTCTCGACGCACGCTTTCGCTCTGCTTGAGCTCCGCCGGAGTTCCGTCAAACACGATCCGGCCGTGGCCCATGACGTAGACGCGGCTTGAAATTTGTAGCGCGATCGCGAGCTTTTGTTCGACCAGCAATATCGCGACACCACGCCGTGCGATTTCGGAAATCAACTCGCCGACCTGCTTCACGATGAGCGGCGCCAACCCCTCGGTCGGCTCGTCGATCATGATCAGCTCAGGGTCGCCCATCAGCGTGCGGCACATCGTGAGCATCTGCTTTTCGCCACCCGACAGAACGCCAGCAGCGTTGCCGGCACGGCGCTGTAAATTCGGAAACATTGCGAGCATGTCGTCAAGACGCCAGCGGCCGTCGACCCCTGCCTGCTTCTGGCCAAGCGCCAAGTTCTGCCGAACGGTCAAGCTTGGAAAAATATCGCGATGCTCCGGCACGTAGCCAAGGCCAAGCCGGGCGATCCGATAACTCGGCCAGCCGGCGATATCCTGGCCCTTGAAGCGCACCGTGCCGATCGGGGGCACCTCGCCCATGATCGCCTTGATCGTGGTCGAGCGGCCGACCCCATTGCGGCCGAGCAAACTGACGACTTCGCCGGCCGCCACATCGAGATCGACGCCTTGCAGGATGTGGCTCTTGCCGTAGTAGGCGTTGAGGCCGCGCACTTCGAGCATCAATGCGCCTCCTCGCCGAGATACGCCTCTCGCACCCGCGCGCTGGCGCGAATTTCCGCCGGCGTGCCGGTCGCGACGATTTGGCCATAGACCAAAACGGAGATTCGATCGGCCAAGCCGAACACCACGCTCATGTCGTGCTCGACGATGACCAGGGTGCGGCCCTCGCTGATGCGACGGATCAACTCGACCGCGCGTTCGGTTTCCGCCTTGCTCATCCCCGCTGTCGGCTCGTCGAGAAGAATGACATTGGCGCCGCCGGCCATCGTGACACCGATTTCCAACGCGCGTTGCTCGGCATACGTCAGGACAGCTGCCGGGACATCCCGGCGCGACATCAGATTTATTTGGCTCAAGACTTCGTCGGTGCGATCGCCAACCTCGGCGTTGTTCGTTGCTGCGCGCCAGAATGCGTATTTCTCGCCCTTCGCCCACAGCACGGCGCAGCGGACGTTTTCCCAGACGGTCATCTGCGGGAAAATGTTGGTCACCTGGAACGAGCGGGACAGCCCGCGCCGGTTGATTTGGTACGCCGGCATTCCGCTCACCGTCTCCCCGTTGAGCCTGATCTCGCCAGCGGTCAGAGGGAGCAGTCCGCTGACCAAGTTGAATAGCGTGGACTTGCCGGCGCCGTTCGGACCGATGATCGCGTGGCGTTCGCCAGCGGGGACGGCGAGGTCAACACCACGGATTATTTCCGCCGGTCCGAAATTCTTTATCAGGCCGCGCAGTTCGAGCGCCATTGCC
This sequence comes from Hyphomicrobiaceae bacterium, assembly GCA_031367505.1. Taxonomy (GTDB): domain Bacteria; phylum Pseudomonadota; class Alphaproteobacteria; order Rhizobiales; family Hyphomicrobiaceae; genus JAKFWF01. The sequence goes on along the minus strand of JANLPY010000747.1, from coordinate 19,444 downwards.
TTGCCCGGCTGGCTCATCACATCAAGCCTCCGGCACTAGGGTCATCGGGCGCACCCGATCCCATGCAGCTTCGATCCGGCAGCGCGCCAATTTGCCCAGTAGGCAGCCGATCGACAATGCCAGCAGTGCCACCAGCCACGGTTGCCAAGTTTTGGCGTCGAATGTCAATCCGGCTAGCTTCATCATCGTCCCCTCGGCACTCTTGACGCCAAGGTGCGTCGTCATCTCGATCACCAGAATGGCGCCCAAGGCGACAAATGCGATCGGCACCAGCATCATCGCGTAACCCGGCAATAGCTTGCCCAGCGCACCGGCGCGCCAAACCGGCCGATGCATCATGATCAGACCGGCAAGACCGCCTGGCGCATACATGACCGTCGCAATGAACATCAGCCCGAAGTAGAGCTGCCACACCTCGGTGACGTCACTCAGCATGTTCTGCAGAAACGTGACGATGATCGCGCCCAGGATAGGTCCGAAGAAATAGCCAGAGCCGCCAATGAAGGTCGCGAGCAGCACGTTGCCTGATTGCGATGCGCCAAACAGCGCCGCATTCGCCAGCTCGAAGTTGATTGCCGTCAGTCCGCCGGCAATTCCTGCGAAAAATCCCGACAGCGAGAACGCCAAGTATCGCACGACGTGTGGATCGTAACCGACGAATTGGACCCGCTCAGGATTGTCGCGCACGGCGTTGCATATCCGGCCCAGCGGCGTTCGGGTCAGCGCAAACATCACGACGATGCACACGAAGCACCACGCGGCGATCAGGTAGTAGACCTGGATTTGCGAGCCGAAATTAAAGTCGAACACGCGCAGCAATTTGGTTCGGTTGGTCGAGACCCCTTCCTCGCCGCCGAAGAACGACCGCAAGATCAAGGAACTCGAGCCGACCAATTCGGCAAGCCCCAGCGAAATCATCGCGAACGCAGTGCCGCTGCGTTTGGTCGAAACCCAGCCGAACAACATCGCGAAGCCGAGCCCCGCGATCCCTCCCGCCAATGGCATGACGGCAACTGGCACCGGCAGCTTACTGGCGATCACCGCGTTCATGGCGTGCACCGTGAAGTAAGCGCCGAGCCCAAAGTAAACGGCATGACCGAACGACAACATGCCGGTTTGGCCGAGCAGCATGTTGTAAGACAGCGCGAAGACAATCGAGATGCCCATCAAGCTCATCATGGTGAGCGACGTGCCGGATCGAAATATCACCGGCAGAAATCCAAGTGCTAGCGCGAGACTAAGCCACGTTCCCCAAGCGCCCAAATTGAGCGACCTGCGGCTCTGACCCTTGCCGGCCAAGCGCTGCGCTTGCGATACGGGCTCGCCAGTGAGGCTCATGTCTCGCGATTCCCGAACAGTCCCGTCGGCTTGAAGATCAACACGACCATCAACAAGATGTACGGCAGGATCGGCGCGATCTGGGCAATCGTCACGCGCCACAAATCTTCCAGCAGTGTCTTCGGCTGCGGTGTGAACCCGGAGCCGGCAAAGATATCGGCAAGCGAAAGATTTACCGACACGGCAAACGTCTGCAGCAAGCCGATCAGCAGCGATGCGATGAAAGCACCTTGCAGGGACCCGAGGCCGCCGACCACCACGACGACAAACAAGATCGGCCCCAGCAGCGATGCCATGCTCGCCTGGGTCACTAATGCCGGTCCAGCAATCACGCCGGCGATGCCAGCCAAGGCGGTGCCGACGCCGAACACCGACATGAACACCAGCGGCACGTTATGCCCCAGCTGGGCGACCATGCGCGGGTGGGTCAATGCGGCTTGCACGATAAGCCCGACGCGGGTGCGTTTTAGCAGCGCGAAAAGACCGGCGAAAATCACGATCGACACGGCGAGCATAAACAATTTGTAGGCTGGATAGTTGGTCGAGAATATCGTGAAGGCGGGAAAATCGAGAACGGCTGGCACGCGAAAATCAACCGGTGATTTGCCCCAAATGATCTGGATGACTTCTTCAATCACGAATGCCAAGCCGAACGTGAACAACAGCTCGGCGACGTGTCCGTTGGCATGCACATTGCGGAGGCCGAACCGTTCGACGGCCGCCCCCGCCAGCCCAACGACAACCGGCGCAATGATCAGCGCTGGCCAGAATCCAGCCCAGCGACTGATCTGGAATCCGAGGAAAGCACCCAGCATGTAGAAGCTTGCGTGCGCGAAGTTCAACACGCCCATCATCGAAAAGATCAGCGTCAGCCCGCTTGCCATCAAGAATAGCAACAGCCCGAACAACACGCCATTCAATGTCGAGATTACAACGAGTTCCGCCAAGCGTCATGCCCTACGATTGGTCAAAGGTGTCAGACCCGGAAGGGGCTGACACCATCGCCCGGTTCAGTTCGGACGCGTCATCTTGCAGGTGGTCGGCACGATCGTATCCTTGGTGTCGAGCGCCGCAACCGTCCGCCAACCCCAGCCGGTGCCTTCCTCGTCGAAAGTTTCAGCCGGGCTGCGCTCACCAAACGAAACGAGATACATCGGTTGGAAGAACTGATGATCGTCCTTGCGCATGAAGCCTTCACCACCAGCGTGCACTTCGAACTTCATATCCTCCAGCGCCAAGCCGATCTTGAGCGGGTCCGTCGACTTGGCCTTATCGATCGCGGCGGCCAGCATGCGCATCTCATTCATGGCGCGCGGATATTGGATCGCCACCTTGTACTTGTCGCGGAATGCCTGTTCGCTGGCCCGCGCCGGCGCGTAATCCTTGTTGGGAGACCCTTCACGGATCTCGAATACGCGGTGGTTGAGGCCGGTTTGCTTGACCGATGTCGGTCCACCGGTCCCGCCGGCATAATAGGTGAACCAGTTGACCTGTAAGCCCGCATCGGCGGCAGCCTTCAGGAGGAGCGCGAAGTCCTGGCTCCAATTCCCGGTGATCACAGAATCAGCACCGGATGCTTTGATCTTGGCGATATAGGGCGCGAAGTCCGTGACTTTCAGCAGCGGGTGGAGTTCATCACCGACAATCGCGATGTCCGGCCGCTTGGTCTTGAGCATCTATACCGCCGCGCCTCTGACCGCATGACCGAACGAATAGTCTTGGTTGATCAGATAGACTTTCTTGATGTCGGCTTTGCTCTTCATGTAGTTGGTGAGCGCCTCCATCTTGATGTCGGAATTGGCATCCCAGCGGAAGTGCGAGAACGTGCACTTGTCGTTGGTCAGTACCGGGTCGACTGCCGCGTAGTTGAGGTAGAGGATTTCCTTGCCGGGATTGCGCTCGTTGTATTTGGCAACCCAATCCGACAGCGCGGCGGCGACCGACGAACCATTGCCTTGCGTGATGATCCGCGCTCCAGCATCGACCGCCTTCTGCACCTGGATCAAGCTTTCCTGCGGATTGGTCTTGTTGTCGAACGGCAAGATTTCAAATTTTTTGCCGGCAGCGCCACCCTTTGCATTCAGTTCATCGGCCATGAATTGGAAGGTTTTCAACCCCACTTCGCCAACCGTGGCGCCGGGACCGGAAAGAGGATCGATGTAGGCGATCTTGATGGTGTCTTGAGCCAACGCCAGGCTTGAGCTGAGCGCCATCGCTCCGGCGCCAACCACGACGGACAGCAGACGGGATTTCATAGGATCCTCCGAGTGTTTCCCTTGATCGTCCAATCTACGACTCTTGCGGTCGCTTGACTGCCGCCCGGCATCGGCCAAGCAGCGGTTGCGAGGCTATCGCAAAGCCAAGCCCTGTCCAGCCCCCCAAGGAGGGATTTGCGATGTCATCGCGCGACCGATCTTTTTTACGCGTGCTGGTGGCCGCCGAGATACGCAGCCTCTAGTCGAGCCTTCAAGCCTTGCTCGTTCGCGGGTGCAGCAAGTGCAATTCGCCCCTGTATCATCGCGTACACGCGGCCCGATGCTGCAAGCGCCTTGTCGACGAGTTGCTCGACGAGGAGCACCGACGTTCCCGACGCTTTGAGCTGGCCCAGCACCGTCAACACGCGGTCAACGAGTACTGGCGACAGGCCGGCCGACGGCTCATCGAGGAGGAGCAGCTTCGGCCGCCTGACGAGCCCTTGTGCCACGGCGAGCATCTGTTGTTGACCACCACTCAGCGCCGAGCCGAGATCCTGCCGCTTGGCAGCAATCTCGGGAAAATATTCAAGCGCTTCCTCGATCCGTTTTACGCGCTCGGAGCGCGGCAAATTATAGGCAGCAAGCAACAGATTATCGGCCACGGTTTGTTGGGTGAAAACACGATGCCCTTCGATTACATGCGCCAATCCGGCACGCGATGCCTCGCGCGGACCGACGTTGCAAATGTCACGGCCATCGAATTGCACGCTGCCGCCGGTCACCGGCAACAACCCGGAGATTGCACGCAGCAACGTGGTCTTGCCGGCCCCATTGGGACCAAGCAGCGTGACGATCTCGGCCCGGCCAACGACGAGATCGACGCCGCGAAGGACCGCGATCTTGCCATAGCCGGAATCGAGACCGGTAATCGTGAGCAGTGGTTCAGCCGCCAAGGTATGCACTGACCACCTCCTTGTGGGCACGGACTTCTGCCGGAGTGCCAGAGGCCAACACGCGGCCGAGATTGAGCACGGTGACATGGTCGCAGATATCGAAAATCAGATCGGCATGGTGTTCAACCAAGAGCACGCCCGTCCCGCTCTGTTTGATCGCCTTGATCAACTCACCGAGACGATGAATTTCGTCGGCCGACAAACCAGCGGCTGGCTCATCCAACATCAGAAAAGCCGGGCGGAGCATCAGCGCACGCGCGATTTCCAGAAACCGGAGTTCGCTGTGCTGCAACCGGTCGCAGCGAATATCGGCGAGGTCTTCCAGACCAATCACGCGCAGTGCATCCAATGCGGATTTTCGCAAGGCGGCTTCGTCCCGATTGTGGCCGGGCAGCCCGAGCAGTGTCGTCAAGAAGCCGGCGCGGCCCTTGATCGTGCCGCCGATCATCACGTTGTCGAGCACGCTTGCCTCGCCGACGATACGCGGCGTTTGGAAGGTACGGGCGATGCCTTGGCCGGCACGCGTTTCAGGCCGGCCGGGCTCCAATGGCCGGTTGCCGATCTCGACGGTCCCAGAGGTTGGCGGATAGTATCCCGAGATGATGTTCAGTGTCGTCGTCTTACCGCTACCGTTCGGGCCGATCAGGCCGTGCACGCTGCCACGCTTGATCTCGATACTGGTGCCATCGACCGCACGCACCGCGCCGAAGGTAAGGACGACATCGCGCAGTACAATGGTATCGCCGACGCCATTCTCAGATGCGAAGGACGATACCAGGGCGGGTCGCGGCACGATCGCACGATCGCTCGCCAAGGCATTGCGGCTCTTGAAATCGAGGAGAGCGGCGATCCCGCCCGGCACTAGCAGGACCACGAGCAACAGCAGCGCCGCATAGAGGAACGTCGACCACGCCGCCAAGGGTGCGGCCACCTCCGGCAGTAGCGTTAAGACGATGGTGCCGATCAAGGGGCCCAGGATCGAGCCGCGTCCACCGATCAGGATTGAGATAAAGAAAAGGAGCGACAGATCGAAGGTGAACGCGTCGGGGGTAATGTAGGTCTGCAGGGTAGCGAACAGCCCACCCGCGATCGCCGCCAGTGCGCCGCTGAATAGGAAGATCTTGACCAACAGCGCGGGCTTCGAAATGCCAATGGCTTCGGCGGCGACATCGGCATCGCGAATGGCGATTAGTGCTCGGCCATAGCGGCTCTGCGCGATGTTGGAGGCGAGCCAAGTACAAACGGCGGCGATCGCGAGACATAGATATAACAGCCCGCGGCCAGTATCGAACGGCGCTGGCAGTTCAGGACCGGTCAGACCAATGCCACCCCCGGTTACACTCTGCCAGGCGAGCGCGATCTGCGTGACAATGGTGGCAAAGCCAAGCGTCGTCATCGCGAAATAGAAGGTGCGCAAGCGCAGCGCCGGCAATCCGACGATGACGCCGAAGATCGCACCGAAAACACCAGCGACGGCAAGGGCCGCAAACGGCGGGATGGCGGGGAGGCCGGGGAAATTGCCCGCAGCCAACACGCTGGTCACATAGGCGCCGACCGTTAGCAACGCAACGTAGCCGATCGCCAGCTGACCAGCGTAGCCAACCACCAGCGTGAGCCCGCTCACCAGCACCCAATAGATTGCGGCGCGCGTGGCGATCAGCGTCCAATAGTCGTTACCAACGAACGGCACGATCGCCGCGAGCCCCAGAATGACGAGCAGCGGCACCAGCCCGGCCATCCGGACGCTCGCTGGTTTCTCGCGCACTGTCGCCTGCGCCATTGGTCCGGTATCAACGCTCATCATACCCTCCGGGCGGCGGGTGCGCCGAATAGACCCTGCGGCGCCATCAGCAGCACCACGATGAATAGCGCAAACACGGCGACCGAGGCGAAGATCCCGCCCCAAAGGAAATTGGCTGCTTGCTGGAACAGTCCCAGCGCGAAGCCGCCGACGATCGAGCCGCGATTATTGCCCAAGCCACCGAGCGCCACCGGCACGAAGCCGTAGAAGTTCAGCATCGCGCCGTTGGCGACGAAGGCCAACAGCAGCGCGCCGCCAGAGAAGCCAGCCAATCCACCGATCATGGCGGCAAGCGCGTAGCTTGCGATGCGCAGGTTGCGCTCGGGTAACCCAAGTGCCTGCGCCGAGAAATTGTCCTCGGCGATCGCCTTGAATGCGCGGCCGACCAGCGTGTGCTTATAGAGCAGCTCCAATCCAACAATGGTCAAGCCGCACGCAACGAGAGGGAACCAGAACTTCTCATCGAAGATGCCCGCCCCAGTGCCGAACAGACGTGGAAACGGCTGCGGCTCGGTGCTCCACTCGACCGCGACAACCTGCTGGATCATCAAAGCGAGCGCCAGCGTCGACAATACGTAGAGATGCTGCTCGATGCTTTTCAACACCGGCCGCACCGCGATGACTTCGGTGACGACGCCGACAATGGCACAGCCGATAAGAGTGAGTGCGAGACCAAGAACCGGATGCAGCCCCATCCGCAGCATGAAGAATGAGCCGAACACACCGCCCAGCATTCCGAGCTGCCCGGAGGTAAAGCTCATCACGCGCGATGTGGAATACATCGTGTTGTACGTCACGCCGATCAGCGCATAAATCGCGCCCATGGCCAGACCCGTCGATACGATGGAAAACAGCATGGGTGAGGTCTCTTTTTTGATTGTCGCTGCCGACACGCGCGAAGTTCCCGTCGCTGCCGGCCGGCGCGCGGAACGCGTGTCGGCAGCGACAATAAAAAACGGCAGCGACGGAAACTTCCGGCGCCAATCAACTATAGCCGGGTGCGAGCTTGAACGTGCCATTCTTGGCCGAGTTGGCAGCGGACATCACCACGTCGCCGGCGGGGTAGCCGTTGTGCGAGGTCGCCGTCCACGAATATTCGCCGAAATAGCCCGGATATTTGCTCACCGTGTTCCAGTACTTGATGATGTCTTCGCTCGACGATGAGCCGGCCTCGACCGCCTTGGCGATCAAGTTGACGGCATCGATGGCGTTGGCCACCCACCACAGCAACGTGTCGGACAAATCCACCTTGCCCTTGAGCTTGTCCACGAGCTCTTGCGTGCGTGGCGGCAACTTGCCATCCTCACCATAGCTGCAGCTGCGATAGCCAATGGCATAGACCTTCTCCCAATTGGCCGGCTTGTCGATCAACTTGGCGATTTCGCCGGACGACATCGACGGATGCCCAACGAAGGAGACATCCCAGTTCAGCGCTGCACGCGTGTTGAACATGCGTGCGTCCATGCCGGTCGAGACACTCCACACTACGATCGCCTCGGCGCCGGCGGTCTTCGCGCGCAGCATGTCCGGCGTCATGTCGGGCTGTGTCGAGTCGATGTTGGCCAGGTACACAACCTCGACGCCATCCTTGACGAAGGCTGCGGCTGACGCCTTGGCAGCACTGACGCCATAGCCCGTCGTGTCGCCGATCACCGCGACCTTCTTGGCCTTGACGATTTTTGTGCAGTAGTTGCGAACGGCATCGTCCCATTGGGTATTCGACGGCGTCATGCGGAAAGCGTTGGGGAACTTCTGCTCGTCGATCAGCGTGTCGACCACGCAAGGGTGGATGTTGGGCATTTTCGCGCGCGCCATGATCGGCGTGACGGCGAGCGACTCGCCGGAATTGGTTGGGCCCCAGATCGCGTGCACCTTGGCCTGGCTGATCATTTCCTGCGTGGCGTTGACGGCCTTGGTCGGATCGCCCTGCGTATCGCGGGTGACGATCTCGATCTTGCGTCCCTTGACGCCGCCGGCCGCATTGATGGCATCAGCCGCAAATATCACGCCTCTATTAAAGCCGACGGCCGGTGCAGAGCTCGGGCCCGTCAAAGCGGCGAGCCAGCCGATGCGCAGCGGCTCGGCCTGTGCGAATACCGGCGATGCGATCGATGTCGCGGTGGCGGTTGCGACCGAGCCTATGGCGAAGTCGCGTCGGGTAAGTTTCATCGTTTCCTCCTCGGGATTTTCAGTTTTTTGTGACGTGAGCTTGTCGCTCAACTTGGCAGGCTGGCAATGTAATCGTGGTTGAAAGTGAACCCCCACCCGGGCCGTTCCGGCACGAGCGCATAACCATCTTCGAACGCAATCGCTTCGTTGTACAGCTTGGAGAACCACGGCATGTATTCGAGGTACGTCGAATTGTTCAGAGCACCGAGCACCTGCAGGCTACATTCCGGAAACAAGTGACTCGATACCGGCACATCATGGCTTTGCGCCATGTGCCCGACAACCATGAATTCGCTCACACCTCCCACGCGCTGGAGATCCGGCATCAGGATATCGGCCGCGCGCAGATCGAGCATGCGGCGGAAACCATAGCGCGTGTATTCGGTTTCTCCACTGGCGATCGGCGTGTCGAGGGCGGCCGCAACGCGGGCAACACCTTCAAGGTCCCAGGCCGGAAGCGGCTCCTCGAACCAGGCGAGATTGAATTCTTCCAAATGGCGCCCGAGCCGGATCGCGCTGCTTTCGCTGAGGCCCTGATTGGCATCTGCCATCAGCGCGACGTGCGGGCCGATCGCATTGCGCACCGCTTTAACGCGTGCGACGTCGACCATTGGATCGGCCGAGCCCAACCGCATTTTGATCGCCTTAAAACCGGACACGACAAACCGTTCTGCCTCCTCGACCAATTCGCGCTCGGAATGCGACAGCCACAGCCCACCGCTGTGATAGACCGCAACCTTCGACTTGGCCCCGCCAAGCAGCCGATGAATCGGCAAACCAGCGGACTTACCAAGAGCGTCCCACAAGGCGCCATCGATCGCGGAAATGGCCATTACCGGGACGCCGGTATGGCCAATAAAATTGATGTCTTTCCACGCTCGCGCCCAAAACTGCGCAATATGTCCAGCATCACGGCCGATCACGAGTTCCGACAATTCGTCGATCATTTTGCGAACGACGGCGGTTCGGCGATCATTGAGCGTGAAAACAAGATTTTCGCCGGCAACGCCACTGTCGCAACGAACAGTCACAAGGATACAGCCAAAGCAGGTTATGGCGCCAAGGGCACTGCCAAGTGGCTTGTCGAGAGGCAGCCTGATCGGGCGCGTCTCGACACTGGTTACATTCATACGGTACCCCACACGTCGCATGTCCCCAATGCAACTGCCCGCGGCTGAGCTGGCCAATTGGCCGACCGTAACATCAAATTGCTGGGTTTGGCATGATGAGAGCGCAGACGTGCAATGCCGTCCCGGCGCAGGAACATTGAATTGGTGAGCCGTCCGTTAGCGAGTTGCCAGTCAACGGAGGATACCACACCAAATGCTTCAGCGGATACCAAGTCAACCGGCTAGTTCAGCGAACGTGCAGATTTCAATGATTGGCTGCAGTCATCGCGATGCGAGCCAAATCCTTTGCGCTGCGAGCCAGCGGAGTGTCCGTTTCATCACCAGCCTCAACGAGGATGGTCGAATGTCCCATGATCTCAAGTGTCTGCGCGAAAGTCGTAGGCACGAATTGGGCATCCATCGCGATCATGCAGCGCGGCTGACGGCACAGAATCTTGATACCGGATTCAGGAGAGAACCATCCGTGCAACACAACTTCACCGGCTTGGTTCAACGCATGCAGCTCGACACGGTGATCAACCATCGCCATACCCAACGCACGCGTGCGATTGTCATACAATGAGACGCCCATAGTCACGTGCTCCACCTACAATCCAATTTGCTTTTCACTTCCTACACGACGCCGTCTGACAAAACAGGCACAGCCAATGTCAGCTAGATGTCAGATAAATATCAAACCATTGAAAACATTGCATAAAACTTATTTGTGGACAACGCGAACAACAGATTGTTTCCTAAATTGCGAAGATGCAGGAACTGCATTTCCCCGTCGTGTACGTTGCACCGTAAAGAGAAAAACAATTTCTGTGCAGTGTCGTACTATCGACTCAAAATTGGCTCAAATCTGCGCCGGAGTTGATCAATTAAAACTCAGTAAAAACAATTAGTTAACATGCGAAACAACGCACAGAAGATTAATTTGTTGTCTGACGTGCAACACACTTGAAACCAACTCATGAATCTGCCAGATTTTCCCTTGTAAACATCTCATCAATTGCATGATGTTTGCACCGAGCTTTTCTGATTGAATGTTTTTACATGTTGTTCATTTTGAGTGTGAGTGATGCGTAGTGACTATCTAACGCTGCGGGGGCGCGTGAGTTCCTACGTGTGCGTAACAACAACCCAAAAGGCTGGCTCCGGACCTAAACTCCGCTGCTGTGATCCTATTGACCCTCAACAGCAACGAACGCGAGCAACATTTAGTTCCAAACCAGGTCATTTTTATTTGCTTGCTTGTTGCCTTTTTGTTCTTGTCCTCATTTTGGGATTTTATCCGAGCGAAACTGGTGCGACTTGCTTGGCAACTTCACCACTTAGATTAGATTTTGCGCACCTGCAGTTTTTGTCGAAGATCCCGTTTCTCGCAATCATGATCGGGGCGAAGCCGTCCAACGACGCAATTCGGGACACTTGCGCCGGCGACACGACAGCCCGCTCACCAAGCACAAGCATTCAAAGATCAATCGGGCTGGAAGATCGTCTGTTGCGGCGGATTGGTGCAGAATTGCACAATGGTCCAGCTCAACTCATCGGATTGGCACTGTTGCAGTTGGGCGGCCTGTCGTCGGTGTCAGCCGACGGCCAAAAGGCCGATATGCGCGAGACTACGGTCGGCACGATCCGTGCATCCTTGCAACAGGCAATGCAGGAGATCAGGAATTTATCATCTGGCCTAACTCCTGATTTTGAGAAATATTCGGTGGCGGAAATTATTCAGTTTGCGGTGCATAACCATGAGGATCGGACCGGCACCTCGGTCGCCCTCGACCTCGCCAACCTGGCGGTCGACCTGCCAGTCACATTGAACTGCTGCCTCTATCGATTTGTTCAGGAAGGTCTGCGCAACGCCGCTAACCATGCCAGCGGCGCCAAGCCGGAAGTGATTGCAACATTCAAAGACGAGATATTTCAACTCGAGGTTATCGACCAAGGGCCTGGCATTATCCCTGCAAGCATGGACGACACCCAACAATTTGGACTTTACGGTCTTCGCTGCCGTGTCGAAGCGTTTGGTGGCGAATTTGAGATTGACTCACTGCGTGGGGCTGGAACTCGCATCATTTCGCGGTTCAGAGTGAATGGAAGGGTTACATTCGATGACTGACCAAATTAGGGTCCTGATTGCGGATGATCATCCAATGTTTCGCACAGGCGTCGGGTTGGCTCTGAAAAGCGCCGGGGCATTTGAAGTCGTGGGCGAGGCCGGCAACGCCCAGGAGGCGATCGCACTCGCACAACAACTCCGCCCCCACGTTGTACTGTTGGACATCAATATGCCTGGCTGCGGACTACAGGCCGCCGCCGCGATTGCCCGCCTCGATCCGGAAATACGCATCGTCATGCTGACGGTTTCCGAAACCGAGCAAAGCGTAAACGCTGCGTTGGAAGCCGGCGCTAAGGGCTACATTTTGAAAGGCGTGAGCAGCCAAGAACTCGCTCGTGTGCTGCACGCCATATGCGAAGGGGAAGCTTACGTTACACCCGCATTGGCCGCCCGCTTGCTCACCCAATTGCGCCAGAAACCGGCTGTTCGCGAGCGCAACACGCTTTCCGACCTGACCTCACGCGAAGAGGAAATTTTGGCTCATGCCGCGCAAGGACTGACGAACAAGGAAATAGCTCGCAACCTCACACTCAGCGAGAAGACGGTCAAACATTACATGACCAACGTCTTGCACAAGCTGCAGGTTCGCAATCGCGTCGAAGCGGTCATTCAGATGCGGCGGCAAATGCAATAAGCGTTGCAAGCGCAAAGGCGCTGTTACTTTGACCGGTAGATGCTAGCATTGCACTTTATAGCAGTGGCAAGCCATGCAGCGTGATTGCATAATGCGCCAGGCTGAGCGAGCCGACTTTGGAACCTGCCGATGAAAGTTCTCGTCGTCGAGGATGAAATCGAGATTGCGAATGACATCATCGCAGGGCTCGAAGACGCTGGCTTCACGACACAGTTGTGCAACAACGGGCACGACGCATGGTTCCTCGGCAGTACCGAAGTTTATGATGCGATCGTGCTCGACCTCGGCTTGCCGCAATTGGACGGCTTGAGTGTCCTGCGCCGCCTGCGTTCCGAGCAGGTCATGGTGCCAGTGATCATCCTCACTGCGCGCGGCAGCTGGGCCGAGCGTGTTGAAGGGATCAATACCGGTGCCGACGACTACTTGCCCAAACCCTTTCAGATGGCTGAACTCGTGGCTCGGCTCCGGGGTCTCTTGCGGCGCGCGCACGGCGTCTCGAGCCCACAGTTGTCGGCTGGTTCTTTGCGGCTCGACACGGCTCAAATGGAGGCAACCGTCGGTGGCCGTCCCACACACCTGACGCCGCTTGAATTCCGCCTCGTCAGTTATTTGATGCATCACAAAGGGCGCGTCGTCTCGCGCGAGGAACTCAAAGACCACGTTTACGGACAAGATGATGGGCGCGACGACAATGCCGTCGAAGCGATGATCACGCGCCTGCGCCGGAAAATTGGATCCGACACGATCGAAACCAGGCGCGGCCACGGCTACTGCATGAAAGTCAGCGTGGAATGACGGTTTCCCTTCGCTTCCGTTTGCTCGTCGCTTGGCTGGTTTTCGTGCTCTTGTTATTGCAGACGGCAGCCGTGGGTCTGCGGCTGCTGTTCGAGCGAAGCATAACGTATAAAGCCACGGGGGAACTGACGTTAGACGTTGGCCGCTTGGTCAATGGTATAGAATTGTCGGACGCAGGCGACATCAAGCTCCTCGATACCCCGACAGACACTCAATATCTTTCGGCGCATGGCGGCCGGTACTGGCAAGTGTCGAAAAATAGCGTGCCCATTCTGCGGTCGCCCTCGCTTTGGAAACATCAATTGGTGATCCCACCCGAGGCGACGACGACAGACGCACGTCCGGTGCGACTGACTGGCCCTGACGATCAGGCGCTTTTCGGAATGGCCAGAACCGTAGACATCGGTGAAGGCAGCCGACGCACTCAGGTGCAAGTAGTGGCGGCGATCAACGACGCGGATATACAGGCCGCGACAAGCGATTTCTCGTTTGAACTACATATAAGCCTCGCCGTGTTGTCGGTACTTCTTCTATTGGCCGCAAGCGCCCATGTCACTATTGGCCTGCGGCCGCTCAGCGATCTGAAAATCCGTCTGCAGGCCGTCCGGAGCGGAGAGATCAAGCGGCTGAGCGGCGCGTTTCCGAGCGAAGTCATGCCGCTCGTTATGGAGACGAACGCGTTACTCGAAGCCCAAGAGCAAGCACTAGACCGCGCCCGATCCCGAGCCAGCGACTTGGCGCACGGGCTGAAGACACCGCTGTCCGTCATGACGACGCATAGCCGGCAGCTACGCCGCCGCGGTGATGACGTGCTGGCCGATGCGATTGATCGGCAGCTCGAGGCGATGCGACGACACGTCGAACGCGAGCTTGCGCGCACCAGGGCGCGGGCTCCCGGTGGTACTCGCTATCGACGCATCGAGTCTGCGCCGATCATCGCCGAGATCGCGTCTGCCCTACAGCATTTGCCGAAGGGCCAAACAATCAAATGGCAGATCGCCGTGGCCGAACCTTTGCGGCTGTTGGTCGATCGCGCCGACTTCGTCGACATCATGGGAAATTTGCTCGACAATGGCCAGAAGTGGGCGCGCAGCCGCATTCAAATCGATGGCCGATCTTCCGGCGGCAAGGCTATCTTCACTGTCGAGGACGACGGGCCCGGAGTTCCTGACGAGGAGTTCGAGCGCATACTGCAGCGGGGCGAGCGTGCCGACACCACCACCCCTGGCACCGGATTAGGACTAGCGATCGTCAACGATCTCGTGCTGTTGTATGGCGGCAAACTCGAACTAGCGCGCAGCACCCTCGGTGGCCTTCGCGCCGCTGTCGAATTGCCGCAAAGTGCTTGACCGCCGACGGCGAGTTGCAGAACGATACGTCGGAAAATTGTGCTTAATATTCCACCCATCGATGAAAATTCGAAGCTCGCAAACTTGGTCCATCATGGTTGCGCCTAAGCGGATGAAGACGAGGCCAAGGCCGTCATGAGACGCACGTTAATCGGGGAAGTCGGCCAGCTTCATCGTGAGGCGGGCTTCACGTTGCTCGAAATGATCGTAGTGCTCGCGATCATGGCGATGGCCATCGCTTTCGCCACCTCGTCGATTTCCAATTCGGGTGGAGCCGTCAGGTTGCAGCCACTTGCCGTCAGGGTGGCCGCGGATTTAAAGCTCGCACGGGCCGACGCCATTTCTCAGAATCACCCCGTCGAAGTCGAATTCGATGCCAAGGCTCATGCGTATCGGATCCAAGGCAGCCGGGCGCCGGTGGCGTTGCCAGGGTCGATTGGATTCAGTTTAGCAACGTCGCGAGAGTTTAGCCGCTCATCGGATCGTGCGCACTTGGTATTCTTTCCGGACGGCAGTTCGACCGGCGGACGGCTAACGCTAACGGATCGGCAGACGTCGATCACGCTAGCGATTGATTGGCTGACAGGCACGGTGACGGCACGACGAGCCGCCCAATGACGATCGATGCTTCGTCCGACGATGGCTTTGGACTTACCGAAACAATAGTCGCCCTGGCGATCGTGGCGGTCGGGCTTGCGGCTTTCTGCCAAGCCCTCGGCAACACTTATCGGACGTCCGCCCGCCTGAAATCCCACACCGCAGCGCTTGCCGTCACGCGCTCATATCTCGACCTGTTGAGCCAGGACGGTACCCTTGCCCCGGGCGTATCGTCAGGCCGCTACGCCAACGACATGACTTGGCGGCTGACCGTATCGTCACTGCTGCCAAACAACGCTTCTGCCGCTGCCGTCGAGCGGCCATACTGGCTTGTACTCGAGACCTATGATCGGCGCGGCGTTTCGATGGTGCGCTTGGAAACGGCTAAAATGATCCGTGAGACGCCATGACAGCCGGCCCCTCCCTGCACCCAGATAATGCCGCAACTGCTGGCTTTACGCTGATTGAAATGCTGGTCGGAATTGCCCTGTTCGCGCTCATCGCTTCTGTTCTTGCCGCCAGCATCGGCACTGCGCGCATGGCGTTGTCGTTCGTTGAACGATCCAATGCGGCGCTGCCGGCCCAAGGCGCCCGGACGTACTTGCACACCGCACTTGGTCAGGCCCGTCCGGTTCAGCGCGGCAGCGGAGCCAGCGGCGGCGAACTCAGTTTTCTAGGAAATCCGGGGTCAATGACCTTCACGACTTCGTATGCGCCCGACGCCCAAATTGACGGGATTTATCGCATTGAAATTGGCCTTGAGACGACCGCCGGCCCAACCTCCGCCTTCGATCTTGTGGTTACCCAGACGCTCGCCCGTCCACCTGCGGCGGACGATCAACCGCCACCTCCTGTTGCCCGCCGAAGGTCGCGGCTGCTCGACCGCGTGAGATCAGTTGAGTTCAACTATTTCGGAGCGCTCGACGACGATGGAGTTTCGAGATGGCGACCGGCCTGGGCTCACCTTGACAAGTTGCCGCGCATCGTTGCGATCGACGTGCAGTTCGTCGCGGGAGACACGCGCCAATGGCAACGTTTGATCGTACCGCTGTTCGTCTCGGACACATCGAGCGCGCCCTGCCCGCCGCGCCGCTCGTGTTAGAGCGGTACACGCACCAACCCCACCACAATTGGAATCATCGGGATCTGACCTAGACCAAGGTCTGATGCGGTCGCTCTAAGGTCGGATGCCAAAAGGCGGGTAAGGAGCGCTCCCATACCGGTCACTGGTCGCCTGTTTTAGCGGTTCCTTCGTCCGTATCGAGGCGGTCATCACCTCAATATTCTGAACGCATAGCTAGCGGAAATTGTGTTTATCTGAACACAGATCACACAAACACGCTGGCCAAGACGACGATCCAGCGACGCCGCAACTAAGCGCGTCGACGGATCGTGCATTCCAGCGGCTCCTGTTCCAGGAGCGTATAGGCCGGCAATTTGCGCTGGCGGGTGGAGGTTAAAATGCGTGGTAGATTACTTAACTCAGTGCAGCGGGTCTGGGGCAGCGATACAGCGCACAAGTGCCGCTCCATCAGACCATTTATGATTTCAGCGGGTATTCTCGCGCTTAGCGTCGCCGCTGGACTTACAATTGGCATCGGCGAGTCTTACGGCAGGGGCGGTACGGCCAAGCCGCCGCCCGCACCGGCGCCGGGTGGCATCGTACCAACCGTCACCATTCTGCCGCCAGCCGGACCGACGTTGTTGAATATTGCGCCGACCGTCAACGGCTTCTCGATTTCGGGCCACATCCAGGCCGTGACGTCGCTATCGGCCTGCGGGGCACCAACGAACTTAGGTGGTACTGTTACGGTCAATGGTATCGTGATCACTATCCCGACCGATACAATTATCCAGTACCCAGCCAATACGCTTACCTGGACCGACGCCGTCTGTGGGATCGCTCCCATCGCCACCAATGGCAGCGGCAGCACTGCCCCTGCCCCGGCGATTTACCCTGGCGTCGAGATTCGTGTTGACGGCAACATCGTCAATACGCCGGGGGCAGCAGGGTCGACTGGTATCGCAGGCCCCGGTGCGGCAAGCACGCATGTCGGCGCGCTCGTCTACATTTCGCAACACGCGGTCAACTCGGGCAGCGGCTATATCTCGTTCATTGACTACACCGATGGCTCGATCTATGTGAGCACCGCAGGTGGAACGGTCGCTACCCGACTGCTGATCAATGATCCTAAAGGCCGGTATGGACGGCAGCAAAGTTCGCCGGACGCCCGCTTCCAGGTCGACGACGCCAATCCGACGATCAAGGCCGCGGCTTCGGGCTACCCGATGTGCGTGCCTCGCACTGCTGTGGCAGCTGGTGATACCCTTTGCCCGCAGGTCAACCGGCCGACGGGGCTAGGCAATACCTGCCGGACGTTCGCTAATGCCGGCATAGCCTTCCGGATCGCTGGAGCGGATATTCGACCCGCGCCCCTGAATGGATTCTGCGCAGGCTTCGTCATGAAGGCAATCGCCAATATGCCGGGCACGGCGGCCTTAGTAAGGCCTGCTGCACGAGGCGGGAACAATGACCCGATCGCTACCCCTGGCACTGATCCCGATCCAAGGCAGATGGCACCTTTCGAGGTCGGCGACTACATTACATGGGCCGGCACACTTGTGGTCGGCGGCGCAGCCACAGCACCCGTTCCTGGTGCTGGTGCTCCGGCAACCAGCACCCGCGATATCATTTGGGTGCACACCATCGATGCTAATGTTGGCATTTATACCCAGCCCGCCACGCTTCCGGCCTACATCGCCGTTGGCGGGTTTGGAATTGGCGTCGATCCGCAACCAACGGGTGCTGCAGTTGTAGGTGTTGAATCCACTGCCCGCCTCGTCCTCGAGGCTAATACGAGCGACGTTGGTTCGTTGGTCGACATTTATCTCGATGACAAGGGCTTCAGCCTCCCTGCCGGAAGCCTGACCGGGCCATTGGTGGCTGACAGCTCGCTCCCCTTTGGTCCGGTTCGTCCCAATGAGTACTTTCGCTGGTTGACGCTCGAGTCTATGACTGGTGCGCTTGCTGAGCAGAACGACGGCCGCACGCTAACTTTGGCCAGCTCTACCGCGCAACCGTTCGGTGGTGGCATTGAGACCCAGTTTGTCGGTCCACAACCGGGACGTGCCCGCATTCGCGCCATCAAGATTCCTTCAATAAATGGTACGGCTGCAGCATGCCCACTGGCTGGCGGCAGCCAGAACTGCGGTGTTACAAACTCTCCGACTCGCTATATGCGCGTCGTGTTGAGGTCGCTCTGTGCTCCGGCTGCATCCGACAACCCTCTTGGAACGCGTTCGATTGGTTTGAACGGCGTCGCAGTTCCCACATCCAATATGGACGAGGGCGCCGCGAATGCACCGGGACGCTGGTTCGACATGAACGGAACTCGGGGCAATTTGCCGGGCGCGTCCACAGGAAACTACAATGGATCTGCGTCAGGTCCTGCGGTCGGCGGTGTAGTGCCTGGCCTCGTGAACAAAACTCCTGGGAACGTGTGCTGGCAGAGTGCCCAATACGCCAACGGCCTGTTTACAGGCCAGTACATGGCCCCGGTCGGTGAGTTCATCTTCCCGGAAAACACCCTCTCCGGCTTCCCGATCGTCGCGAACACGTTCTATCAAATGGGCTTCATGGTTTGGGGTGAAGGTGGCGACGGTGCTGTAGCTCCACAGAACCCTCTGCCGTGGTAATCTAGAGAATTAGAGCGATCGATTGATCGAGAACTTGCTGACAATACGAAGTACAAATGGCCCGGGGGATCATGGTCTCCCGGGCCTTTATAACATTAACGACGTGTTTTCTGGAGGCCGCCGTATGCGACAGATTAAAGGAAAGCCAGCGGGACTGCATTGCGTCGCGATCGCACTAACGGCATTTCTGATACCGGCAATGGCCATCGCCGGCACTATCACGGTAAATGAAGAGCAGGGTAAGCTATCGATCGAGACCGTCGACGCGCCTATCGACGAGATACTTGCCCAAATTGCGCAAACTCAGGAATTCCAGATCGTTCGGATGGGGGCTGCACCTGACGAAAAGCTATCCGGTCAATTCTCCGGGTCGCTGGGCGTAGTCATTGCCCGCCTTCTACAAAACGAGAACCATTTGATCATTCATTCAGCGAAGGCCAAAGCTGGCATCGCGCGCATCGTTCTGTTCGGCCCGCCAGGCAGATCAGACGCTTTACCGAATGCGGCCCCCCTAGCCGTTGCTGCACGAGGCCGCGGCGCCGCTGGAATGGGGCCCCAGCCGTTATCGCGTGAGGTGATCGCACCGAGCGTTCCAGCCGTACCGCCGCAACCGATCGCAAAGCGTCCTCGCAGCTAAGTCCAAGCCCTGACGAGGACACTCATGCGGGATCAAGCCACAA
>JANLPY010000187.1:0-2673 GCA_031367505.1 Hyphomicrobiaceae bacterium | reverse complement strand
GCAATCCAAAAAGATCCAGGAACTCAACGCGGTCCTCTTGCGCACTGAGCACGTGCAACGCGCTGCGGCGCACTTCGCGGCCATCGTCGGCTCATCCTTGGACGCGATCGTCAGCAAGACACTGACCGGCCTCGTGATCAGCTGGAATAGCGGCGCGGAGCGGATGTTCGGGTACACCGCACAGGAGATGATCGGTCAATCGATCACGCGTCTCTTGCCACCGGATCGACTGCATGAAGAGGAGCGCATTCTGGCGGAGATCACGGCCGGACGACTCATAGAGCATTACGAAACCGTCCGCGTGACAAAGGATGGGCGAACCATAGACGTCTCGGTCACGATCTCGCCGGTACGAGGCCCCTCGGGCGATGTCGTCGGAGCCTCGAAAGTCGCTCGCGACATCACCGAGCAAAAACGGCGCGAGAAGTTGGTCGAAACGCTAATGCGGGAGGTCAATCATCGGTCGAAAAATATGCTTGGCCTCGTACTGGCAATTGCTCGTCAGTCGGCGAGCGGCAGCCCGGAACATTTCATGTCGCGTTTTAGCGACCGAATTCACGCGCTAGCCGCCAGCCAGGATCTCCTGGTCAAGAATAATTGGTATGGGACGTCGCTGGATGCTCTCGTGCGAGCCCAGCTTGCTCATTTTGATAGTCTTCTGGAGACGCGTATCAAGCTGCGAGGTCGGCCTGCTTTCCTGAATGCGGCGGCCGCCCAGAGCATCGGTATGGCGCTGCACGAACTGGCGACGAATGCGGTGAAATACGGCGCCCTTTCCAACGACGTGGGTACCGTCGAAATCGACTGGGCGCGGAACGGCAGAGGCGACGAATTCTGCATGAGCTGGCGCGAGAGCGGCGGGCCACCTGCTATGAAGCCAACCCGACGGGGTTTTGGAACCACGGTGATCAGCACACTGGTACGCTCAAATTTATCTGGGGAAGTAGATGTCCAATACGCGGACGATGGTTTCAGCTGGCTTTTGAAATGTCCTGCAACGAATGCATTCGATCACATCACGCTGGGCGAGGGGCGCGAAACATGAATGCAAGAGTTCTGATCGTCGAAGATGATGCACTAATTGCGCTTGATCTTGCTGACCAACTCAACGGCAGCGGGTTCATCGTAGTCGGCACGCCTTCTTCAGTTGCTGCGGCGCATGCAATTCTCGATCAAGCAACCGCGTGCGATGTGGTTGTGCTTGACGTCAATCTCGGTCGCGATACTTCAGAATCCATCGCGCATCGCCTCATTTTGGAAGGAACGCCGTTCCTGGTGATTTCGGGATACTCCAGCGCGCAACATCCGATCGTCTTCCAAGGAAAACCGGCTCTGAATAAGCCCGTGAGACTTGAGCGACTGCTTGCAGAGTTGAGCAAGATTTGCAATTGAGGCAGTCGGTCGTCGTTACGAATTCTCGCTGGAGATGTCTGCTTTCCACGAAGGCGACAAACCCGGCCCGGCGCCGGCCTCAAATCCCCATAGAGCCAGCGGCACCGCCGTCACCCATCTCCCGCGATTTCGTGCCTGGGCGTTTTTCGGACGTCGGCCCCCTCACCATCCATCAGTTTCTCCAAACTGACCACAGTGCAGGCAGCCCGCAGATGGCCTGCAGGCAGGTCTGAATGCGGCGCAGGCCGCGCTTGAAGAATGAGGTCAGGCTGCGAGCCACCTTTTTCGGACGCGTGCCTTGCGTTTTTTTTCGACAGGCAGGGCTGCGTTCTCGGCTGCCCACATGCCGGTCGAGACGGCCCAGTAGAGCGCCAGCGACATGATGAGGATCAGGCGGTCCATCCGGTCGACACGCTGGAGTTGGCTATCTTCCAGACCAAAGCCCCGGCTCTTGAAGTCGGAGAACATCGCTTCAATACCCCAACGCAATCCATAGTCGAATGTTTTTGCCGTCGTTGGCACGTCCGACATCGCGATGAACCACGGCTCGGGATGACCCTCTTCGTGGACCATGCCGATGTTGGTGCGCACACGTTTCGCCGTCAGCCCGACGTCCGTCAACATGCGCTCACCGCGCACAAAGCATTGTGCCACAGTGCTTTCGCCACCGTCCTCGAACACGAGGAGGTCCGCCTTCAATCGCAACCGCCAGTCCCACCCCTTCGACCGACACCACGCGATCAGATCCGGACTGCCGTAAAAACGATCGCCCATCAACACGACTTTCGCGCCTTCAGGCAGCAGCGCCAGCACTGTTTCCAGTGCGAGTTTCTGTTCTGAAAAACCAATAGCGCCTTCGGTTTCTTTCACTCTCCATGCGATCGGCAGCGAACGCCCACCGACACGAACGGCGACGACGATAGCCTGCTGGGTATCGTTGGCCTTCGACTGGTCGATGATCAGGATGAGGCGGCGGCCGTGGGTTGCCGCGCGTTGCAGCACTTCGCTGGCGAATGGTGCCATGACCCGATCGGTGTCGATCAACTCGTTGCCGAGCAGCCGGGAAATCCACTGGTAGCGCATATCGATGCGCTCGCTATCGCGCGGCAACGATGCCGACAGATCCATGAGGTTGGCGCTGCGCACGTCCAACATCGTCGCGACGAGCAATGACAAACCCTCGCGTTGCTTCTTATTCTGTCTCGGCAAACGCCGCACAAGATCAGCCGAGACCGACGCGGCAACCGCCTCGATCCCACCAGCCATATCGACACATCTCCA
>JANLPY010000735.1:0-2202 GCA_031367505.1 Hyphomicrobiaceae bacterium | reverse complement strand
TCCTTGTAGAAAGGCTTGATCGAGACGCCTACCGTCGCTTCGTAGAAGTTCGCCGAGAGCCCCAGGCGCGAACCCCCATCGTCGCGGAACCATTCCGCGCGACCATTCAGCGTGAGCATGTCACTGAGCGTATACCCCACATAGCCGGTCACTCCATACCAGTAGGCGGTCGTGCCGGTGAGCGACGAATGTTGCTCCGAACCAAAAAGGCCGTCCACGGCGATGGAGATCGGAGATTTTTTGGGTGCGTAAGCCACAATCGCTTCGAAGACGTAGCGATAATCCTTGGAGTTGTGCGCCTTCTGCGGGCCGACCGAGATGTTGCCGGTGATTTTGAGATCATCATTCACGGTATAGGCGACTGATGCCAGTCCATCGATGGACCCGTTGTTGTCCTTGGTGGCCTGCTCCCAGCCGCGCGTGAAGCCGGCGGTGATGCTCAACTTATCGTTGAGCGCGTAGGTCGCCAACACGCCCGTGTGCGTGAACGGGATGCCGAATCCGAAGTTGTAGCTGTGCGAATAAAGGGCATTGCCGCTGCTGCCGGTGATGCTGGGAATCGGGGCGATTGTCTCGTTGCCGAACAGGGTTACGAACTTACCGACTTTGATATCCAAGCCATTGCCGACCGGGATGATGAAATCGACGTAGGCCTGCGTCAGATCGAATTGATTGATCGGATGCGTGGCCGAACCGTAGCCGTTCAAGCCATTGGCGTGGATGAGGCGGGCATCGGAGCCGTACTGCATGTCCAAGCCGAAACCGATGTCGAACTTACCGGCTTTGGCATCGGCGGCAATGGTCGGAGCATCGACGGAGCGGGCGACCTGCACCGCCAACTGATTGAGCCGTGCGGCATTGTGCTCGAAATCAAAAACGCGGCCTTCGTTGATCTCGCTGCGCGGCCCGCGGAAATTGTAGGTGTACGAGCCTTCGACGTATCCGCCGACCTTGATGCCGGCGTCAGCGAGGAACTTGCCGGCACCCATCTTGTTCAGGCCGTACTCATTCAACACGCTGGTCGGACCCGCATCAACGGCGGGCGTCGCGATGGGCGCGGGAGTGGGGGTTGCCGGAGCAACCGGGTCCGCGGCATAAGCGATCTTTCCAAAAAAACCTACTGCCAGGACCGCGCTGCAAGCCAACGCGATCGCACCTGTACGCTTCGACATAAACTGACTCCTTCCAAAGCCTGCCCGCGCTGGAAATCAGCGGGGCGTGAAGATTGTTAGCCCAACAACCCAAATCACACCTTATCAAACACGGTGCCACGGACTGAAAAGGCACCGGCAAAGCAGCCTGACTCAGACTTGAAGGTTCTTCCACCGGGTGAGAACCCGGTCTCAGGTCGTCGTCGGGCAACAGGCTGAATCGCCACTGGAAACGCACGCGGTCAACGTAAAACGCGGTTGGGGTGCGGTCGCGGGCATACACCGTCTTCGGCTTCCCTACCGAAGCGGGATGCCGGTGCATATTCCAAATCAACTGCCTGTTCTGCCACAAGCGGATTGCCATCGCTCGCAACAGTTGCTCAACTGATGGGCAAACATCGGTGAGGCAGGTGTGGAATGTTTAAATAAAACGCGGCAATCCGACCCTGAAAATGAAGTGAAGCCTCCGACTGACCGATGCGGAATGCCGAAACCCGCTTTAAGTGATTGTGGGAAATGGTATTATCGGAACCGCCGTATGGCGATTCGCAGCATTTTTTTTACCATTTCACCTCGGTTCCCGAATGAATGGCGACCTTGGACTAAACCTTTCGGTCGTAAAACGTCGCCTGACCGACTACAATCCTGGCGTCAATGTAGTGAGGACTTCATGGCTCTGGTCTGGCAACAACCCCTCCCCGAAATCTACACCCGACTCTCGGACCCCGAATTGCGCCTCCGCATTCAGACCGCCCGCGAGGCACTGGGCCGCAAGCTCATCATCCTCGGCCATCACTACCAGCAGGACTCCATCGTCGATTTCGCCGACTTCACCGGCGACAGCTTCGAGCTCTCCCGCAAAGCCGCCGACAAAATTGGCGCTGAATATGTCGTGTTTTGCGGCGTCCACTTCATGGCCGAGTCCGCCGACATCCTCACCCCCGAATCCGTCAGCGTCATTCTCCCCGATCTCGGTGCCGGTTGCTCCATGGCCGACATGGCCAACCTCGACCAGACCCTCGAATGCTGGGCCCAACTCGCCGAAACATGC
>JANLPY010000727.1:0-2754 GCA_031367505.1 Hyphomicrobiaceae bacterium | reverse complement strand
GCCGACTCCCGTTCCAGCAAACCGAGAACTCCGCCCAAAGCCTTGAGCTGCGATACAAGCTTTGGATCCGCGTTACGGTTAATTTCGGTTGCAAGATCGAACAGCACCGCCATGGCTTCCGGCGTGCCGAAGTCGTCGTCCATCGTGGCACGGAAACGCTGCGCGTGCGCCTCCTCCCAATCGACCGCAGCCGCGCCCTCGCAATCTTTCAATGCCGTGTATAGCCGCGCCAGCGACTGACGTGCGTCATCAAGATGGACGTCGGAATAATTCAGCGCACTGCGATAGTGGGCACGCAGGATAAAAAAACGCACTACCTCGGCATCGTATTTCTTGAGCACTTCGCGGATGGTGAAAAAATTGCCGAGCGATTTCGACATCTTTTCTTCATCGACACGGACGAAGCCGTTGTGCATCCAGTAGTTCACCGAGGTTTCGCCATGAGCGCCCTCCGATTGGGCAATCTCGTTTTCGTGATGTGGGAATTGCAAATCTTGTCCGCCGCCGTGGATATCGAAATGTTTGCCGAGCAATTGCGAACTCATCGCCGAGCACTCGAGATGCCAGCCGGGGCGGCCTTCACCCCAGTGCGAGGCCCAGCGGACCTCGGCCGGCTCGTCGGCCTTGGCGTGTTTCCAGAGCACGAAATCCAGCGGATCCTGCTTGCCTTCCATGACGTCAACCCGTTCCCCCGCGCGGAGGTCTTCCAGCGATTTTCCGGAAAGCTTGCCGTAGCCCTTGAAGCGGCGCACGTGGTAGCAGACATCACCGTTGCCGGCGACGTAAGCGTACTGGTTCTTTTCCAGGGCGCCGATCATCTCCAGCATCTGCGGTACGTATTCGGTAGCGCGCGGCTCATGGTCGGGCTTGATCACGCCCAGTGCCGCGGCATCCTCGTTCATGGCGGCAATGAAACGGTCGGTCAGGGCGCGGATGGTCTCGCCTTTTTCGGCGGCACGCTTGATGATCTTGTCGTCGATGTCGGTAATGTTGCGGACATACGTGACTGCGTAGCCGCTGGCCCGCAGCCAGCGCGTCACCATGTCGAACACCACCATGACGCGGGCATGGCCGAGGTGACAGAAGTCGTACACCGTCATGCCGCAGACATACATGCGCACCTTGCCCGGTTCGATCGGCACAAAGTCCTGCTTTTCGCGGGCGAGGGAATTGAAGAGCTTCAGCATGGAAACGCACCCTGGGGTTTGAGCAAAGCCCAGGGAGATACGGTTTTCTTCCAATCGGGCGTTGTGGTTGGAATCAGCCTTGGCTTCTTTGTTAGAATCTCTGATTGAACATCCATCCGTGTCGATAATATAACATGACCGCACGCCGCGCTTCTCCCTACGCCCTTGCTGCCGCCTTGGCGTTCTCCGTCGCCTTGATGGCGTTGCCGGTCCATGCTGACTCGCTGCAGGATGCGACGAAATCCCTAAAGCAGGGACAAAATGTCCAGGCGCTCGACCAGGTCGACAAATATCTCTCGGGGAATCCGAACGATGCCCAAGGGCGTTTTCTGAAGGGCGTAATCCTGACCGAGATGAACCGGACGCAGGACGCCGTTGGCGTTTTCACCAAGCTGACCGAAGACTATCCGGAACTGCCGGAGCCCTATAACAATCTGGCCGTGATTTACGCCCAGCAGAAGCAGTACGACAAGGCCCGCCAAGCACTGGAGATGGCCATTCGCACCCACCCCTCGTATGCCACCGCACATGAAAATCTGGGCGACATCTATGCCCGCATGGCTAGCCAGGCCTACGACAAGGCCCTGCAACTGGACTCCTCCAACTCCAGTGCACAAACCAAGCTGGCGATGATTCGCGAACTGATGAGTGTTACCCCGCGCGGAACACGGACGGCGGCAGCTACTCCAGCAGTGGCGGCACCGGTCGCTGTAGAGGCTTCGAAACCCATCCAGGTCGCGACGGTACCCGAGGTCAAGCACGTCGTGGCGCCAACCCCACCCGAACCGGAAAAAGCAGTAGCCGTTTCCCCCGATGCTGACGAAATCGCCAAGGTCATCGACGGTTGGGCGACGGCGTGGTCTTCGAAAGACGTCAAGGGCTACCTGTCTCATTACGCACCAAACTTCAAGACACCTGGCGGCGTATCGCGCGCCAAGTGGGAAGCCGAACGCAGCAGCCGGGTTGGTAAGGCTGGCGCAATCCGGGTAACGGTAGAAAACCTCAATGTCACCGCCAGCGGCTCCGATCAAGCCACCGTAAAGTTCCGTCAACACTATATTTCCGCGGCGCTCAAGTCGTCCAGCAACAAGGTACTGGTGATGATTCGGCAAAACGGAAAATGGCTGATTCAACAGGAGCGGATCGGCAGCTGATGAAGAAGCCGGTTCGCTTCCGACTGCTGCTGGCGATTTTCGCGTTTGCCGTCTGTTCGCTTGCCGACGCGGTCACCGCGCGCTACAGCGATGCCGGACCGGAGTCTTTGCTGGCCGATGCGTTCGGCGCGATTGAGCAAAACCAGTATGACGAAGCACTTAATGGCGTCGAAGCGCTGATCAAGGCCTATCCCAATTTTCGCCTCGCTCACCTGATTCGCGGCGACCTGCTGTTGGCGCGCACCCGGCCGTTAACCAGCTTTGGCGAGGGTGGCGGCAAGGCATCGGCCGGCAAAATTGCGGATCTGCGCGCTGAAGCCATTGCCCGACTCACCGCCTATAAAACCAGGCCGCCGAAAAACTATATACCGCGCTATCTCATGCAAATGGGGCCGGATCAGAAGTACGCGCTG
>JANLPY010000675.1:0-3409 GCA_031367505.1 Hyphomicrobiaceae bacterium | reverse complement strand
TACGGCCGGTTCGAGCTGGACATGACGACCCGCTTGCCGCTCCAGTGATGAGCCCGATCGACCCAAATCGCGCAATCTGCAAGAAGCGCATGCAACGCAGATGGCACTTGGTGACATGAATGTTGGCTCTAGGCCATGTCGGCTGCATTGTTGCTCGGACAGCCGTTGGCAGGCGTCGTTGTCGCGGTGATGTATGCCGGCGGCAATCTGTTGGAAGACTTTGCGGTCGCTCGCGCCGAGCGAGATTTGAAATCACTCGTCGATCGTGCCCCCAGGGTGGCACACCGGCGGATTGAAGAATCTACCGGTGACATACCAGTCGACGAGGTCGCGCTTGGCGATACGATTCTGGTGCGCGCGGGCGAAGTCATTCCTGTCGACGGGATCGTTCTGGACGCCAGTGCAACGGTCGACGAAGCGGCATTGACCGGCGAGCCCATACCGGTCGTGCGTAACAAGGGTGAGGCTGTTCATAGTGGCACAATCAATGCTGGTGAGACCTTCGATCTGCGTGCCAGCGCGACGGCGGGCGAAAGCACCTATGCGGGGATTGTGCGGATGGTCACTGCGGCGCAGACCGCGAAAGCTCCCTTTATCCAAATGGCCGATACCCATGCGCTGATCCTGTTGCCGGCAACGTTGGTGTTGGCTGGGTTAGCGTGGTTCTTTTCCGGCGATCCGATCCGTGGACTTGCGGTGCTCGTCGCTTCCACACCATGCCCGCTCATCCTTGCCGCACCCGTCGCCTTCATCGCCGGCGTTTCGCGGGCGGCGCGCATGGGGATTCTGATCAAAGGCGGCGGCCCTTTGGAGTCGCTGGCACGAATCCATACCGTCATGTTCGATAAAACGGGGACGCTGACAGTTGGTGGCGCACGGCTTGTGGCAATCGAAACAGCGCCGGGTGAGAGTTCGGACGAAGTCCTCCGCCTCTCTGCATCTCTGGAGCAGGCTTCCCATCATGTCGTCGCGGCAGCGATCGTATCCGCCGCAGTCGCGCGCGGGATGGTACTTATTATGCCGAGCAAAGTGAAGGAGACGATGGGGTCTGGTCTCGAGGGCGTGCTGGATAGCAAAGTCGTCAAGGTCGGCTCGCGCCAACTCGTGTGCAACTCAGGGCGGCTTGACGCGTGGGCGGTACGCGCGCAGAGACGCGCCTCGTGGCGTTCTGCATTGAGTGTGTTCGTATCGTTCGACGGCCGCGTGATCGGAGCCATACTGTTGGCCGACGAGCTAAGGCAAGAAACGCCGAGAGCGGTACAAGGCCTCCGAAACGCCGGCGTGAAGCGTATCGTCATGCTCACCGGGGATCGGGCCGAATCGGCGGAGACGATAGGAGCAGCGCTGGATCTCGACGCGGTCCTAGCCGATCGAGAACCGGCCGACAAAGTCGAGGCGGTCACCTTCGAGCAACGACTGCACCCGACATTGATGGTCGGTGACGGGATCAACGATGCGCCTGCGTTGGCTGCTGCCGATGTGGGCATTGCCATGGGAGCGCGGGGCGCAAGCGCGTCGTCCGAAGCCGCTGATGTTGTCATCCTGGTTGATCGTCTGGATCGCGTTTCAGACGCGGTGAGCATTGCGCGCCGCGCCCGCCACATCGCCGTTGAGAGCATCGCCTTGGGGATGGCGTTGTCGGGAATTGCTATGCTTGCTGCAGCGTTCGGCTGGCTCACCCCGGTCGCTGGTGCGTTGACACAGGAAGTCATTGACGTCGCTGTGATACTCAACGCTCTCCGCGCTTTGACGCCCCCGTGGGGGACTTCGCGAGATTTCATACAACCCTCTGCCGCCCAGGCTCTGCATCAAGGACATCACGATCTCAAGGCGCCACTCGACCGCTTGCGCGAGATCGCCGATGCCCTCGATGATGCCGCAGCCGAACGAGCAATCGAATTGATCGAGGAAGCAAACCGTCTTGTTGACGGGGATATCGTCGAACATGAACGTGATGACGAAAATCGCGTTTATCCGCGCCTATCAAAATTCATGCACGACGGCAATGTCCTCAATGCCATGAGCCGGGCGCATCGCGAGATACTACATTTGGCACGCCTGCTGCGCCGATTGTCGGAAGGCCTGAAGGCCGAGGATACCGACCGTTACCTGATCCGGGATGCGCAACGCGTCATCGAATCAATCCAGTCCCTTGTTCGCATTCACAGCGCGCAGGAGGAAGATATCTATGACCAAGCTAGCGGCAACTAGCAGGCTGTTGAAATTGGCGCTTGGGTAGAGCCCCCGTTCCTGGGGAAGCGTTTTTCAACTCTCGATAGGGTCCTTCGGCTGGCCTTTCGCCTCAGTTTGGCGCGCCTCGGGCCAGCGCGTTGGCGTAGCCGCCCAAGAGTTTCGGCAGGCGGACGAGATCGTAGGCGGCCATCACGAACGTGAAGGCATCGCCGATGTGCGCCTTGCTGCGGCGCATCGGGCAGCTTACCCCAGCCTCGGCATCTGAGGGTGCGCTCTGGGCGGCGTGACCGACATCCCGGCACAATCGCCAACACCTGTCGCAGCTCCCCCGGTCCTGAAGCAATAGAGCCGAGGAGGCGACTGGGTCCGTGTTCCCGCACAATCGCGTTCTGGCACAAAAAAAAATGCCCGATCATCCACAATTGTCATGGTTAGGCTTTGCCGTCTGCAGCGATGCGTCGAAAATAGTCTGACGCTGGCGCATGTCCATCTCGTGCGCGCTTCACGGCGCAGTCGCCCGACAACGCGGCACGGCCACAAGACCTCGCCTATTCCACCGACAAGACCGTGGCGCTGAAAAAATACCAACGCAAAACAATCGCGAGCCTCATGGCTCGCATGGTTGGGAGACCGCCCTGGGCGCGTGATTTGTTGAAGGAACGCGAACCCACGATCGCTAACGCCGGCCGCTGTATTGGTAAGAGCGCGTTATCGGCAGGGGTGCGGCAGCTAGCCCGCCGGAACCGGACTGAAAAATCAGCTGATCGACTTTCTGATAAGGGTCACGGTACGAACCCGCTCTCGCGGGAAAGTGTTGATGCGATAGGCCGTGTGTGATGGGTGCACGGTAACGGATGCGAAGCGTCCTGTCTTGAGGATCGAGGGGTTCTGGACCTCCAACCTCAAGACAAGGACCACTCCAATGAGCCAGCAGCCCATCAGCCCGCTTCGCCATCGCATGATCGAGGACATGACCGTCCGCGGCTTCGGCGAGAAGACGCAAAGCGATTACATCCGCCACGTTAAGAACTTCACAATCTTCTTCGGCCGCTCGCCGGCCTCTGCAGCGGCTGAAGATCTGCGCCGTTATCAAGTGCATCAACGGGAGGTTGGCGTGCAGCCGCCGACCATGAACAGCACGGTTGCAGCGCTGCGGTTCTTCTTCACCACCACCTGTGACCGGCCTCAGATGGCGCGCCTTCTGAGGCTCGTGCGG
>JANLPY010000632.1:0-3432 GCA_031367505.1 Hyphomicrobiaceae bacterium | reverse complement strand
GCTCGGACGGCTGCAACCTGTCGAGCGCGCGATGGGACTGATGGCCGGTTACGGCCTGCAACTCTGGCCGATTTTGCAGGACATCCATCAACTGCGCAGCCTCTACGGAACCAGCGCCGGAACCTTCCTGTCCAACGCCGGAGTCCTCCAGGCGTTCGGGGTCAATGATTATGACACCGCCGATATGCTCTCGAAGACGATGGGGCGCGAAACCATCACTTACGAAACGGGCGGGCAAAGCGAAAAGGATGTGATGGTCAAAGACCCCGAACGATCCTTGAGCAAAACCCAGCACCTCGCCGCGCGCAATCTCATGGACCCGAACGAAATCATGAAACTCGCGCCCGATACGCTGCTGCTCATGTGCGTTGGGGAGAATCCGCTGATCGTGCGGAAATTGCGCTATTACGCCGACAAGGAATTTGCGGGGTTGTTCGATACCGCGTGAGGTTAATGGCGATTTTCGACGCAAAGGCAGTCGTTTCGGCACGGGAGGCTACCCCGAGAGCGGCCATTCGGCTTTTCGAGATGCTGGCATTGAACATCTACTGGCATATCGCGCAGCGGCTCGACGAATCACGTCGGGTCACGGAATGCCTTGGACCGCTTGAGTACTGGCAGCAGCAGCATGGCAACTGTATTCCAAGGCGTGATTACGAACGCAAGCAAAACGGTTACCGATGCTGCGATTGGCATGATCCAGCGGCGGCGCAGTTCTCCCTTCACCTGACTGGCAGTGACGCCCGTTTTAATATTTCCGCGCGACAGCGCAATTCGAACAAGGCGCGCCTTCGACAGGCCAGCGGCGAGGAGTGACGCGGCATAAAATGCAAATGGCACACTCGCTAGCGATCCAGTCGCTAGCAAGCTGGTCGTGAACGGGAGAAAAGCAACTGTGAGAAGCAGCACCAAATTTGGCCAAAGCAGCTTCGCGTCATAATGCTTCAGCATCACAAACAAGCTGTGGTGACTAATCCAGAGCGCGCCGATGACGAGGAAGCTCAACATGAAGGCGCCCAAGTGCGGAAGAAGGTCGATCAACGCTTGGAGCCATTGGCGCTCGGTCGCTTGCGCTCCCAGCTCCGGAACTCGAATTTCGAGCACCAACAGCGTAATTACAATCGCGAAAACGGCATCCGAGAAGAAAGCCAGGCGTTCGAGTGCATGGTCCGCGTCATCCCTGTTCATCATGTCTTATCTTTCAATATTTTTTAAGTGCATTGCATATTAACCAAATAGCCATGATCCGAGCAGCCGTCCGGGGAGCAGCGTGAACAGACCTGCACCGACCAAGCCGAGGTAGGTTAGCATCATCGTTCGGCGGTGCGCGCGGATGTTGTGGCGCATCGCCTGAACGACCCCACGCGGGATCATCACCACGACCACGATTGAGAGGATGTGGATCCAGCTAAATCCCCCGGTGAGGCCGTGCAAGCCGAAGCTCGACAGAGCCGCCGCCATCATCATGACGCCCCAAACGCGACCCAGCATTCGGTGCAATAGGTCGCCCTTGCGACGAAGGAGAACATAGGCACCAACGGGGATCGCGGGGACCACCGAAGCGAGGTGGATTGCAAGCCATATATCGTGTTGGCCCGTCATGATTGGACGCCCTTGAGCAAGGGCGTGTGTACAGGCGAGCAGGATCAGTCCGCTTACGCCGACTCCGACGGCGACAACCAATCGCTCGCGCAGGTCGCGGGTAACGCTTGTTGAACCGGATACGGTATCTAACACAGGTTGGTCTCCTTTTCTAGATTTCCAGTTTGATGCGAGCCCGCCCACGGGCAAGCTTGCCTTCGCAGGCAGGGCACGAAACTTCGTGAGTGCATCGCAAGGTAAGGCGATGTACCGTTCGCGAAGCATGACCGGAACATCCTCCCTCATATCGGCTCGAAAGCTTGCGGCGGAACTCGCGATCATGACAGCTGCGACGCTGGTTCTTGCGGCACTCGGACCATTCGGAACTTGGGAAATGAGCCTTGGTCATCGACTGCTGGACTGGGCGCTTTTCGCGATCGGAGGCTATGCCTGCTTCAGGCCAGTGATTGCTGGCGGCGATGCATTGGCGTACCAGTCGGCGCTGCCGCGGTGGCTAGCAATCGTGATCGCCTGCCTGATCGCGTCGTTGCCGACTACGTTGATCGTCACGCTGGTGTTTGCCGGTCAGCACTGGCGGGAAGTTTCCGCAGGCGATCTAGCCGCGCTTTATCCGCAAGTGCTGATCGTCGGCGGCACGGTTACCTTGGTGCAACTTTTAGTCCGTCGCGGAGCGCCGGTTATGGATCATCAACACCTTGTTCCCGTTCGAGTCGAACCGGCTTCTGACCCGATTAATCCCGAAGAGGCGCGGGGCACTTCGGCAAACTTCCTCGACCAGCTCCCTCCACACTTGGGGCGCGATCTCTTGTGCATCGAGAATGAGGACCACTATATCCGCGTTCACACGACCGTCGGGAGCGCATTGATACTTATGCGGCTGCGCGACGCCGTGGCGCAACTCTCGAAAACTGATGGAGCGCAGGTCCATCGAACTTGGTGGGTCGCAAAGAGCGCAGTCGCCGAGGTAAAACGGCAGGATCGCAGGTTATCGCTCAAGCTTGTCGATGGCCGCGAGGTTCCAGTGTCGAGAACCTCAGCTCCGACTCTGCGGGAAAGAGGTTGGCTTTGAAGTCGCTGCCAGGCGCTGACTGCCGGTGTAAAAGGCTGCTTTCGACGACAATTCGGACGTTTAAGCACGGATCTGCGACCCTAAAAGCGGTCACTGCCAGAGTTGTGGGTTTTTGGGATCGAACTGTATTTTGGCGAGCGTCCCTACGGTATGACGTTGTGGTCGCCGCTGACTACGACGGCGAGTAGAACCGTCGCCAGCACCAGCACTAGGCTCACGATTCTAAGGGCAACCCTGACCCGACGATGCCGCCGGTGCATGTCCACGTCATAAGCAACGACATCAAGCCAATATCGATCAGCGCCTTCCCGTTTTATGCTCCCGCGTTCCAGCATTTTTTCGAACTGCCGAGCCTCAACGGTGTTGGACGGTGTGAAAGCCACAGCCCGATCCGCACGAACAGCATCTTCTGAAAAAAAATGATGTTGAATTTCGCGCCACGCTTGGTCGACGAATGCAGCGGCTGTGGCCATGACTCCCCCCCTTGGAAAGATCGCGACGTATCCCAAGCCAACAAAAATAGAAAGCCTTCGCTGCCAAGTCTGGAATGCCTCGAAAAGCAGCCTGACCGCTAACCACCATTTTCGGTCATTGGCTATGCCGAAAAATGCGGGGCGGCGTAGCCGCCCCGCTGGATGGTCAATCCTGCATGTCGTCTTCGACAGTCTTGACTTTGGCTTTGGCGAGGATCGCGAAGCCGTCCGCGATCAGGTCAACCGAGTAGTTGGTTCTGCCATCGGCTTGGTAGCTCGACTGGCCGA
>JANLPY010000785.1:0-2614 GCA_031367505.1 Hyphomicrobiaceae bacterium | reverse complement strand
CACCGATTTCGGCCGTCCCGACGAATACGCGCACTTACGCGAATTGCTGGCGCCGCTGTCGATGCCGGTCTACCTGATTCCCGGCAACCACGATCATCGTGAAAACATGGTGGCTGCGTTTCCCGACCACCCTTACCTCATGCAGGCCCTGCCGTTCATCCAGTATGCCATCGAGGATTTCCCCATGCGCATCCTGGCCCTCGACACCGTCATCCCGGACGCGAGCGGCGGCGAGTTATGCGCGGCGCGCCTGGCCTGGCTGAAACAAAAACTGGAATTGGCGCCCGACCGGCCGACCATTATCATCATGCATCATCCGCCGTTCAAGACCTTCATCGGCCACATGGACGATATCGGCCTCGCTAATGCGGAAGGCCTAAAAGCCATCGTCAGGCAACACCTGCAGGTGGAGCGCATCCTCTGCGGCCACCTGCACCGGCCGATACAGGTGCGTTGGGGCGGAACGCTGGCGTCAACTTCGCCCAGCCCCGCGCATCAGGTGGCGCTCGATCTGAGTGCGGATGCGCCGTCGCGGTTTGTCATGGAGCCACCGGCCTACCAAGTGCATAAATGGCATCCCGATTCCGGCCTGGTATCGCACACCGCATTTATCGGCAAGTTCGACGGGCCGTATCCGTTTTACGGGGAAGACGGCTTGATCGACTAAGTTTTGTGTCTCATTGCGTCGTGAAACGCGATGGGTGATAAAGTTTCTCACGTTCGCAACTAACAAATAAACCACAATGACCGACCAGATTACAGAAATCCTTAAAATTGCCGCCAAGTCCATGGAAAAGGGACAGACGCTGCAAGACCTTCACGAGCAGTGCGCAGCGTTCGCATTGGCCAATCTGCTCGACGACAAAGACAACCATGATGGGGCCGCGATGATGGCGTGCGGGATGAGTCGCTCGCTCTGGCGCTCGATGCCAAATCCGTCGCGGCAATTCCAGATTGAGAAATTGCCCAGCCTGGGGCGCAATGATCCTTGCGTGATTGGCCTGGGCTGTAAGCACAAGCAGTGTTGCGAGAGCATGCCAAGCTTTCCCATTATTGAAGCAGAGCATTGCTGGGCGATTCTGTGCGAAGTGTTACCGGCGAACCGGATGCAGGACGTTCTGGATTCCGGGCGGTTACCGGATGGCATGCTGAGTCTGGTCGCGCATCGCCTGCTGGAGACCGAACCCGAGCGTGTGCGTGCGTTGCTGGCCCCGCATTTTGCCGGCAAGCTCTACCCAAAAGACAAACACGCGGGCGACCTGATGCTGGTGCTGTGCGATGCCTTTGACCGGCTTGGCGAGCCGAACAAGAAAATGGCGCTACTCGAACGCGCGGCCGACGAAGGCGTGGGCCAGTTGCGCGCGGATGCGTTGCAGCGTCTTGCGACGGTGTATTCCGACTCTGGTGACTTCGTCAAGGCATGGAAACTGTTCGGCGACGCGCAACGCGCGGCACCCGACGACCCCTCGCTCGCGCATCTGGAAATCTTGCTGCTCGTCAGCCAGAAACGTGACGTAGATGCTCGTGCACGTGCAAAGTTCTGGACCGCCAAATTCGAACGTGCAGGATACAACGACGAGGAGTTCCCCTTGCTGCACTGGCTGCGTCAGATCGGGCAAGGGCTTGACCCGATGCAGGCAACGGCGGATCTGACTGCCGATCGATTGGGCGAATGGGAGAAGCGCATGGTCGTCGCGGTGGAAGCCGGATTGGCCGGGCCGATTGCGACACAGCATCTGCGTGCCGTCGCATTGGCGTCAATGGAAGATAATGCGCCCGAGGATGCAGAAGCCACGTTGGTTAAGCAATTGACAGGCATGGGCATATCGAAGAAAGAAGCCATCGCACAGGCAAAAAAGCTTCTTCCTGAAATCGAGGCGGAGACGAAAAAGCAGCGGGCGCAACTTCCGGACGACCCGCAAGACCAGCAGCCCGACCACGAGTACGTCCTGACGGTGGACGCACACATGCAAGCGCGCGAGCAGGCGTGGCATCGCGCCTGGCCGTTGAGCAAGCCTACGTCTACGCATTCGTTACCGGATTTTACTATCGACGTGTGGGCACCACCGCAAGTGGAATTCTGGGTTGCGTTCCTCGAGCAACATCCCGATGCCATGGACAGTCTGGATATTCTCGACGATGTGATGGTGGGTCTGGCCGCAATGCCGAAGGACAACGCAACTTGGGCCGCGGCACCCATCCGCGAAAAAATCTATAAACGCGTGCGGGGCTTGCTCGACGCGGTTACGCCGGCCGAAGCCGTGTTGCCGTGGGGGTGCCACGAGAATCGTCCGGCGTTGCGCCTGCTGGTTCAGGAGGCGATCGACCATCTGCACTACGATGAGCCCGATGCGCTGTTGCGCCTGCAAACCGTATTGCGCTTAAACCCGAACGATAACCACGGACTGCGTGATCTGGTCGTCAACCTCTACCTTCGGCAGGGCAAAGACACGCAAGCCCTAGGGGTCATTGCCTCATACCCTGACGACAACATGCCGGCGCTGTGCTTCGGCAAGGTACTGGCGTTGTATCGGCTGGGCGAATTGCCGCAAGCTGCGGCCGCGTTCAAAGTGGCAAACAAGAAACGCCCGAAGATCGTGAAGTTCCTGTTGCC
>JANLPY010000622.1:0-2047 GCA_031367505.1 Hyphomicrobiaceae bacterium | reverse complement strand
GTGAAGCCCCGGCCGACAACGCGGCCCTGGTTGACGATGACGCACCCGACCGAGGGGTTGGGCCAGGTCGCGCCAAGACCCCGCCTCGCGAGGGCGAGGGCGGCGCGCATGTGGGGGAGGTCTTCGGCGGGGTGGGGCATGGGAGAGGGAGGATAGCGGAGGAGGGGTTGGGGGGCAAAAGGTTGGTGTTCGCGATACAGGCAGTTTCGGACGCGCGCGAGCACTGAATCCGCTTGACACAACAGATCTGATGTGTGCCTTATAAACCCATGCAAGCGACCGCCCTTATCACGAATGAACGCCAAGAACGGGAAGTCGGCATACTTGTCGAACAAATCACGGCTGCGTTGTCGTCCGAGCAAATCCTCAAATCAATGGTCGATGGCCTCCCTCCCGAGGTGATGGATGGTGTCCGCCGGTCGCTTACGGCAGAGCGGCAGGAATTAGCGGACAGTTTGCATGCTTACCAGAATGCCCAGCGTGGAGCAGCCGACGATCTGAAATCCCGTGCCGGGAATGACCTTGGAGCGCTGCTAGTTGCTGCCCGGGTGGCGAAGGGTTGGAAGCAGAAGGATCTCGCTCGCCGTTTGTTCCTACCCGAACAGCAGGTGCAACGGTATGAAGCCGAACGTTACCGTAGTATCAGTCTCGGGAACCTAATTCGCGTTGCGCGGGCTCTCGGCGTCCGCCTGACAGCAGACATCTCGAATCCACTGCAAGAACCGTGGCTTCCATCACATGAGATGACCTTGACGGAATTACAGAAAGTACTCAAGCACGCACGCACCCACGGGTGGCTCGAAAAATCTGATCAGTCGGACGAGGCGGGAATCAACCAACTCCGCCGGACGGTCGCTGAGCATGTCGGGGATTACGGAACGCCTTCACTGCTGCGTACAGGTTTAAGCGTTGCTGACCACACTGGAGACTGGTTACTACTAGCATGGAAAGCTCAGGTGACACGCACCGCGCTGAAACTCATGCAGCGGAACCGCCTTAAATATCGCCTACTCGATGTGTCGTGGCTCAAGGATCTCGTGCGACTAAGCTCCCTCATTGATGGGCCGTCGCAAGCAAGGGACCTCCTTGCCCAACAGGGCATCTTACTAATTGCCGAGCCTCAAATTGCGGGCATGAAGGTTGATGGGGCTGCATTCCTCGTCGATGATACCCCAGTAATCGGTGTCACATTACGCCTCGACGCGCTTGACAATTTTTGGTACACGCTCCTTCACGAGGTCGCACATGTGATTCTTCACTATCGACGTGGTCTCACTTCAGGCTTTTTCGATGACGTGGACAACCCGGAGATCGATGAACTGGAGGAAGAAGCAAACCAATTCGCAAGCAGTATGCTGATTCCTGGCGAAATATGGAAACGGTCTCCCGCTCGTATTTCTAAAACGGCCGAACCAATTGAGCGCTTAGCAAAGCAGCTTGGTATTGCGCCCGCCATCG
This sequence comes from Hyphomicrobiaceae bacterium, assembly GCA_031367505.1. GTDB lineage: Bacteria > Pseudomonadota > Alphaproteobacteria > Rhizobiales > Hyphomicrobiaceae > JAKFWF01. The sequence continues at coordinate 589 of JANLPY010000622.1, read as the reverse complement.
TGTTCGGACGAGTGCGAATGGAACGGAAGAATTACAAGATTTTCTCAGACAAGATAGGACTAGGTCTAGTTCGTAAGCAACTCCTTCCTCCAACCGAAGAGGCAAGCCATGAGCCAGCCGCCTAAGCCGACCTATTGCCCTGCTCTTCGTATGAAGAAGGGTGAGCTTGAAGGTGTTCATCAACTTGCAACAGACGTAGCCGACTATGTCTTGCCGCGTTTCATCGTTCCGCCTGCGCGTGAACGCGACGCGACGAATCCTATGCTATTTGAAGTAGAGGAAATGCCAGACATTAGCGTCGCTCTTGGGGCACATTGGCAGCTTCGCCCGGTGCTGATCGACGCGACACACATCATCAATGAGTATGGTAAGGATCGGCTTGCAGTTTGGCTGCCCGCAATGTTCGAGCGTGCGCGGAGCAACCTTGTAAGGGCGATACCCGTGGCGCTGCTCACAGATTTAGGAGAAACAGAAGCTGCCGCCTTCCGAGCTGCGATCGCTACGGGAGAACGCATAAAATTTGCGATATGCATACCATCTGGCGAATGGGTCGAGCCTGAGTTCTACACCACAATGAGCGAGGCACTCA
>JANLPY010000593.1:0-4854 GCA_031367505.1 Hyphomicrobiaceae bacterium | reverse complement strand
CAGATCACGTGCAACTCGACTTGCTTTGGTTTTGGCATGATTGCTACTGGGCTATGGCGCAAGGCCAGCTCCCCCACTTATGCGCAAGATCACCGCAAATGAAACTTGATTTTATCTCAGAAGGTACGAGTGCGGGGCTGTGGGTTCAAATCGGGGGCGTGCAACCACCTTGATTTGCAGCTGGAAGATCTCATCCGAGCGTGGCTGCCATCGTGACGGCTGACGCTTTTTGATCGCGTAGTCAAGCTTTCGACGCTGCCATCTCGATGCGTCGAACGGACAAAACGAGCCAAGTACTCCTCTCGTCGGCGCGCGACCTTCAACACCGGAAGGTGCGCAGGCTGGAGAACGAAAGCGGACTGGGCCAGAGCACAGAATCGGAAGTATGGTCAAGCTTGGCTTCACCATTCCGTGATCGCGAAGATTTGGATGGAATAGCATCTATCCTGCGGCATCTCACTGTTATCGATCATGAGTGGAGATGCCTTATGCCGGCCGAACTGTCGAACCAACTGAATCGCCGTGGTGTCCTGATCGGCACCGCTGGCACACTTGCAGTGATGGCAACGCCGGCGTTGTCGCAGACGACCGCATCGGGCCCTATGGCCGGAGATCGGGTCTTCCTGACCAACGAGGATTCCAACACCATCAGTGTGATCGACCCACTCAATGACGAGGTGATGGCTACCATCAACCTGACGAGCTTCGATGAGGATGACCGACCTCCCTTTCGCTTCGTTACCGGTGGCGTCACGCCGACGCACGGCGACATGGTGCAGAAGCCCCTCTATCACGGCGCCATCTCGATCCACGGCTGCGCGCCGTCGCCGGATTCCCGCCTGTTTGCAACAGCGGGGCGCGGTACGAGCAATCTCTATCTGATCGACAGCTCAACCCTAAAGATCATTGGCAACGTCCCGAATCCACAGGCAGGCCCGACCACCAATCCCGAATTGCTGACATCCGGCCTGCTCGTCGGCCGCGAGCCGCATGAGCCAACATTCACGCGCAATGGCCGCGAGATCTGGGTTGCACTCCGCGGTGAAAACCGATTTGCAGTCATCGACGTCGCGAAGGCGAAGGCGGAGTTGCAAGGTAAGCTCCCGCGCGGTGCTTCAATTCGCGCTTTCGTGCCCACGCTGTCTGGGCCAGCGATGGTCTGGTTCAACGCCAAGGGCGATCTGGCGTTCATAATCTCGCAAAAGACACCGCGCATGGAGGTCCTGCGCGTCAGCTATGACGGGAACGGCTTTTCCAGAGTCGAGCGCAAGGCGACGATCGACACCAGCGCCCAAGACAAATTCGGCTTCGCACCATTCCTTAAGCTCACACCCGATGGCCGCGAAATCTGGATAACGCAAAAGCTTGCCGACACTGTCTCAATATATGACGCAACCGGTGAGCACCGCCTGCTCGACGCACTGCCGCTCGGGGAACGCGCCCGCCCCAACCATGCCGAGTTCGTCAAGAACACCAAAGGCAGCGTTGCTTACGTTACTTTCGCTCGCGTCGATGATGCCAGCGCAGACGTGCCAGCCTCAAGCAAGATCGCAATTGTCGACCGGTCGGCTCCCGCCGGTCAGCGCAAGGTCGTGGCGACCTTCGCCAGCCGGGGCCGCGAGGCTCATGGCATCTGGACTGATCCATCGAATACGAAGCTATACGTGGCGCACGAACTGGACGAACTGCCGACCTCGCCGAATGCGGGGCAGTCGGTTTGTACGGTCTTCGATGTCACGGATCCTCTGTCGCCGCGCTTCATCAAGCGGATACCTCTGGGAATATGCGATTTTCCGTCTGGCAAACTTCGCAACAAAAAATCGATCAATCTGGTTTATGTCCGACCCGGTGCGCCGAGCGCAACGGCATGATCCCAACACTCGGAGTTTCGAGATGACAGGTTCGCACAAGGCGACGGACCACTCGGTGGCCGGCGATAGTCATACTGATCAATACTCGGGGAGATCTCGTCGCGCATTTCCGGAACAAGGTGCAGAATACGCACAGTTCACTGACCAAATACACAGCGGCATGAACACGATGATGCAGGATATGCACGCGGAGCCCCCCTCCGGCAATGCAGATGTCGACTTCTTGGCAATGATGATCCCACATCACGCCGGTGCGGTCGATATGGCACGGCTTGTCTTGCAGTATGGTCACGATCCGATCGTCAGGGAAATTGCGGAGAAGATCTTGACAGGACAGATCTCAGAAATCGAAGGGATGCGGGGCCGTCTTGCGGTGCTTAGGCAGCCGGAGGCGGAGTATCCATCGCTATCAGGCAATCGAGGCGATTGATGCTTTGGTCACGGATCAGCGATGGAGAGATCGAACGGCACATCCCGGCGCTGCGCCGCTTTGCCCGCTCGCTGGTGCGTGACCGTGACGCGGCAGATGATCTCGTTCAAGAGACACTTCTGAAGGCTGTTTCGCGCTGGACCCAACTGCGCAAATCCGGGAGCCTGCGGCCATGGTTGTTCCAGATTTTGTACAACGTCGCCAGGGCCCGGTTCCGGAAGGCGCGATTTGTTGAAGTCGATATGCCGGCCGACACGGACCGTGAGCATCCCAGGACAATTGGACATTCCGACGAGGGTATTGAGCTACGCTCCGCGCTCGACGCTCTTGCACAATTGCCCGAAGACCAACGAATTGTCCTCGAACTCGTCGCGATCGAGGGCCTAACCTACGAGGAAGTCAGCCACGTTGTCGACGTTCCAGTCGGCACAGTCATGTCGCGGCTCAGCCGAGGACGCGAGAAGTTGCGAAGTTTGCTCGGCGAGAGCACTCAAACTCGCCTCAGGAGGGTGAAATGAGTCGCCCGATTGGTGAAGACGATTTACATTCCTATATCGATGACCAGCTTGATTTAGACCGGCGCCTGGAGGTTGAGTCTTATCTGTCGGCAAATCCCGGCCTGCGACAGCAGATCGCCGCATATCGCGCAGATACGTGCGCGTTGCGTACCGAGGCGACCGACCGCCTGTCGTCGCCTATCCCGCTGCGTCTGCGCTTGGGCGAGGTGCGGCGCGCGTCGGTGCCAGCACAATCCAATCGATTGAAGAGTTTGGCAGCTGGGATCGTCGTATTCGCCTGTGGTGCCGCGGCTGGATCAATCTTCCTAGCTCCAGCCCCGCAACTTGGCACGCGGCCGCCGATGGCCGATGCTATGTCGGCATATCGGGTCTTCGCCACGAGTGCCGACAATGCCGTCGAGATCGAAGGTACCAAAGCGCTCTCGCTCGTCAATCGTATATCCGGACATCTCGGCCGGAATATTGAAATTCCAGACCTATCAGGTCTAGGCCTGGCTCTCCTCGGCGGGCGACTACTGGCGAGCGACGAAGGTCCGGGCGGGATGTTCATTTACGCTGAGCCCAATGGTGGACGGATTGCGGTTTACGTCAAGACACTTGCGGATGGACGGCGCAGCGCGTTTGGCTCCCGCCAGGACGGTGATGTCACTGCGTATTACTGGTTCGATGGCCTGCTCGGTTACGCCATTGCCGGACCGGCGAATTCAACGCTGGTCTCGCGTGCTGCAGATTTGGTCAGGGCGACTTATCGGTAACCGGCTAAAGATCACGATGAACGATAGATTTCATCGTGTCCGGGTCGGGCCATTTGTATTTTTCTTCAATAGTTTAGACGTCACTGTGCAGAGAAAGCCGCCGTCGCGGGGTGATCATCATCAGTAGCGTAACGATCGAAACGCCGTCTCCGCTCGACATCCGACAGCGGACACCGGGTGCGCCTGCCTAGTGGACGAGCCACGGCAGGCATGATCTCTTCAATCGACGAGGTTCCCAGAGACCGACTAAGGGCGGTCCGACGTCATGGGCCAATTTCTGCCGTTCAGAGACACGGATGATCAGGCAGCGTGTGCTTTTTATTTACGGGAGCAGATGGACAATCTCTCAAGTTTTGCTGCGCCGCTACCCGATTGACGCTCGCGCCCAAGGCTGCGAACGGATGGTGGCGAGGACCCACGACTTCCAAGCGCCAGAATTCTATCGCAAACTCGGCTTCGTGCCTGCGTGCGATGTTGAGTATCCTCAAGGCCATCGGAATATCACATTCATGAAACGGCTAAGCGGAAGCGCTCACCCTTGACCATGTAAGAGCCCCCACCAGATTCCCATCCTTGAGCATCGGCACAATCACAATTGTCCGAGCCTTCGCAAGGTCAGCCAGTGCGGCGGTTGCCGTATCGCCTTCTAAATAGGGAGCCTCTAAACGTAAATCTGCGATTTGGACTGTTTTGAGCGTCCACGCTAACGTGCCGAGTCCGCTTTTCGGATGCGGACGCCACGAGGGCTTCATTTGCACCATGTAGGCTTCGGGAACTCTGTAGAGTGCGACCGTATGAAAAATGCCACCCTCAAATAGAGTAATCGTGCCAAACATGGCTCCGCATACTCTCGTTGCGCTCTCAAGCATCTTATTAAGAGTCCGTCCGCATAATCTAGCGATTAATTCAATAACCTGACGATGCGCCGCAGCATCAGTCGGATCATTGCGAGGATCAGGAAAGCCGCTGCCATGCGGGTGCGGTTTTCATAGTCATTCGCGAGCCTGCGGCATCGGCCGAGCCAGCCGAATGTGCGCTCGACGATCCAGCGCTTCGGCAAGACGACGAACCCTTTGGCGGTGTCCGATCGCTTGACGATTTCGAGTGGCAATCCGGTGGCATCGCGCACAGCGGTTGCTGTCGCTTTGCCCCGATAGCCTCCGTCGGCAACGGCGAGCGCCAGCGTCGGGCATCTGCGCTGTGCAATTTCAAGCAAGGCCGCGATCATGTCGCGATCCTGCACGTCGGCGGGCGTGATCGCGAAATTGATCACGAGGCCT
>JANLPY010000592.1:0-42729 GCA_031367505.1 Hyphomicrobiaceae bacterium | reverse complement strand
TCGTCGATTCCCTCACCGGTAACGGCCGAGACGAGCGCTGGAATTCGCTCCGCCCTTCCGGCCGCCCAAAGTGCCTCTTCCCGCGCCTCACCAATGAGCAAATCGACCTTATTCCAAACTTCAACCACGCGGGTGTTGGTCGCCTCGGCCCGAATGCCGAGATCGGTCAACACTGCAATGACGTCAGCGCGTTGGGCATCGGTTTCTACGTGAGCAATATCACGCACATGCAGGACGAGATCGGCCTCGATGACTTCTTCCAGCGTAGCGCGGAAAGCTGCGACCAGCATCGTCGGTAAGTCCGAAATGAAACCGACCGTATCTGATAGGATAATCCGCCGCCCGCCCGGCAGCTTCACCTCTCGCATCGTCGGATCGAGTGTCGCAAACACTTGATCCTTCGCCAGCACCGTCGCGCCGGTGATTTTGTTGAACAGTGTCGATTTACCAGCGTTGGTATACCCGACGATCGCGACGATCGGATACGGCACCTTGCGGCGGCCCTTGCGATGCAGTTCGCGCGTTTTCACGACCTGCGACAAATCAATCTTGATCGCGTCGATGCGGTCCTGGATCAATCGCCGGTCGAGTTCGAGTTGGCTTTCACCGGGGCCACCGAGAAAGCCAGCGCCGCCGCGTTGCCGTTCCAAGTGGGTCCAACTGCGGACCAGCCGGCTCTTTTGATACGTCAAATGCGCCAGCTCAACCTGCAGGCGGCCTTCCCGTGTCTGCGCGCGCCGCCCGAAAATTTCGAGGATCAGCCCCGTTCGATCGAGGACTTTGGTGTTCCATTCCTTTTCCAGATTGCGCTGCTGGATCGGTGAAACCGCATGGTCGATGATCACGAGGTCGATGGCGTGATCGGCGATAAGGCGACCGATCTCGGCCACCTTTCCGGTGCCGAACAAGGTGGCTGGACGCGGCGTCGGCACCGTCACGACGATGCCGTCGAACACATCGAGTTCGATCGCGTGCGCCAGGCCGACGGCCTCGGCAAGCCGATCTGCCGGACTATGCAGCGGCGGCACAGCTTTCGGATCAACCTCGCCGGCGGCCGTCACGTGATGGGGGCGCCGCGACCGCGGCAATACCGGCACGAGCACTAAGGCATGCGCAGTCGAGTTCGCACCCGACTGTCGCTCAACAGTAGGCTCGGCCGCTTCAAGATCAGTGTCGAGTGGCTCTTCGATAACGGCGGGTTATCCTTGGCTTGCGTCCGCCGGATCCTGATCCATCAGGTGAACCGGCGCTCCCGGCATGATCGTCGAGATCGCATGTTTGTAGACCAACTGCGAGTGACCGTCACGACGGAGCAAGACACAAAAATTGTCAAACCACGTAACAATTCCCTGCAACTTTACCCCGTTCACAAGGAAAATGGTCAGTGGTGTCTTGGCCTTGCGCACGTGGTTGAGGAAGGTATCTTGCAAACTCTGCTGGCGTTCGGTTGCCATGTTTTTTGTCCCGTTTTTCAGGTTTTATTGTTGCAGAGCACGGATTGATGGTCCCGTGCCTCGAATTAGTCAGTCAGCGGCGGATCAAATCGGTAGTTGGAACACAATAACTATTTTTCAACAGGCGTCCGCTATGATCAAGCACGTTGGCACGATGATTTTGGATGCGCTAAACTTACGCAGCCGCGTGTTCTGCGATTTCGTGGAACGCCGATCGCAACTTCAGCGTGAGTATACCAGGTGCGCCGTTACCTATTGGGGCATCATCCACGCGAACGACCGGCATCACGATATTGCCGGCCGAAGTGATGAACGCCTCACGTGCAGCTTTTGCTTCGGCGACGGTGAACGCGCGCTCCTCGAGGACGAGACCCTCCCGGGCGATCAGGTCGATCAACGTCGTCCGCGTCACGCCGCGCAGTATATCTGAGCCGGCGGGCCGCGTGATCAAGTGTCCATCGGCATTGATGATCCAAGCATTGCTCGACGCGCCTTCGGTCACGTGACCAGTTGTATCGACGAACCAAGCTTCTTTCGCACCGGCAGCCTTTGCAGCGACCTTGGCCAAGCTCGACGGCAGCAACATCACCGTCTTGATGTCACAACGCTCCCAACGATTATCCGGCATGGTCTTGATCGCGATGCCGGCCGACGCGCGCAGCTCCAGGCTCGCCAGATCATGTGACCGGGCGATCACCACAACGGTTGGGTCGACCTCACCTTCCGGCGCGAACAGAAAGTCCCGTGGCCGGGCACCGCGCGAGACTTGTATGTAAACCGAGCCGTCAATCAGCCGATTGCGCCGTATCGTTTCCCGCAAAATCCGCTGCCACGAGGGACGCGAAAGTGGAGCTGCCATCGACAATTCGCGCAGCGATCGATCGAGGCGGTCGAGATGGCGGGTCTCGTCCACGAGGCGCTGGTCGCGAACCTCGCACACCTCATAGATCGCATCACCAAATTGATAGCCGCGATCTTCGACGTGAACACGCGCTGAAGCATAGGGCACGTAGCGGCCATCGACGTAGATATAACGGCTCATGAACTTCCCCGGCTTCGGCTATGGCGAATGTGCGTGGTCAAATCGGCCCGCTGCCGGCGCGCTGATCAGAGGATACACCCAGCGCCCGAAGTTTGCGATGCAGAGCTGATCGCTCCATACCGACGAACTCCGCGGTCCGCGATATGTTGCCGCCGAACCGGTTGATTTGGGCCAGCAGATAATCACGCTCGAAAATTTCGCGCGCCTCACGCAGTGGCAACGACATGAGATGTTCCGACTTGCCGTTGATCGGCAGCGGCACGTTGGAACCGATCTCTTGCGGCAGCATGTCGGCCGTAATGACGGCGTCGGGCTCGCCACCCGTCAGGATCATCACCCGCTCGATATTGTTGCGCAGCTCGCGAACGTTGCCCGGCCAGTCGTGCGCTTGCAGAACGGCGATCGCATCTTCGCCGATTTGCCGCGCGGCAAGCCCAGAGGTCTGCGCGACCTGCTGGCCGAAAAAATGCACGAGGTCGGGGATATCTTCGCGCCGCTCGGCCAAGCCCGGCACACGCAGTGGCACCACGTTCAACCGGTGATAGAGATCTTCGCGGAAGCGGCCCTCTGCCATGTCACGTTCTAGATCGCGGCTGGTCGAGGATATGATGCGGACATCGACGGATACTTTTTGGCTGCCACCGATCCGCAAAAATTTCTGCTCCACGAGCACACGCAGAACTTTGCCCTGCGTCTCGATCGGCATGTCGGCGACTTCATCGATGTAGAGTGTGCCGCCGTGTGCTTCCTCGAGTGCTCCGACCTTGCGCGGGCCGCCACTTCGGTCTTCGGTCCCGAACAGTTCTTCTTCGACGCGATCCGGCGCCATGGCGGCAGCGTTCAACACGACGAATGCGTTGTCGGACCGCGCTGACTTCTGATGCATAACGCGTGCCGCCAACTCCTTGCCGGCGCCTGATGCACCACGGATCAGCACGCGGCTATTGGTGGGGGCGACGCGCTCGATGTGGGCTTTGAGTTGATTGATCGCCGTCGACTTGCCGATCATATCGGCGCTTTGCGTCGAGCGTTCCTTCAGTTGCTTAACCTCGCGGCGAAGTTGCGAGGTTTCGAGCGCACGCATCGTGACCAGCAGCATCCGATCCGATTTGAACGGCTTCTCGATATAATCGTAGGCGCCGCGCCGAATGGCGGTCACCGCGGTCTCGATGTTGCCATGACCCGAGATGATCACGACTGGCAGATCGGGATGCACTTTCTTGATAATCGATAGGACTTCGAGGCCGTCGAGCCGGCTGCCCTGTAGCCAAATGTCCAGAATGACCAGCTGCGGCCGCCGTTCTTCGATCGCTCGCAATGCTTCGTCGCTATCGCGGGCAAGCCGGCAGCGATGACCTTCGTCTTCCAAAATTCCAGAAACCAAATCGCGAATATCGGCTTCGTCGTCCACCACCAGGATGTCAGATGCCATCAGTCTTTCTCCTACTCTTGACCGCCTTGGAGGCAGCCCTCTGCTTGAACGTGCGGCCATGCGACCGCAATTAAATCTGCCTATTCGGCGGCCACCTTGCGGGAAGCCTCAGTATGAAGTGGCAGCGTTATGCGTATGAGCGCACCGCGACTGCGTCCGGGTCCAACAGGCGCGTCCTCGAGCGCCAAAACACCGCCATGCTGTTCCACAATTTTTTGCACGATGGCGAGACCAAGCCCGGTTCCCTTATGCCCCTTGTTCGTGACGTAGGGTTCCAACAGCCGGGCCCGGTTCTGTTTGGGCAGCCCAATGCCGTTGTCGATGACTTCGATGAGGGCGCGATCGCCCTGAACGGTGAGCCGTGTTTCCACCATCCCCTTCCAATCAGTGTCTGCCGCCTCGGCCGCGCTTTCCACAGCCTCGGTGGCATTCTTTACAAGGTTCGTGACGGCTTGGCTGATCAAACGCCGATCGAACAAACTCGCAACGCGTGTGTCGGGAAAATCGGTCTTGTAGATGACTTTAGTATGCGCTTCGCGAAACAGAATAACCGGCTCCTGCACGGCTTCGCGCAGATCGTTGGCCTCCATCACCGGCTTGGGTACGCGAGCGAAACTAGCAAACTCATCGACCATGGTCTTGATGTCGCCCGCCTGACGCTCAATCGTCGCCGTTAGTTTCTCAAATGTCTCGCGATCCTCGACGATGACTTTGGCATACTTCCGGCGCAGTCGTTCTGCCGACAGAATAATTGGCGTCAAGGGATTTTTGATCTCGTGGGCAATGCGGCGCGCGACGTCTGCCCATGCCGAGGTACGCTGCGCCGACACGAGTTCGGTGATGTCGTCGAATGTGATGACCGACCCTTGGCTGGCCTCATTCGCAGCATCGCTCGCTGCCTGCTCGGTCGTCACGCGCACGGCGAACGTGCGTTCCTCGGCTTTTACTTGCAGCGTGACTTCGTGTTGGGTGCGTGCACGCAATTGCTGGTCGGTTTGCGGCAGAGCCAATTTGGCGAACTCAGGCACGGCCGTCGACAGCGCGCAGCCAACGAGGCTGGCACGATCCAAGCCCAGCAACTGCTCTGCCGAACGGTTGGCAAGCGTGATCCGGCCCTCGCCATCGAGGCCTAGCACGCCAGCCGACACGCCTGTCAGCACGGCTTCCATGAATACGCGGCGTTCCGTCAACTGCTCGTTCGCAGTCACCAGTGCATCACGCTGGTTCTTGATCTCCGACGTCATCGTGTTGAAGGTCATCGACAGCCGGCGTAAATCACCCTCGCCGCGCTTGATCGGAAGCGCGATCTGCAGGTTGCCGCGAGAAACTTGCTGGGCGGCCGCAATCAGACGGCGGATCGGCGCGACGAAGCGTCCAGCGAACCATAAGCCTGCCCAGATCGCGGCGAGAAGTGCGGTTAGCGAAAGCGTCGAATAAATCAATCCATGCGCAAACTTCAGCTCGCCACGTCGTTTGCGCGTCTCTTGGTATTCCGCGAATGCCGCCTGTGTGCGCCGCAACTGTCCGATGACCTTGGGACTGACGCCACGAGCGACATACAAATACCGCCCCGGATAATGATGCAATTTCACGACAGCGTTGACGCGGTAGTTCTCGCTCGGCGTTGACAGCGGCACTTGGCCAGCTTCCGCCAACTGGATGATCTCGGCCGGCACCGTGTTGTAGGGAAGCTTTTCGTTGTCGACGGCGTTGATCACCGGTTTGCCGGCCGCATCAATGATGAACGCGACCGGCAATTCACGCAATCCGGCTTGCGCGATCACGAGTTGACGCAGTTGCAGTTCGTCGCCGGCAACGAGGGTCGCTGCATCATCCAAATCCTTCGCCATATTGACGATATCAGTGCGAATGACTTGGCCGTGCTCATCCAGATACGCATTCGCGACATCGAGAGAATTCTCGACGATCTGCTTCGTTTGATTGGAAATGCTATCGATCGTGCGGGAAAACGTGGTGGTGGCGGCGACGGCCAGCAGGATCGCTGGCAGTGCGGCGATCACACTGAAAAGTGCCACGATGCGGATGTGCAAGCGGGCGCCCGGCACCTTCGCCTTCCAGGCTTGCAGCAGATCGCGGATTTGCCAGGCGACGACCGCGATCGTCGCAATGATAAGCAGCGCATTCGTCAGCAGAGCGGTGAACACCACCGAACCGCGTGGGACGATGGGGGTGAGCCCAGTCAAGATCAGATAGGTCGACAGCCCTGATATCAAAGCCAGGATCGTTACCGTGAGACCAATCGAAAAGGCTCGAGGATTTGCCTCTGGAAGCGGCTGCTGTGCATCATCGAATGGATCGACGTAAGGCGTGATCGGGGTTGCTGCTGGTTCGGACGTAATCGTCATGGCGCCGGCCTCCCCTCTCTGATCATCTGATAACGTTGTAGAAACCGCCAATTGGCGTTCTCATTCCGCAACACTGCGGCTGGCTAGTGACGCCCTTCGTGCAAGTGGACTTCAACTGTGACATTTTCGCGACAATTTCGTCACAGGTAGACGCCTTACCCACAAGCGTCAAGCGCTGGTCGATCTGCGATTTTGTGCGTCGCAACGATCACTGCTGCGGAGCGCGAAAAATCTGGATGTCAAGATCCCTAATGCGACTGCGCAACGTATTGCGGTTCAGCCCCAGCAATTCCGCAGCGCGAATTTGATTGCCCCTGGTGGCCGTCAAGGCCGCCGTAATGAGGGGCAGCTCGATCTGGCGAATTATCCGATCGTAGAGCCCCGATGGCGGCAGTTCTCGTCCAAACGAGGCGAAGTGTACCGCCAGATGCCGTTCAACGATCTCGGACAACTCTCTTGGCTGAGGACCGCCGCCATCGCCGCTGATTGAAACGATCTCCGCTAACTCGGCATCGATAATCGCAGCTGTGATGGTGTCTTGCACATGCAGCGCCGCCAGACGACGCACGACGTTCTCGAGCTCACGCACGTTACCGGGCCATGAATGCCGCTTGAGACGATCGATCGCGGCCGCGTCGATTGACTTGCTACCCAACCCTTCTTTGCTCGCTTGCCGCAGGAAATGGCGCACCAGATCGCCGATATCATCGAGGCGCTCCCGCAGCGGCGGCAGTCGAAGGGGCACCACGTTCAAGCGATAGAATAGATCTTCGCGGAACAGCCCTTGTTGGATCTGCGATTTCAGCTCGCGGTGCGTGGCCGCAATTATGCGCACGTTGGTTCTGATCGGGGTCCGTCCGCCAACGGTCATGTATTCGCCCTCTTGCAGAACGCGCAGGAGGCGGGTTTGGGCTTCGAGCGGCATATCGCCGATCTCGTCCAAAAATAGGGTTCCGCCCTCGGCTTGCTCAAACCGGCCCTGTGTCCGGTTTTGTGCACCAGTAAAGGCGCCCTTCTCGTGGCCGAATAACTCGCTCTCGATGAGCTCGCGCGGGATTGCTGCCATGTTGATCGCAACGAATGGCCCATCGCGCCGGCGTCCGTGATCGTGCAGGACGCGCGCGACCAGTTCCTTGCCGGTGCCGGATTCGCCGGTGATCATGACCGTAAGATCCGTCTGGGTCAGACGGGCGAGGATCCGGTAAATCTCCTGCATCGCACTTGAGCGGCCGATCAGTGGCAGTTCTTCCGCATCGGTTGCGGCATCGTTGGGCGTGCGCTGAGATTTGCGGCTGGGCTCGGCTAACGCACGCCCGACAATCGCGACCAGCTCGGACAGATCGAATGGTTTGGGAAGGTACTCATAGGCGCCTTTTTCGGCGGCCGTGAGAGCTGTCATCAAGGTATTCTGCGCGCTCATGACAATAATCGGCAAGTCTGGGCGCAATTTCTTGATGCGCGGGATCATGTCGAACGCGTTTTCATCCGGCATGATCACGTCGGTGATGACGACATCGCCCTCCCCTTGCGAGACCCAGCGCCACAGGGTCGCGGCATTTCCGGTCGTTCGCGGGGTATAGCCGGCCCTTGCGAGGGCCTGGTTCAAGACCGTGCGAATGGCCGTATCATCGTCGGCAATGAGAATGGTTCCACGGGGCATGGCGTATCCGGTCAAATAGGAATGAAAGGGGCAGGCCGCGGGGCGACACGGGACTGCATCGGTAACAGGACGCGAAAAATCGTGCGCTTGGGCTCGGAATCGCACTCGATGATGCCACCATGGTCACCGATTATTTTGGCGACCAGCGCCAACCCCAAGCCGGTGCCGGTGCGTTTCGACGTAACGAACGGGTCGAACAAATGCGGTTTCATCGAATCAAGGACGCCAGGGCCGTTATCGATAACTTCGATCATCAGCGGGAGCGCGACGCGTGTACTGCTTCCCGGTACCGAAAGACGCACCCCTGGCCGAAACGCCGTGGTCAGCACGATACGGCCTCTATCGCCGCCTTCACCAATCGCTTCGGCGGCATTCTTGACGAGGTTGAGGAAGGCCTGGACGAGTTTGTCGCGATTGCCCGGCACGGCTGGCAGCGAGGGATCGTACTCGCAGACAAATTTGATGCCGCGAGCGAAGCCGGTTTCGGCAAGCCGCTGCACATGATCCAAGACGTCGTGAATATTTATCGGATCCATCGCCATCGGACGTTCGTCGCCAAAGACTTCCATGCGATCGACCAGTTTTCGAATGCGCTCCGTCTCGGCACAAATCAGCTGCGTAAGCTGGCGATCTTCATCGCTCACGGTCGGCTCGAGTAGTTGCGCGGCGCCACGGATGCCGGACAGCGGGTTCTTGATTTCGTGCGCCAGTACCGCTGCCATGCCCGATACCGAACGGGCGGCCGCCCGATGGGTCAATTGCCGCTCGATCATTTGCGCCATGCTGCGCTGCTGGAGCATCACGAGGATCAGTCCTGGCTGATCGGGTAGCGGACCGCTAAACACGTCGACAAGCTTGGCGCCTTCGACGCGCGGCATGGTGATCTCAACGCCATATTCGTTGACCGTCGCTTCGGTGCGGCGCACCTGCTCGATCAGGCTGAGCAACGGGCAACCGAACGCCACGATCTCGGTCAAGGTCATCCGCTTCAAGACGGCTTGACCGCAGGAGGTGAAGGATTCCGCCGCCGGGTTGGCGTAGACAACGCGCTCGTCCTCACCCAGAACCAAAATCGGATGCGGGAGTGCTGCCAACAGAACATCGTGTTCGATATGGCGGCGAACGCTAGGCCCCGTGGCCCTCACGGCAGGTATGCTCATGCGGCGATCGCCTTCGGTTCCGCGTAAAACATCGCAAGGCCAGTGAGCACACGAGTACGATCGTCGTCCTGGCACAGTTTCGCCCGCCAAGCCTTGACCACGGCGCTCGACCGGCCGCTCGCCTCCAGATACCACCCGATATGCTTACGGGCGTTGCGCAGGCCGAGGCGCGATCCATAATGCGAAAGCATCGCTTCCACGTGACGGACGGCAATCTCGGCCTGGGCCGCGATTGATGGAGCGCCCGGGTCGGCACCGGTTTTCAATGCCTGGTCGATCTGTTGCGCGATCCATGGCCGGCCGTACGCGCCGCGGCCAACCATCACTCCATCCGCGCCCGATGCCGTCAATGCCGCGATTGCATCAGTAGGCGTCTTGATGTCGCCGTTGACAATGACGGGCAACCCGATCGCCTCCTTGACGTTGCGCACGAAGGCCCAATCCGCTTGCCCCTTGTAGAATTGGCACCTGGTCCGGCCATGCACCGTAATGAGTTGCACACCCACGGCTTCGGCACGGCGCGCCAGTTCAGGGGCATTCAAGCTCGCGTGGTCCCAGCCCATCCGCATCTTGAGCGTAACCGGAACGGAGGCCGCATCGACCACGGCTTCGATCAAACTTTGGGCGTGGTCGAGATCGCGCATCAACGCGCTTCCCGACAATTTGCCGGTCACTTCGCGCGCCGGACAACCCATATTGATATCGATAATATCTGCACCAAGTGCTTCGGCCATGCGCGCGCCTTCGGCCATCCAATGGGCTTCACGACCCGCGAGTTGCATGACAAACGGGCGCGCTTCACCCGATGCTGCCCGGCGCAACACTTGCGGTTTTTCGCGAACCAGCTCTTCGCTCGCGACCATCTCGGAGACGACGAGGGCTGAGCCCAGGCTGTGGCAGGCGTCACGGAACGGCCGATCGGAGACACCCGACATCGGCGCAATCAAAACCCGGCCTGGTAAGGTGTGTGCGCCAATGCGCACGTCGACACCCGGCACAGTGCTAGGACGTTCGCACAAAAGGTTCGCAGCGAAATTGCTCATATATTGAGCTGAATCCAAAGTTGATCAACCTTTATGCAGAATAGGTCTAAAATAGCGATCTCGCAAGTGCGAAAGGTAATAATATAGGGCGTTGTGGATCTGTCGCACCCCGGTTATGTGATCTGCGATAGGGACCTGCATCGAACGTAGAGAGGCTCACTCGTGCCGACAGCAGTACTGATCGTCGCGGCCGGTCGAGGTGCGCGCGCGCAATCCGCTCTCGATACCCTACCCAAGCAATATGTGCCGTTAGCGGGCACAGCGGTCCTCGCACGCACGATCGCGGCCTTCGCATCCGACGTTCGGGTTCACCAAATCCAGGTGGTGATCCATCCCGATGATCGCCAACTCTACGATGAGGCGGTTGGCCCGCTTAAACACCACTGCCGTCCGCCCGTTAGCGGCGGCGCGACACGGCAAGCCTCGGTTCTCGCCGGACTGGAGGCGCTTAATGATGCAAACCCAGCGCGCGTGCTGATCCATGATGCAGCCCGCCCCTTCGTATCCAGCGACGATATTGGCGCGGTTCTGACGGCGCTTGGATCTGGTCCCGCCGCGATCTGCGCGGTTCCAGTGACCGACACCCTCAAGCGCGCCAATCCCGACGGTAGCATTGCCGATACCGTGGATCGCCGGACCCTCTGGGCTGCCCAGACACCGCAAGGCTTCGTCTATGCCGCAATTCTCGACGCGCACCGCAAGGCCGCTGCGTCCGATCGACATGATTTTACCGATGATGCTTCGATTGCCGAATGGGCCGGGTTAAGAGTTGCACTCGTCAATGGATCTACCCGCAACGTCAAACTGACGACGGCGACCGAAATCGCAGACGCCGCCCACAGGCTGGCCGGCCAAGGCTATTCAGAGATGCAAATCGATGTCCGCAACGGCACTGGTTTCGATGTCCACCGGTTCGCCCCGGGTGACGCGGTGTGGTTGTGTGGCGTGCGTATCCCCCACACGCATCGCCTCGAAGGTCACTCCGACGCCGACGTCGGCTTGCACGCGTTGACTGACGCAATTCTCGGCGCGCTGGGTGACGGAGATATCGGCCAGCATTTTCCGCCCAGCGATCCGCAATGGAAGGGAGCCGCATCGCACCTTTTCCTGCGCGATGCTGTCCGCCGTGCGCATGAACGCGGCGCCCGCATCACCAACGTCGACGTGACGCTTCTTTGCGAGGCGCCAAAGATCGGTCCACACCGCGAGATTATGCGCGCAGCCCTCGCCGAAATCGTTGGCATCGACATCACCCGTGCCGGCGTAAAGGCGACCACCACGGAGGGCTTGGGCTTCACAGGCCGGCGCGAGGGCATAGCCGCTATGGCCACAGCAACGCTCGTTTTTGCCCCTTGTGCATAAGAATGTCAGGCATTGCTTGCCCTCAACCGCAGAATCAAGGCATCGAACTGTAGATCGGTTGTAGACGCCTCTCTCGGAGCCAAGCCACATGAACGTCATGACGCCCACGCTGACCAGCGGATCAGCCAACATCGTTGAAATCGCCGAGGCCACCCGCACCACGTGCCTCGCCACCCGCGTGCGCCAACTATCGCGCATCATCACGCGGGTCTACGACGACGCGCTGCGGCCGCTGAAGATTACCGCCAGCCAATTCACACTATTGACCCAGCTTGCCCAGCAGGATGGCATCACCGCCGTCGAAATCGGTTTCACACTCGATATCGAGAAATCGACCCTATCGCGCAATCTGAAGCGGCTACTTGCCCTGAACCTGATCATCATGGATCCGCCCGCCGGTCGTCGAGGCCGCGGTCTCCATCTGACGCCGTCAGGCCAAGCTGTGATCAAGGACGCTTATCCCGTTTGGCTCGAAGCCCAGCGCCGCGCCATTGCAGTGATGGGTAGCGAAAGTCGCAGCACGCTCGATGGTCTTCTAGTCAATGCCGAGAAGCTCGTCGTCGCCTGAGATTTGAAGCGGACGAACAAGTCTGATTAGCTGAGGGGCGCCGATGTGCGCCCTTTTTGCGTTGTGGGGAGCTGCGACCATGTTTCCAAGCGATCTCATTACCGAGGCAACCGCACTTTTGGCCGGCCTGCGGGTCAAGGCTCTGAAAGTTGCGACTGCCGAGAGCTGTACCGGCGGACTTATCATCGGCTTGTTGACCGAGATCGCCGGATCATCGGATGTGGTCGATCGCGGCTTCATTACCTACTCGAATGAAGCCAAAGCCGAGATGCTGGGCATTGATCCTCAGTTGATCCGGGATCATGGCGCCGTCAGTGAAGCCGTCGCGCGGGCGATGGCAACCGGGGCTTTGGCGCATTCGAATGCCGCGATCACGGTCGCCGTTACCGGGGTCGCCGGGCCAGGCGGTGGCACTGCTGCCAAGCCGGTGGGGCTCGTCCATTTTAGTGCTGCACGGCACGGCGGAGCTGCGCTTCACCATGCGGCCAGATTCGGCGATATCGGGCGCAGCGCGATCAGGATCGCAACCATTCGCGAGGCCATGTCATTGTTGCGACGTATCGCTAACTGACGACGGCCACTGCTGGCACACTGTAAACCACCCGGGCACGCTCCTCGAATGCCTCGGCAAATCGGCGAAACGCTTTGTCGAAGACCGCTCCCACGACCAGCGCCATCATGCGCGACTTGAATTCATAGTCGATGTAGAAATCAATTTCGCAGCCACCAGGGCAAGCGTGAAATTGCCACCGATTTTCCAAATGGTGAAACGGCCCGTCGACGTAACGCACCTCAACTTTAGGGACATCGGGAAACAGCGACACACGGGTCAGAAAGGTTTCGCGGATCGCCTTGTAGCCGACGGTCATATCGGCCGTGAAGACTTCTGGATTTCCAGTCTTCTCGCGGGTCCGGATTCGCAAGTCCTCGGTGAGCGGCAGAAATTGCGGATACGTCTCCACATCCGCCACCAGATCGTACATCTGACGTGGGGTGAACGGTACGCGGCGGCGAGTGGAAAAGGTCGGCATCGGGAATCAGCTTTGTCCGGTTTTGACGACACTATCGATGAAGTGCTGTGCATCCGCATCGCGGCGAAAGATCACGGGTGTTAGATGCGAACCATACTTTCGTAGAGCCTCGGAAATAGCCGGTTCTTGTCGTTTCTGGAAGGTCCAGATATAGCTCAAGAATTCCAGGTCGATCCACTCTGGACAACCGGGCGTCATTTCTGGTCGCACTTGGCCATAGCTTGAAGCAACGCGCTTTGCCACACGCACCAGGCATCGCCAGCGTGGCAGCTTGAACCAAAGCACCGTATCGGCACGCGGCAACCGCAGATCGAGCGATGAATCGAAGGTTCCATCCATGAGCCAAACATCGCGCGCGCAGAGTTCGGCCACCCTGCTCCGCCACTCGGCACGCGGCGGTTGCGTCCATCCCGGACGCCAGTATTCCGCATCAAGCGATATCAGCGGCAATCCAGATTTCGCCGTCAGCTTATTCGAAAACGTCGACTTGCCCGCCCCCGAACAGCCGATCACCAGCACGCGACACATCACCGTTCAGCGTCCGAGCGCTGCCAGCCGCGCCGCCCTAAGCTTCGCGAAGTCGTCGCCGGCGTGATAGCTCGACCGTGTGAGCGGCGATGCCGCAACGAGTAGGAACCCCTTTGCGAGTGCCATCCGCTCGTATGACTTGAACGCGTCTGGAGTGATAAAATCTTTCACTTCCGCATGCTTGCGAGTGGGTTGGAGGTATTGACCAATGGTCAGAAAATCGACGTCAGCAGATCGCAGATCGTCCATGAGTTGCAGTACCTGCTCGCGCTCCTCGCCCAAGCCCACCATGATGCCCGACTTCGTGAACATCGCCGGATCGATTTCCTTCACGCGCTGAAGCAGCCGCAAGGAGTGAAAGTAACGGGCTCCCGGCCTAATCTTCAGGTAGAGCCCGGGAACCGTTTCGAGGTTGTGGTTGAACACGTCAGGCTTGGCCGCGACGACGATCTCCAGCGCGCCCGGCTTACGCAAGAAATCAGGCGTCAGAATTTCAATTGTCGTCGACGGCGTGCGGCCGCGTATGGCACGGATGACATCTGCGAAGTGTTGCGCCCCGCCGTCGGCCAAATCATCGCGATCCACCGATGTGATGACGACGTGCTCAAGACCGAGCTTGGCGACAGCTTCCGCAACGTTGATAGGTTCCAAGGCGTTCAGCGGTTGCGGCATCCCCGTCTTGACGTTGCAGAAGTCGCAGGCTCGCGTGCATGTATCGCCCATGATCATCATGGTCGCATGCTTCTTCGTCCAGCATTCGCCGATGTTAGGGCAACCCGCCTCCTCGCATACTGTTGCAAGGCCATGCTCGCGCGCAATTTTCTTGGTCTCGGCATATCCGGTCGAGGTCGGCGCCTTGACGCGGATCCAATCAGGCTTACGCTGGATCGGCGTGTCAGGACGGCCGGCCTTCTCAGGATGTCGTGGCTTGTCTGCCGGCGATTGACGCGTATCCAGGGTCGTGACCATGCGATCTCCTGTGAGGAAACCCGGTCCCTCACGTCGCCTATAAGTGGCCGGATACACCAATCAGATCAAGGGGCGTCTCTGCCTCAGACCAAATCGATTAGCGACCGATGATCCGGGCCAGGATGACAACCAAAATGGCACCCACTGTCGAGACTGCGATCTGATTGCCATAAGTCGGGATTAGCGTATTGAAATCATAGGGTATTTTCAGCACCCCCTGTTGCACCAGGAAACCGCCGATAAACGCGCCGATGATACCCACGATGAGATTGCGAAAAAGTCCGCCCCCGCCCAGCAAGAGGCCAGCAATCCAGCCAGCGATCAAGCCGGTCAGCGCCATAACGATGTAGGGCATGTAAGGCATATATGGTTCGAGATCGGGCATTTCAGTCCTCCGTTTCCAATCCGAAGAGCGGTTTAGCGGATGAGATGAGCTATAATTAGGACGACGATTGCGCCGATCGTGCTGACAGCGATCTGCGACCCCAACGGACTACGAATTCCCAGATTAACACCCAAAGCGTTCAATATCACCGGGCCGACGAACGAACCAATCAATCCCGAAACGAGAAACTTAAGCAGGCCACCACTGCCGCCCACGACGATGCTTGCGAGGAAACCCGCGATAATACCGATGATGGCCGTTATGAGCAGCGTTTGTGCGTCCATTTTCATTGAGAAGCTCCACCTTGGTGATTCGCCACGTTGCAAGTGTGAACTATGCTCGCCACTTCGTCGAGACGTCAGATATTCAGGCAATCACCACGGCTTGATGGATCGGCTTATAACGCAATAATCCGATGAGCACGCAACTCGTCACTGCGGTCGCAATGGCCGCCCAAGTCGTCAAATCCCCATGGATCAACGGTAGCGTGGCCAACGCCAGGGCACCAGGCAGGAGCTGGGTCAAGAAGCCATAGACCGACGATGCAAGCCCGGCGATCTCGGCGTGAGGGTCGATGGTCAAACTGGCCGCGTTCGCCATCAGGCTCAAAAAGGCGCCGTTGAACACGAACATGGCGGCGCCGAACCCCACCGGGCCGAACGAATTGCTGGCAGCGAGAACCGCCATCGATGCGGTGACCCCGACGAGGATCGCCGCTGCCGCCTTGCTCGTCGTCAAGACGCCATAGCGGCTTATCGCTTTCGTGTTGATCATCTGGCCGACGACGATGCCCATGCCGAGGATGGCAAACAGACCAGCAAACTGAAAGCCCTCGATTCCGAAGGCCAATCTGAAAAAACGCGGCGCATGAGCAATGAATGAGATGATGGTGAAGCCCAGGCCAGCGGCTACACTCAGAAAGAACCGGGATTGCGGATTGGTCAGCACGCGGCGAAACGCAACCCTCAACTGATGCCGATCGAGGGCGTCCGGGCGCAGGTTCCTGTTCGTCTCGTCAAGCTTGTAGATTGTGACAGCAGCCAAACTAATCCCGAAGATTGCCATCGCGGCGAACACCGAGCGCCATCCGCCGAGTGCCACTAGCGCCGTGCCGACGAGCGGTGAGAGCACCGGTCCCAATGTGATGACAGCCATTGCCATGGCCATGGATTGGGCAAGTGCTGCACCGGCATGCGTATCGCGCAGGATCGCACGGCCCAGCACGATGCCTGCCGCCGATCCGAAACCTTGCAGCGCACGGGCAAACAACAAAACGCCCAAGCTTTGCGCGGCAAACGCGATGAGCGCGGCCACGGTGTAGAACCCGAGACCCACCAGCAAAACCGGCTTGCGGCCGAATTTGTCGGACGCGGGCCCATAAACGATTTGCCCGAATGCCGAAGCGAAAATGAACAGCGGCATCGCGATCTGCACCCGCTCTATGGGGGCCGCGAAGGCTGCCTCCAACGAAAACAGCGCCGGCAGCAAGATGTCGGTCGAGAATGCGTTCGACGTCAGCAGCAGTCCGCAAAAAATGATCAAAAAGCGTCGCGACATTTGACGGCGTTACCACACAATTTGAGTTGCGCAGTAACGTTGCGCGGCACGTCGACCCAACTCACATGTGCCAACTCACATGTGAATAACGCGGCCGTACGCATCCAGCACGCTCTCATGCATCATTTCCGATAGGGTCGGATGCGGGAACACCGTATGCATAAGGTCTTCCTCGGTCGTCTCGAGTTGCATGGCGATGACGAAACCTTGGATGAGCTCGGTCACTTCCGCGCCGACCATGTGTGCGCCCAACAGCTGGCCCGTCTTCGCGTCGAAGATGGTTTTGACCATTCCATCGGGCTCGCCCAAGGCGATTGCCTTGCCGTTGCCGCGAAACAGGAAATGGCCGACTTTGACTTTGCGCCCGCCTTCTTTGGCACGCGCCTCGGTCAAGCCGACCGAGGCGATCTGCGGATGACAATACGTGCAGCCTGGTATCTTCGCCTTATCCAACGGGTGCGTGTGCATGCCTTTGATGGTCTCGACACAGATGACACCTTCATGCTCGGCCTTATGAGCGAGCATCGGCGGTCCGGCGACGTCCCCGATTGCATAGACGCCTTGAATATTTGTCCGGCCGAGGCCGTCCGTGACGACACAACCGCGATCGGTTTTCACGCCAAGCTTCTCAAGACCGAGACCTTCGATGTTGCCCACCACGCCGACCGCCGAGATCAAGCGCTCCGCCGTGATTGTTTCGGTTTTGCCGCCGCCCAGATCAACGGTGGCGGTCACGCTGTTTGCCGCCTTCGCCACCGAGGTTACTTTCGCACCGGTCAAAATTCGCATGCCCTGCTTCTCGAACTGCTTGCGGGCGAGCCCGGCGATCTCTGCATCTTCGACAGGCAGGATTTGCGGTAGCACTTCGATCACGGTGACCTCGGCGCCCATGGTCCGGTAGAACGACGCGAACTCGATCCCGATGGCGCCAGATCCCATGACGATCAGCGACTTCGGTTGTGCTGGCGGCACCATCGCCTCGAAATATGTCCAGATCAATTTACCGTCTGGCTCGATCCCGGGCAGGGCGCGCGGCCGGGCGCCGGTCGCAACGATAATATGCTTGGCTTGGTACGTGCCGGCGCCAAGCGTGCCCTTAGGCGCTGGGTGCGCTGGCTGTGCGGGCGGCTTCTTGGTCGCGGCCACCACTACTTCGCCGGGCCGCGTGATCGATGCCTCGCCCCAGATCACATCGACCTTGTTCTTCTTCAGGAGAAACCCGACACCACCATTGAGTTGCGCCGAGATACCCCGCGAGCGCGCCACCACCGCGGCGTTGTCCACGCTCATTGTGCCGTTGAGCACCAAGCCATAATCCTTGGCGTGCGTCGCGTAATGATAGATCTCGGCCGAGCGCAGCAGCGCTTTGGTCGGAATGCAGCCCCAGTTCAAACAGATGCCGCCAAGATGTTCACGCTCGACGATCGCCGTCTTGAACCCCAATTGGGCAGCACGGATTGCGGTCACGTAGCCGCCGGGACCGGCGCCGATGATGATGATATCGTAGGCGGACATGGTTGACCTTCGTGAATGCACAATCGGTTGATGAACTAGGCGATAAGCTCGTTCAAGACGAAAACAAGTTCAATTCGCATCTGCCAGCAAGGTCAATGCCTACGGCGTCAAAAAGAGAATCCCTACGGCGTCAAAAAGCGAATGCCCCGCAGTGAACTGCGAGGCATTGAATAACATAAGTCGTGAATTCTCAATCTTAGGCGTGGCAGCGCGCGCCCAGATAGTAGTTGAGTAATTGGTTGTAACGGCCAGCCACGGCGCGGGCTTCAGGCGATCCCTTGCCTTGGCTTGCCGCCTCGACCTTAGCCTGCGCGCCCTGACTATCCATCTTGTTCAACTCGCCCCGGAGCGACTGGCAACTCATACCAGCAGGCATTGCCTGAGCTCCTGGATCGCCGCCCGTGGCCGCACCCGAGGAGCAGCCAGAAACCGCAGCGGCCATTCCGAGCATCACGGTCAGTTGGATCAACCGCGTCATTTTAATTGGCATCGAACATCGCCTCCAGAGCGTGATTGCCGCCACATTGCTGGTGGCGCAACGGAGGGGCGCCGCATGGTGCCGCCTCCGGTCGTTCAAGTCGGATGGTGTATTACTGCGCCACTGCCTTGGCAACCGCCGGGGCAAGTTTTGCCGGAGCTGTTGCCGTCGAGCCAGCCGCCGCACCAGGAGCGATTGCTGCCGATTGCGAGGCTGTCGATGGTTTCACCATTGAACACTTGGCCTGGAATTCGGTATTGGACCGGTTCAATTGATCGGCTTTCGTGAGATCAGCGGTTGTCAATTTGTACTTCTTGATCGACGCTTGGGCGACCTTATCGGCGATGCCCTCTTTCTTCAGAGATTCGATCTGCGAAGCGAGCGATACGCAGGCAGGATCGGACTTCTGTGATTCCGCAACCGAGGCGGTCGTCAAATTGCTGGTGCCGCTGAACACGGATGAATCTTCAGCGCA
The DNA here is from genome assembly GCA_031367505.1 of Hyphomicrobiaceae bacterium. GTDB lineage: Bacteria > Pseudomonadota > Alphaproteobacteria > Rhizobiales > Hyphomicrobiaceae > JAKFWF01. The sequence continues at coordinate 23,704 of JANLPY010000592.1, read as the reverse complement.
ACCGGCAAGAAGCGCTGCGCCAATCAGTGCGATGGCGGGCGCTTGGAGCTTTGTGAACATGGTGATGATCTCCAATAACCTTTAGGATTTACGCCCTGTACGCTAATATGCCCCTTAGCCGCGCCGCACGGCCCCAACAAGACCTCCGCAAAAGCTATCACCGACTAACCGCCTCTGGACATACTGATACGTGCAGAAAGAGCTACTGTGGTGTAACTGAGCAACAGAAATGAATACTTGTGAACTACACGAGCATCCTGACGGGATCCTCGATGAACGATTTGAAGGAATTGAGTAATTCCGCACCCAGCGTACCGTCGACTACACGATGATCACAGCTCATCGTGGCGCTCATCACCGTCGCAATTTCAATCTTATCCCCATTGACGACAGGAATTTTTTCACCGGCGCCAACGGCAAGAATCGTCGCATGAGGCGGATTGATCACCGCATCGAAGCTCTTAATCCCGAACATGCCGAGGTTGGAGATTGAAGTCGTGCCGCCCTGATATTCGTGCGGCGCCAGCCGGCGTTTGCGTGCGCGCTCGGCCAAATCCTTCATCTCATTCGAAATCTCGGCCAGGGTTTTGAGTTCAGCGTGCCGGATTACCGGAGTGAACAGTCCGCCCTCGACGGCAACGGCGACGCCAACATCGGAATGCCGGTGCCGCAACATGCCTTGCGTAGTCCATGTCGCGTTCGCCGCCGGTACATTCTGCAACGCCAACGCCAGCGCCTTGATGATAAAGTCATTGACGGACAGCTTGTAGACGCGCGGGCCTTCCTTGGGAGACCGAGCGTTGAGCCGCTCACGGGCTGACAGCAAGGTATCGAGCCGCACATCGACCGACAGGTAGAAGTGGGGCACCGTCGACTTCGATTGGGTCAAGCGCTCGGCGATGATCCGGCGCATACCGTCGTGGGGCAGCACCTCAAACGAGTCTTTTTCGTAAAGCGCCAGGATCTTGTCGTCGGCCATCGGCTGGATGCCACCGGCACCCCCTGAACTCTGCAATTGCCCGCTACCGGTGACCGGCGTCAATGCGGTCGCTTGCGACTTGCCCGGCGACGGCGACGAGCCCTTGGCCGCATTCGCCAAATCACGCTGAATGATTCGGCCATGCGGGCCCGATCCCTTCACATTGGCAAGATCAATCCCGTTGTCCTTCGCCAAGCGGCGTGCGAGTGGCGAGACGAACATGCGCGAACCAGCAAGCGATGTTGAAGCTTTGGCATCCCCGCCCGTCCCGCCAAGCATGGGTGGCCGCAGGAAGTTCGCCGATCCTGATGCGGCAGCGCCTGCCATACCGCCCGCAGCCGTTGACGCGCTCGCGGCAATCGCTGGCGCTTGAGATCCGGCAGGCGATGCGGCTGGCGCCGGTTTTACCGTTGCCGGAGCTGGCGCACCAGCCGTTTCGCCCTCGGCCAGCAGGGTTGCGATCGGCGTGTTGACCTTGACCTTGTCTGTTCCTGCCGCAATCAAAATCTGATGGATGATGCCTTCATCAACGGCCTCAACTTCCATCGTTGCCTTGTCGGTCTCGATCTCGGCGATCACCTTGCCTGATTTGACAACATCGCCTTCCTTGACGAGCCACTTGGCAAGCTTACCCTCCTCCATCGTTGGAGACAGGGCCGGCATCAGAATTTGCGTGGGCATGGGAAGGATCTCAGGTGTTCAAGTGTTTTCAGGGGCGATGTCGAGCGGCCATAGTGCCGAAATAGGAAATGGAACAGCGTCGAACGGCGGCGCCTTCACGTCGTCGGCGCCGTCGAAGGTTTCATGCAGCGTCCACTGGCCGTCGCGCAGCACGTATGATTCCAACCGGCGCGCCGTGGCATCGACGAACCACATATGACCGACGACATAGGTCGCGTAGATGCGGCGCTTCGGTCCGCGATCGGTATTCTCGGTTGACGGCGAAAGCAGTTCGCACACCCAATCGGGCGGCGTCTCGATATAGGCGGTGGCCGGCAGGTGTGGCAATCGTTCCCGGCGCCAGCCGGCGATGTCGGGCACCACAACATGCGGACCGAGGTGCAGTTCAGGCTCGATCATGAAGATCCAGCCGCCAGGTCCGCCGCGACCACGTTGAAATGGGCCAATGACTTCGGTAGCGACCGCGCCCTGCGCCATCGCATGTCCGGGAACCGGGCGCGGATGGGTGACGAGACTGCCAAACAAAATCTCCGCCACGAGATGCGGCGGTACCGCCTCGAGATCGGCGTAGGTAGCTTTCTGTTCGACTCGACGGCCCATATCGCAGGTTCTATCGCCTCACGGGCAACGTTACTGAACTACGCATAAACCACACCCTTTACCGCGGCGACGACGTGGGCTGCGGTGGGGAGGGCGAGTTTTTCGAGATTGGCGGCATAGGGCATCGGCACATCGGCGCCGGAGACCTTGGCGGGCGGCGCATCAAGATAGTCGAATGCCTGGATCGCTGCCTGCGCGCAAATCTCGGAACCGATTGAGCACGTCGGCCAAGCTTCTTCCACCGTTACCAACCGGTTCGTTTTCTTGATTGATCCGAGAATCGTTTCCCAGTCGATCGGCCGCAGCGAGCGCAGGTCGATCACCTCGGCCTCGATCCCTTCAGCTGCCAAGGTTTTTGCCGCGTCGAGCGAATATTGCATGCCGCGCGCGAACGAAACGATCGTTACGTGTTGCCCGGGACGTACGATCTTGGCTTTGCCAATCGGCACCAGAATGTCGCTGCTTTTCGGCACCTCGCCACTCATCCCGTACAGCATCTCGTTTTCCAGAACGAGCACTGGGTTCGGATCGCGGATCGCCGACTTCATCAATCCCTTGGCATCAGCAGGATTGGAAGGGCAAACGACTTTCAACCCCGGAACGTGGGCGTACCACGACGAATAACACTGTGAATGTTGCGCGCCCACTCGCGATGCCGCGCCATTGGGTCCACGAAAAACGATCGGGCAACCCATCTGCCCGCCGCTCATGTAAAGCGTCTTGGCTGCCGAGTTGATGATCTGATCGATCGCCTGCATGGCGAAGTTCCAGGTCATGAACTCGACGATCGGTTTCAACCCGGCCAACGCGGCGCCGACGCCAATGCCGGCAAAGCCCTGCTCGGTGATCGGCGTATCGATGACGCGTTTTTCACCGAATTCGGCGAGCAGGTTCTGGCTGACTTTATACGCACCCTGATATTGCGCGACCTCCTCGCCCATCAGCAGCACGTCGCCATCGCGGCGCATCTCCTCGGCCATTGCGTCGCGCAAAGCTTCGCGCATTGTCTGGGTAATCATCTCGGTGCCAGGAGCATAGTCGGGTTCGGCCGGAGCACTGTGAACAGCAGGTGCCGCCATTGATGCAGGTGCAGCCTGTGGTGCCGCCGTCGAGATTGCCGAACCAGCCTGACCATTTTGGGTTGCAACAGGCTTCTGGGACTGTGCGGCACTCGCTGTCTCGCCCTCCACCAAAATCGTCGCGATCGGGGTGTTGACCTTGACATGCTCCGTACCCGCTGCGATCAGGATCGCACCCACCGTGCCCTCATCGACGGCTTCGACTTCCATCGTCGCCTTGTCGGTTTCGATCTCGGCGATGACCATACCGGATTTGACCGTATCGCCCTCCTTGATCAGCCATTTGGCAAGCTTGCCCTCCTCCATCGTAGGAGAAAGCGCGGGCATCAGAATTTGGGTGGCCATGGTGATGTTCGTCCGGGAATAGCTGTGAGTGCGGGATGTCAGGTGGTGGGTTCGGCGGGCGGGTCAAAGGGCCAGAGCAGGCCGAGCGAAAATTTCAGTTCGATGAAGGGCGGCGCGTTGACTTCGTCGTCATCGAAAAACGTGTGGGTCAGCAGCCAATCTTTTTCACGACGGGTGAACACCTCAAGGCTTTTCACGCGTGGATCCGCGAGCCATAAATGTTCGACACCATAGGTTGCATAAATCCGACGCTTGTCGCCTTTGTCGTATTTTTCGGTCGATGGCGACAGCACCTCACAAATCCAATCAGGAGCGGTCTCGAAATACGCAGTCTTGATCGGCAGCGGCAACCGATCTTTCCGCCAACCGGCAATATCGGGAACGCAGACATGAGGTCCAAGGTGCAGTTCGGGCTCATCCGCAAAGTACCAACCTCCTGGACCGCCGATGCCGAGTTGATAGGGATTACCGGTAGCCATCCCCAAAACTGAAGATGTTCCGATATGGCCCGGCACAGGCCGTGGATGCGTCACCAGATGGCCAAACAGAATTTCGGCCACAAGGTGTTCTGGCACCGCCTGCAGGTCGGCGTAGGTCGCGGGCTTATGAGACGCGTCGGCCATTACCGCTCACACCTTACAACAGCACATCGGTATACAGCTCGGACACATCGGGCTCGGGATCGTTTTGGGCAAACTCGGCCGATGCGTTGACGGTCTCGCGGATCTGCTTGTCGATCGCCTTCAATTCGTCTTCGGAGGCAACACGGTTCTCCATAATGCGAATGCGCGAGCGCTCGATCGGATCACGTTCTTCTCGCACCTTGTCGACTTCTTCGCGCGTCCGGTACTTGGCCGGATCGGACATCGAGTGCCCGCGGTAGCGGTACGTCAGCATCTCCAAAATATAAGGACCATTGCCCTCACGAACCCATTTGACGACGCGATCGCCGGCAGCTTTCACCGCCCGCACATCCATGCCGTCGACCTGTTCGCCTGGGATCGCAAACGACAATCCGCGCTGGGACAAATTCGTCGTTGCCGATGCGCGCTCGATCGAGGTGCCCATCGCGTAGCGGTTGTTCTCGATGACGAAGATCACCGGCAGCTTCCACAGCTCGGCCATGTTGAAGGTCTCGTAGACCTGGCCCTGGTTGACCGCGCCGTCGCCGAAATAACAAAAGCAGACGTTGTCGTTGCCGCGATACTTGTTGGCAAATGCCAATCCCGCGCCGAGCGGTACCGATGCGCCGACAATGCCGTGGCCGCCGAAGAACTGCTTCTCGCGGCTGAACATGTGCATCGAGCCGCCCTTGCCGCGACTATAGCCGCCACGACGCCCGGTCAGCTCGGCCATCACGCCTTTGGGATCCATGCCGCAGGCCAGCATGTGGCCGTGGTCGCGATAGGTTGTGATGACCTGATCGCCTTTCTTGCCGGCCATCTGCAAGCCGACGACCACCGCTTCCTGGCCAATGTAGAGGTGACAGAAGCCGCCGATGAAGCCCATACCGTAAAGCTGGCCGGCCTTCTCCTCGAAGCGCCGGATCATCAGCATTTCGCGGTAGGCGGTCATTTCCTCTTCGCGGCTGAAATCCGGTATCGGCATCTGGTTTGCACCGGACGTCTGGCCAGCCGTTGCCGGCAACCAGGACGCATGGGTCGAACCAAGCGCGCGGGCACCATTCGCCGGCGTGCCATGTTCAGGAAATGTGATGCCGGGAACTTCCCGCTTGCTATCCGCAGGCGCCATTGTGCCTCCTTGGTCGTGCGTGCGTCTCAGACTTTCGTCGAACGTACACGAGGCCGACACGCGTTACCAGCGGGCGGCAGGACCAAAAGCCGCCTGAATGCGGAGTATTTTTTGAAAGACGTTAATCCACCGGCGATGATCGCCTTATCAACGCCGGTTAGGAGTGACCACCAGAGCATCAGCCCGGACGTAGCCCAGCACGTCGGCTGCCACGAGTTCGACCATGTCAGGGTGCGGCTGCTCGGGTGCGAGGAGCGCTATATCGCGATGCAGCTTGGTGCGCGCGGCTTCCAGGCGACTGATGGTTTGCTCCAGCGTACTGGCGCGTTCGATCAGCTTTTGCCGTGCCTGGAAGCCGTGGCTGCCATTGAATGTGTGATAAGCGAAGTAGACACCCAACGTCAGGCTAACAAGCAGAACTAAAGATAGCCTTGAACGACGCCGCATGGGTCTCAACGCCCGTCACAATCGGTATTTGAAGGGACGCGGAACTAGGACAATCAGGTGTTCAGCACCTGACAAGATCACCATAGTCCGCAGGACTTAATCGCAGGTAAAAGTGTCTGCCAATTTCGCATCGGCTTAAATTATTTCACTTTTGACCGCGGCCCTTGGGGATAACGCTCATGCCGGCGTAGCGGGCGACATCGCCGAGTTCCTCTTCGATACGTATGAGCTGGTTGTATTTGGCGAGGCGATCGGAGCGCGACAACGAGCCGGTTTTGATCTGCCCGCAGTTTGTTGCAACCGCGAGATCGGCGATCGTCGAATCCTCGGTTTCCCCTGACCGGTGAGACATCACGGCCGTATAACTTGCGCGCTGGGCCATATTGACGGCATCCAGCGTCTCGGTGAGTGACCCGATCTGGTTGACCTTGACGAGGATCGAGTTGGCGGTATGGCTCTTGATGCCGCACGCCAGCCGCTCGGTGTTGGTCACGAACAAATCGTCGCCGACCAACTGACATTTACCGCCGATCAGATCCGTCAACGCCTTCCAGCCCTCCCAGTCATCTTCCGACATACCATCCTCGATCGAGATGATCGGGAAACGCGCGACGAGATCGGCGAGATATTTTGCGTTGGCCGCGCTGTCGAATTTCTTGCCTTCACCTTCGAGGTGATACTGGCCATCCTTGTAATACTCGGTCGCCGCGCAATCAAGCGCCAGCATGACATCGACGCCAGGCTTGTAGCCGGCTTTCTCGATCGACTTCATGATGAAGCCCAGCGCTTCGTCGGCACTTTTCAGGTTGGGCGCGAAGCCACCTTCATCGCCAACATTGGTGTTGTGCCCGGCATCCTTCAGACCCTTGCGCAAGGTGTGGAAGATTTCCGCGCCGATCTGGATTGCATCACGACAGGTCGCGGCTGCCACCGGCATGATCATGAATTCCTGGATGTCGATTGGATTGTCGGCATGTGCACCGCCGTTGATAATATTCATCATCGGAACCGGAAGAATGTGCGCCGACGCGCCACCAACATAGCGATAGAGCGCAAGGCCCGATGTTTCGGCCGCAGCCTTGGCGACCGCGAGCGACACGCCAAGGATGGCGTTGGCGCCCAAACGCGCTTTGTTCTTGGTGCCATCGAGTGCAATCAGTGCGTGATCGATGCGGCGTTGATCTTCCGCGTCCATGCCGCGCAGCATGTCGAAGATCTCACCGTTGACGGCGGCCACCGCTTTCAACACACCCTTGCCGCCGTAGCGCTTCTTATCATTGTCGCGCAATTCATTGGCCTCGTGCGCGCCTGTCGACGCACCTGACGGCACCGCCGCACGGCCCATCGTGCCGTCTTCGAGAATGACATCGACTTCGACGGTCGGATTGCCACGGCTGTCGAGGATTTCGCGGCCGATAATGTCGAGGATCTGGGTCATGGGGTGCCTCTGCTATCGTCAAGGTGTGGCGGTCGAAGTTCGCTCGGATGAGGTTCAGCGCCGTGTTTAACGGCTCGCTCGCACAATTGAAACCCCAGTGTTGGCAAACGGTGCTCAACTGCCCTCGCGCCTTGTTCACCGCTGATCGAGATCCATGATAATGAGCTGCAATTCGGCACTTCTTATCGCTCAGCCAGAGACGCAACCTGAGACAAACATGCGCAAAGGATCATCGGCACTTGTACTCTTCTCGGGCGGTCAGGATTCGACCGTGTGCCTCGCCCACGCACTGAATACCTATGAACACGTCGAGACGGTCGGCTTCACCTACGGCCAACGTCACGCGATCGAAATGGCAGCGCGCCTCGAAATCAGAAGCGCCATTCCAATGCTATTCCCCAAATGGGCCAAGCGCCTGGGTGCGGACCACATCCTTGACATGCCGGCCCTGGCCGCACTCAGCGAAACGGCTATGACGCGTGAGATCGCGATCGAGCTCGATGCTTCCGGTTTGCCCAATACGTTCGTGCCCGGCCGCAACTTGCTGTTCTTCACTTATGCGGCAGCACTCGGCCATCGGCGCGGCATATCGCGTTTGATCGGCGGCATGTGCGAGACCGATTTTTCCGGCTACCCCGATTGCCGCGACGAAACACTGCAGAGCCTAGCCAAATCACTATCACTCGGCATGGCGCGCGACATCGTCATCGAAACGCCGTTGATGTGGCTCGACAAGGCCGCGACCTGGGCACGCGCTGAAAGTTTAGGCAGCCAGAAGCTGAACGACCTGATCATCGAGACATCGCACACATGTTATAAGGGCGTGCGCGGCGAGCTTCATCCCTGGGGGCACGGTTGCGGCGCCTGTCCAGCCTGCGAACTGCGCGCGAAAGGATACGCCAAATGGCAAGCCGCCAAGACCTGATTGAAGGCATCGATCACGCGATAGCGGGCCGTTGGAATGACGCCCACAAAGTCGCACAAGCCGACGAGGCCGACCGCGACCACTGCTGGCTGCACGCCTGTCTCCACAAGATCGAAGGCGATGAAGCCAACGCCCGCTATTGGTATCGCCGGTCGGGCCATTCATATGAAGAGTATGCGGATCCCAAATCCGAGCTATCCGCCATTAAGGCCGCGCTGACGTATTAGAAGGGGGATTAGACACTCACCACTCACCATTGATCACGGTACCAATTATCGCTGCGACATAGCAAATCTCCAAAATCGGTAACTGTCCCCGTTACCCGCCCGTTACCCGATCGCGTGAGCCTCGTTGCAGGCCATGACCGCCCACCCCAAAATGTCATCCTCGGGCTTGTCCCGAGGACCCATGGGGCAACCCAATCTGGTGCATCGATTGCACGCCCGCGTTAGCAGCAAATTCAACCTCTCGTCTTGATTTCGCTGAGCGGTGGGTCCTCGGGACAAGCCCGAGGATGACAGCGGTGGGGAGTTGTATCGGGGACTGTATACATCACATGGGCCGCCGCCCCAGCGCACGGCCAACATTGCCTGGTGGTCCGATCTGGCTCAAGATCCGCGCCTGAATCAACAATCCCTGATTGGAGAGGAGCTCGAACATGACCAAGGCGCTGGAAGGCGGGTGCGGATGTGGCGCAGTGCGCTATCAGCTTCAGTCAGTGCCAATGTTCGTCAATTGCTGCCATTGTACGGACTGCCAGCGGCAGACCGGCAGTGCATTTGTCATCAACGCGCTGATCGAGACCGATCGTATTGCGTTGCTGTCCGGGGCGCCGAAGCCGGTCGCCATGCCAACCAGTAGCGGCCGGCCGCATGACGTTTATCGGTGTCCGGTTTGTGCGACGGCGCTGTGGAGCGACTATGGCGGCCGGCCTGCACTCCGGTTCGTCCGTGTCGGGACGCTCGATCGGGCAGCGGATCTGGCGCCCGATGCTTATATTTTCGTGCGCTCAAAACTACCCTGGGTCGTCATACCCGAGGCGGCACCGGCCTTCGATATCTTCTACGATATGGCAAAGCAATGGCCCGCTGCGAGCTTGGCGCGCCGCCGCGCCATACTGGGTGACGGCGGTTGACAAGACCCCGGCATCATTGGCGTCACCCTGGCTCGCTGTGCTAAGCCCACCGTCGAATAGCCGATCCACCGGCACGAGGTTCTTATGACGCAACACACAGCACGTCAGATCGAGGCTTTGGACCGGCAATCGTCTGTGCCCGCTGACGCGCGTGCCGTGCTGCGGATCGATCTCACGGCACTGCGGGCGAATTGGGCGCGGCTCAACCGCGAGGCGGGCAATGCCGAGTGTGCCGGCATCCTCAAAGCCGATGCCTATGGCTTGGGGCTCGAACAAATCGCCCGCGCATTGACGGCCGAGGGCTGCGAAACGTTCTTCGTGGCGACGCTCCAGGAAGGCCGCCGCGCGCGCGCGATCCAGCCCGGTGCCCGCATCTACATTCTCGACGGCCTGTTGCCTGGAGCCGAGGCGCACTATGCCGGCTTCGATCTGCGGCCGGTGCTGTCGAGCGAGCTCGAGGTGCGTGACTGGGCCGCTTACTGCGTGCGCCACGGCCGCCGCTTGCCCGCCGCCGTCCAGCTCGACACCGGCATGAACCGGCTTGGGTTGCAGGCACACGAGGTCGACAGGATTGCCGCCGAGCCTATCCTGTTCCAGGCCTTCGATATGGCGCTCGTGATGAGCCACCTCGCTTGCGCCGACGAACCGGCGAATGCAATGAACGAGGCCCAGCGCCTGCTGTTTGATACATTGCGCGCCAAGCTGCCACCGGCCAAGGCGAGTTTGTCGAATTCCGGCGGCACCTTCCTTGGCCCCAAGTTCCACTATGATCTCGTTCGCCCCGGAATTGCCGTCTACGGTGGCCGCGCCTTCGAAGGTGGCGACAATCCGATGCGGCCGGTGGTGAGTTTATCCGCGCGCATCCTCCAGCTGCGTGATGTGGCGCCCGGCAGTGTCGTTGGCTATGGCGCGACCTTCAAGGCGACCCGACCCTCGCGAATGGCAACGATCGCCTGCGGCTATGCTGACGGCTTCCTGCGCGCATTGAGCGGACCGTCAGGCCATCCAGGGCCCGTCGGCTATATCGGGCCGCATCCGGTGCCGGTTGTCGGGCGCGTGTCGATGGACTTGATCACGGTCGATGTGACGGATGTGCCGGTAGCGCTCGCCGCGCGCGGCAACTGGGTCGAGGTCATGGGCGGCCGCGTCACGCTCGACGATTTGACCGACCGTGCCGGCACCATCGGCTACGAGCTTCTGGCCCGGCTGTCGAAGCGCGTGCACCGCATCTACGAAGACAAGCCATCGCCTGAGGTGATTTGATCAATGGCGAAACCGGCCAAGAGCTCATTCGTTTGCCAAGCCTGTGGCGCGACGTCCACCCGGTGGGGCGGCAAGTGCATTGGCTGTGGCGAGTGGAATACCATCGTCGAGGAAGCCAACGTCGCGGCGGTCCCCGGCTCCGGCATGACACGCGCGATCAGGGGACGCGCGGTGAAACTCGAAGGCCTCGACGTCAAGGCTGAGGAAGCGCCACGCATTCCGACCGGCATCGCCGAACTCGATCGCGTGACCGGTGGTGGCATCGTGCCGGGATCGGCAATTTTGATTGGTGGCGAACCCGGGATTGGCAAATCGACGCTGCTCCTCCAGCTTGCCGCGTCACTCGCCAACGCTGGGCGCTCGGCGGTGTATTTTTCGGGCGAAGAGGCCGCCGCCCAGGTACGCATGCGGGCAGAGCGGCTGGGGCTGTCCAAGGCGCCGGTGTTTCTCGCCGCAGAGACCAACCTGTCGAACATCATCGCGACCTTGGAAGAGGGCCGCAGGCCGGACCTCGTGGTCATCGACTCGATCCAAACGTTGTGGGCCGATGGCGTCGAGGCAGCTCCCGGCACCGTGAGCCAGGTGCGGGCGGCCACGCAATCCCTGATCCGGTTCGCCAAACAATCCGGCAGCGCGATGCTGTTGGTCGGGCACGTGACCAAGGACGGCCAAATTGCCGGTCCCAAGGTGGTCGAGCATATGGTCGATACCGTGTTGTATTTCGAAGGTGACCGCGGCCACCCCTACCGTATCCTACGCGCCGTCAAAAACCGCTTCGGCGCCAGCGACGAGATCGGCGTGTTCGAGATGGCCGGTCACGGCTTGGCGGAAGTGGCGAACCCTTCTGAATTGTTCCTCGGCGATCGGGACGCGACCGCGCCGGGTGCAGCGGTGTTCGCGGGTATCGAGGGCACGCGGCCGCTATTGGTGGAAATCCAAGCGCTGGTTGCGCCGTCGAAATTAGGTAGTCCACGCCGCGCGGCAGTCGGCTGGGACCCGAATCGCCTGTCGATGATCCTGGCGGTGCTGGCCGCCCGCTGCGGCATAAACTTCAGTGAACACGATGTGTTCCTGAATGTCGCCGGCGGCTTGAGAATTGCCGAACCGGCGGCGGATCTCGCTGCGGCAGCCGCACTTTTGTCCTCATTTTCAGGTATTTCCCTCCCCATGGACGAGGTTTATTGCGGCGAAATCAGTCTTTCGGGAGCGGTTCGTCCGGCCGCGCACATGACGACGCGATTGCGCGAAGCCCAGAAGCTGGGCTTCAAGCGAGCCATCCTGCCGGCCGCCGGTGAACTTGATCAGAAAGCGTTGAAACTGAAACTATCGAGAATTTCCCACCTCAAGGCGCTTGCAGACACGCTAGCCCCGTGCGACTGAACCAACGATTAACCAATCGAACCAGCTCCATAGGACGTCTTGCGCATGATCGGGCCGTTTTCCTATCTCGATATCGGGCTCATCGCTCTGGCGATCATCTCCGGGCTTCTGGCAATGTACCGGGGGCTCGGGCGAGAACTGCTGTCGATCATTTCATGGATCGTTGGCGGCCTGGCCGGATTGTACTTCTACCAATATCGCCAAGGGTTCGCCGCCGAAGTCACAACGCAGCTCAACCTGCCGTCGCCAAAGATCGCGCAGATCGGCATTGCAGCCCTGGTCGGCCTGATCGTGCTGATCGTGGTGCATTTGATCACTGCACGGGTCTCTGATTCGATCCTCGACAGCCGCGTTGGCGTCATCGACCGCACACTTGGCCTGATGTTCGGCGTGGTGCGTGCGTTTCTGATCGTGCTGATCCCCTACATGTTCTACCAGCACTTCAGTCCGAAGGAATCAGAGCACCCGGATTGGGTGCGTCAATCGTTGTCGCGCGGCGTGCTGAATAGTGCGAGCACGGCATTACGGCCCACGCTCCTGGCGGTGGTCCAAAAAGTGACGGACAAGGCAACTGCCGAATAGGTACAATTTCGGTTCAATCCTAAAACGCACGTCAGTTTCCCGTGAACCATGCTTTGAGGCCACTGGCGCAATCGTATGGAATTCATATATGTGTCACACGAAGATCGCCGGTCGTGTGTGTTCCAACGCGCCCAGACGATTTTGTTTGCTTGATTGAGAGATCCGAACTGAGCCGTTTTCAGCGGGAAATCGGCGCAAGTTTCGCGGGAGATGATCATGCCGCTTCATTCCGATAGCCAGGCTAGCGAAGGAATGACTGCAGATGGAGCCCACCCCGTGGGTGGTGTCGATCGATACGGCGATGACCGGCTGCGCGAAGAGTGCGGCATCTTCGGCATCCTTGGGCACCCTGATGCGGCCAAGCTTACAGCGCTGGGCCTGCACGCGCTCCAACATCGCGGGCAAGAGGCGGCCGGCATTGTCACTTATGATGGCAATCGGTTTCATAGCGAACGCCGGCTTGGCCTCGTCGGCGACAACTTCAACAAGCCCGATGTCATCGACCGGTTACAGGGCGACACGTCGATTGGCCACGTCCGTTACTCGACCACTGGCGAAACGATCCTGCGCAACGTGCAGCCGTTGTTCGCCGACCTCGACACCGGCGGCTTTGCGGTTGCCCACAATGGCAATCTGACCAACGCTCTGACCTTGCGCCGCGAACTCGTTCAGAACGGTGCGATCTGCCAGTCGACATCCGACACTGAGGTTATCCTCCATCTGATGGCCCGGTCGCGTAAACGCCGGGTCGTCGAGCGACTCATCGAAGCGCTGCGCCAAATTGAGGGCGCCTATGCTCTGGTCTGCATGACGAACGAAATGCTGATCGGCGTGCGCGATCCGATCGGCATTCGGCCATTGGTGATCGGTAAAATCGGCAATTCCTACGTGTTGGCGTCGGAGACATGCGCCTTGGATATCGTCGGCGCGACGTTCTTCCGCGAAGTCGATAACGGGGAAGTCGTCGTCATCACGCCGGAGGGCCTGGAGAGCCATCGCCCGTTCCCGAAGCGGCCGGCCCGCCCCTGCATATTCGAATATATCTACTTTGCCCGGCCTGACAGCATCGTCGGCGGCCGCAGCGTCTACGACGTTCGCAAGCAAATGGGCCGGCAACTCGCGGCCGAGGCAGCAATCGATGCTGACGTTATCGTACCGGTGCCAGACTCGGGCGTGCCCGCGGCAATCGGTTACTCGCAGGCATCCGGCATTCCATTCGAGTTGGGCATTATCCGCAATCACTACGTTGGCCGCACCTTCATCGAACCGACCCAGCGCATTCGCGACTTCGGCGTCAAGATGAAGCATTCAGCCAACATCGCGGCCATCAAGGGCCAACGCATCGTCTTGATCGATGACAGCGTGGTGCGCGGTACCACATCAAAGAAGATCGTGACGATGATGCGCGACGCGGGCGCCCGGGAAGTGCACATGCGGATCGCCTGCCCGGAAATCAAGTATGGCGACTTCTATGGCATCGACACGCCATGCCGCGAGGAGCTCCTGGCCGCCGGCATGTCGCTCGAAGAGATGCGCGTCTTCATGGGCGCCGATAGCCTCGCGTTTCTGACCGTTGACGGGTTGTATCGGGCGATGGGGCTCGACGGTCGCGATAACAAGAGCCCGCAATTCACCGACCACTGCTTCACCGGTGACTACCCGACCGACTTGACCGACCAGAATGGTGGCTCGCCGACGCGGCAATTGTCGCTATTGGCCGAGGTGAGGTAGCGGCTCACGGGCCGGCTGGGCGACCGCGATTGACCAGCGTTACGCCATCAGCGGCACGCCGATCAGCTTGCCGTGACCACCCCACAGCATGAACGCCCAGAAAGCTCCACCGATGCCGATCGCGATGAGATCGCCGGTGACAGTGCCTTCACGCGAGCCAAGCGGGCCCTTGGCGTTGCGCCACTTGACCGATGTGTAGTCGAATATGGCCCAGGCGAGGAACGTTCCGAACAGCAATAATGCCGCCGCCGAGCCATTCGCCAGTAGATGGCCGCCCGACCAGATCATCGTTGCGATCAACATCGGGTGTCCAACGGCAGTGCGGATGCGCGAGGGAATAGTCGAAGCCGCGAGCAAGATTGATGCGGGCAACATCAAGGTCCACAGCAAGTGCTTCGACCAGATGGGCGGGACCCACAGTTGCGGGTTTTTGGCGGGCAAGAACTGCACCTTGCCATAGCCGTAGATGATGAGCCCCAATCCGATGAACGAGATCACGGTAAAGCCGATCTGATAGGGCATGGTGCCGAAGCGGACCCGCAAATCATTGCGCAATTTGGGGTTCGCCGGCACCAGGTGAACGCCGAAAAATATGAGCAATCCGATGACTAAGAGCAGCATCGATGATCCGATCCTTGCTGGTTGCTTTAACGCTTATGGCATTATGCCATCATCTTGCCGCAAGCCAACGTGTAGTTTGGCCGGATCGTCGATTGCGCGGGGCGACATAATCGTCGATAAATAAACCTGTCGATAACTCTACGTCAGCGGCAGGCTGATGGGTTCAAGCGGTTTGGTTCATGCGTCCGCACTACAGCGTCTCAAGGTGGCCTCGGCCATATGCGGCGCTGCAAGACCATTGAAACGGTCTGCTCGGTCGATTGCTAGACATGCCAAGACCCATATGAGCGTGTCCGCCGCGTGCGGAAGAACTTTATGGGGGCATCATGGCACATATAAATGCGGCCCAAAGTCTGGCAGCAACCCTGGCTGCGGCGCAGCGCCGGGAGCAGGCGCCGGGCCACGTGTTCGTTGATCGATTGGCGACTGCATTGGCGGTCCCGACCCACGAGTCGTCGTATTTCGACGATGGCGATGAAGACCTCGATCTGCCGATGCTGGTGCAAGGCAATCGCCCCGGAGCATTGGTGCCAGCGACCACAGGCCCGGCGTTGCGCGGGCGCGAAGGTCGCGCGGCGCTCATCGGGTTCGGATTGGGGTTGGCGTTATTGGTGCCAATCGGCCTCGTGATGAACAACCGGCTGAGCGATCAATCCAACGGTGCGCCGGACGCCGTCGCGGCCCTTACAGGTCAGAGCTTTCTCCCCGTGGCATCGGCCCCGCCAACGGAGGACACCGGCATCAGAACGACGCGCCGGCCAACCAAGGTTGAAAGTGGTATCCAGTTATCGCCGGTAACATCGGCTTCCGCCGCGCTCAACACCGCCGACCCGGAGCCGAAGGCTGCCGAAATAGCCGCAGCCTCAATGCCGGCCGGCATTGAGCAAGCGAAAGCAATGATCGCTACGGGCGATATCGCAGCGGCTCGCCGCATCCTGCAACCTGGTGCCGTCGATGGCCATTCACCACATCTGTTGGCACTTGCCGAGACTTTCGATCCAAACATGCTGGCCGCGTGGAGTGCGCGCGGGGCCACACCCGATGTTGAGCGTGCGCGCGCACTTTATCAAAGCGCTTTAGCAAAGGGTGAGAGTAAAGCCCGGCAACGTCTTGAGGCATTGGACTAAATTTTATTACCTGTGCATGAAGGCGTAGCCGCCGCAGGCAATCCTCAGCTCACGCTTTACGGTCCCAGCATCGATGCTGGATCGTCCGGGCCGGGGAGCCATACACAGACATGCGACTTGCAAGTTACAACGTCGAGAACCTGTTCTCGCGCGCGCGCGCCCTCAATTTGGATTCGTGGTCCGAAGGGCGCACCATCCTCGAGATGTATGCCGAACTAAACAACCTCTTCGAAGAGGCGGTCTACACCGACGCCATGAAGGCGCGGATGCTCGTCATCCTGAAGGCGCTCAAAATCGATAAGAAAAACGACAGCAAATAAGTCGTGCTTCGCGAGTCGCGCGGGCAGTTCGTTTCCTACACCATGCTGGGTGGTACCAAGATCAAAGCCAACGGCCGCAACGACTGGGTCGGCTGGTTGGAACTCAAGACCGAACTCATCAATGAGGCCGCGACGCGAAATTCGGCGCAAGTTGATCGCGACGTCAAACCCGACGTGATCGGCCTCGTCGAAGTCGAGGATCGCAACGCGCTGATGCAATTTTCCAACGTGCTGATGCCCAACGTCGGCGCGACGCCGTTCGATCAGGTCATGTTGATCGATGGCAACGACGATCGTGGCATCGATGTCGGTGTCATGGCGCGCAACGGCTTTCAGATCGGCTGGATGCGTAGTCACGTCGATGACATGGACGATCGAGGCAGCCGCATCTTCAGCCGCGATTGCCCGGAATTCTCGATCTGGGCACCATCCGGTGCCGTGATCTGGGTGCTGGTCAACCACTTCAAAAGCAAGGGCTACGGCACGCAGGAAGGCTTGCGCCGCATCTATGAACGTCTAAAAAGCGAAGGCGCGACGTATATTGCCGTGGTCGGAGACCTCAACGATACGCCGGATAGCGAAGCGATGGCGCCTCTCGTCAAATCATCCGACCTCAAGGACATTTCCGAGCATCCCTCGTTCATGGCCGACAATCACCCCGGCACCTATCAGAACGGAACGGCGAAGGATAAGATCGACTACATTCTACTTTCGCCGGCTTTGTACGCCCGCATGCAGCAGGGTGGCACTTGGCGGCGCGGCGTCTGGGGCAAGAACAAAACGCCACTCTGGGAGGTCTATCCGGAGATGACGACGAGCTATCAAGCGGCCTCCGATCACGCTGCACTTTGGTGCGATTTGGATGTGTAAAAATCGGCGCTCTGCTAGTCTCCGTCCCAAGTAATGAAACAAGGACTTGCGGTATGAGTAGCCAGGACGCCGAACAGAAGATCAGTCGCGGTTTGAAGGACGTTTATTTCGAGCGCTCCGATTGTACGCGGATCGATGGGAAGGCCGGCGAGCTCAGCTATCGCGGCTATTCGATCCATGATCTGGCCGAGCACTCGACCTTCGAGGAGACGGCCTATCTGCTGCTTCATGGCGGGTTGCCAACGCAGCACGAATTGGGCGCGTTCGACACCGCACTCAAGGCGGCCCGCTGGTTGCCACCGCCCTTGCTGGATATCATCTCGGCGGTCAAAACGGCGCATCCGATGGACGTGTTGCGCACGGCGGTGTCGGCGTTGGCGGCCTTCGATTCTGAAAGTGCCGACAATAGCCGCAAGGCGACGCTCGCCAAGGGCGTCCGGCTAACGGCTCAAGTGCCGATGATCGTCGCCGCCCATGCAAGGCTTCGGGGGGGGCAAGATCCGCTGACGGTCGATCCGGCGCTGGGTCACGCGGCGAACTTTCTGTGGATGATCAAGGGGCGCAAGCCCTCGGCGGATGCTGCCAAACTGCTCGATACCGATTTCGTGCTGCACGCCGAACATGGCTCGAACGCATCGTCGTTTGCGGCGCGCGTCGTCATCGGGACGGACGCTAACTTGCATGCGGCGATCACGGCCGCGATCGCTGCGCTCTCGGGCCCAGCGCACGGTGGTGCGGCCGAGGACGTGATGCAAATGGCGACCGAGATCGGCAGTCCAGAGAACGTCAAGGAGTTCGTCAAGCGCAAGCGGGCGGCGAAGGAAGCGATCACCGGGTTCGGCCACCGGGTTTATCGCACCGAAGATCCACGTGCGCGGCATATGCGCGATGGCGTGAAGAAGTTATCGGAGGAGATGGGCGAGCCGAAATGGTACGCCATCCTGCAAGGCGTCGTCGAAGAGATGAAGCCGTACGCGCGTCACGGGGTCAACGTGAACGTCGATTTCTATTCCGGCGTGATCTATTACCTGCACGGCATTCCGAAGGAATTGTTCGTGCCGATCTTCGCCGTCGGCCGCATGCCTGGTTGGATCGTGCAGGTGCTGGAGCAACAAGCCAACAACATCCTGATCCGGCCGCTAACGCTGTATTCCGGCCCCGATATGCGCCCATACGTGCCGATCGAGCAGCGGGGGTGAGGTAGCCCCTTCCCCCGGTCACCCGAATCCCGGTGCCGTAGGTTGGGTTAGGTCGCTTTTTCGGCGGCCGTAACCCAACAGTTCCGCAACGGTTGATCGATGTTGGGTTACGACCGGCAAGTGGCCGGTCTAACCCAACCTACGTCTCTTCGCCCCCAGTCTCCTCCCCTGGCGGGATAACCCAACGTTTTGCGCTAAGCAGACTTCGCGCGGTTCTTGGCGAGCCAACCTTCGACGAGTGCGACGGTGTCGTCAATCGCTTGCAGCTTCATGCCCTTTTGAGCCGCGATGCTTTGTACCAAGAGGTCGACGCGCTCGATGTTCGGCGCACCGGCGGCCAACGCGCGAGCGGCCGACGATGGGCTGCCGAGCGAGAGCGCTGCATTGGCGTACTTCTCGAATGGCACCATGTCGGAGGCAGAAGCGCCAAGCGAGACGCACAGCTTCACCACCCACTCATAGACCGCGCGGGTTTCGTCGATGTTGGAATGCACCGCATCCTTGATCGGCCGCATCTCATCCTTCTGGACGCAGCGGTAATTACCGGCGAGCAGCATCGCCCACTTGGCGAGCGGCACGAACACTGAATCGTGCACCTTGAGCTTGACCGGCAGTTCGAGCTTCACACCATCGCCCACATCATAACGCGCGGCATCAACGTCGTTCTGCAACTCGATGAGGATCGCGGTGTGCGCGTCCGAGGGGAAGCGGGCAGACTTGAAGTTGGTCGGCAAACGAACTTGCAGCACGTTAGTCTTTTCTTCCGGTGGGCGAAAGGCTTGCGGATCGGGGCTGCACAAGGTCATGAAGTTGGGGTCGAAGTTGTCCCAAACGGTCGGATCGGCGAAGCAGTTCCGCAGCTTCGATGTATCGAGCCCCGGGATGCGCGCAAGGTAGGGCAGCGGCGGCATATTCATGATCGACATGCACGGCACCTTGGCGAGCGCAATTTTGTCGAGCAGTTGGCGGACACCTTCCGAGCGGTACTGCGGTTCCTGCATGGCAAGGGCGACGAGATCGTACTTCGACGGATCGACCCCGGTCGGGCTCGACGCCGTCAACTTGCCCGGCAGCTTGCGGCTGTCGATTTCGACCAGCCCTTCACGACCCTTGACCGGCATGCGGACGCGCGCGCCCTCGGCATTGAAGATATCGGCTTCAGCCTGGAGGCACACGAGATGCGTATTGTGGCCGGCCATCAGTAATTTGGTGGCTAGGAGTGAGCCGTAAGATGCTCCGAGAAACAACACGTTGATTGGTTTTGCCATAGTCGTTTCCAATTGTTTCGAAGGTTATGATTATCGTTGAGCTGTCCACCCCCGAGCACTGGCGCCAAGGTTAAGAGTAGCCGGTGTCAATTAACCGCAAGGCGCGACTTTTGGCTAGTGCGGCGGTTGCCATCTAGCCAAGCGTTTTGACCATGGCGCGCACGTCAGTTCGCAAGGCATCGACATCGACTTTCTCGATAAATCGGGGGATGTTGCCCCACACCGCGTGATAACCGAAGCGGCCGTTGCGCATCTCATCTAGCGCGGCTTCTCGCGTCCAACCCTCGTACAGCATGCGGTAGAGGGCGGACACGAGACCGGTGCGATCGGCGCCATGCTGACAGTGCAGCAGGACGGGGCCCTTCTTGCGGGCGAGTTCGATTTCGGCCAGCGCGCGCACTAGGTGCTCACGCTCGATGTGCCACGTGTTGATCGGAATGCTGACGAGCTTGAAGGCGGTTCCAGTCGCCAGTTTTTTGTCGGAATGAAACGCGCGTAAGCTGATAATCGTCTTGATCCCGATCGACTTTTCAAGCGCAGGGAAGCCCGCCTTTAACGGCTGCGCACTGCGGTAGAAATCCGGCGTGATGCGGTGCAGGTTCGGCGCCCCGGCAAGAGGCACCGGCACGCCCCAGGTGGCGGATCGCACCGTGGCAGCCTCGACCTTGCTCTGGGCACGGGTTACCCCTGCCATTGGCATCGCAGCTCCCCAAATACAGCTCACCATCACGAGGCATTGCACAATCGAGCGCATCACTTGACCGGCCTCAAGAAATCAAAATCGCAGCCATCAGGCGCCTGCATCACGGTGCGGGTGAACAAGCTGCCATAGCCACGGGCCTCCGCGCTGGGGGCGGCCGGTGTGGTTGCGCGGCGGCGATCGAGTTCGGCTTGATCGACGAGCAGATCGATGCGGCGTGCCTGAACCGACAGCCGAATTCGATCGCCAGTCCGCACCAATCCGATATTGCCGCCGGCGGCCGCTTCCGGCGCGACGTGCAGCACGATGGTGCCGAACGCCGTGCCACTCATGCGCGCGTCGGAAATGCGCACCATGTCCTTGACGCCCGCACGTGCCAGTTTCTTCGGGATCGGCAGGAAGCCCGCTTCCGGCATCGCGTAGGACGAGCGTGGACCCGCGTTCTGCAGGATCAGGAAATCATCCGCCGTGACGTCGAGATCATCGCTGTCGATACGTTGGGCTAAGTCATCGAGCGAAGTGAACACCACGGCCCGGCCCTCGCGCTCGAACAGCGAGGGCGTTGCCGCCGACCGCTTGAGGATGGCACCATCCGGCGCCAGCGAGCCGAACAAAGCAACCAATCCACCTTGCGGCTCGACTGGGTCGGCCGCGGTCTTGATCACCCGGCGGTCGACGTAATGTTTCTCCTCGGAGGCGAGCCGCTGCCCCATGGTTTCGCCGGTGACGGTCATGCAGTCGAGATGCAGCAGCGGTTTTAATTCACGTAGGACGGCACCGATGCCGCCGGCTGCGAAAAAGTCCTCCATGTAGAACTCAGTGCCGACGGGTTTCACCGCGGCCAGCACCGGAGTGGTGTCGGAGAGTTCGTTCAAACGGCGCAAGTCAAGCTTGAGGCCGACGCGTCCGGCGATCGCCGCGAGATGGATCACGCCGTTGGTCGACCCACCCAGCGCGAGCAGCACCCGGACGGCGTTCTCGACCGACTTCTCGGTGATGATCTGCGCCGGCGTGATCTGGCGGCCGATCATGCGCACGGCTTCGACGCCCGTCGCTTCGGCCGCCCGCAGGCGATCGGCGTGGACGGCTGGGATCGCAGCCGTGCCGGGAAGGATCATGCCCAGGCCTTCGGCGATCGCGGCCATCGTTGATGCCGTACCCATCACCGCGCAGGTACCCGCCGTCGTGACCAGCCGGCCCTCGACCGCCTCGATCTGATCCTGGTCCATATCGCCGGCCCGATAGCGCATCCAGAATTTGCGGCAGTCGGTACACGCGCCCACCCGATGCTCCTCATAGCGCGAGGTCATCTGTGGCCCACCGATGAGTTGTATGGCAGGCTTTCCTGCGCTCGCGGCCGCCATCAACTGGGCTGGAACGGTCTTATCGCAGCCGCCCATGAGGACGACCGCATCCATCGGCTGGGCGCGGATCATCTCCTCGGTGTCCATCGCCATCAGATTGCGGAACTTCATCGAGTTCGGCGCCAGCGTACTCTCGTGCAGCGAAATCGTCGGGAACTCGAGGGCGAGCCCACCGGCGTAAGTCACGCCGCGCTTCACCGCCTCGAGGAGCTCGGGAAAATGCCGGTGGCACGGATTGAACTTCGAATGGGTGTAGGCGATGCCGACGACGGGGCGCGCCAGTTCGTCGAGCGAGAACCCTTGGCTGCGGGCGAAGGCCCGGCGCATGTAGATCGAGAAATCACGATCACCATAGCTTTGCAGGCCCTGCAAAAAACCACTTTGCGGCGCTTTAGTATTGTCGCTCATCATCTCTCCCCGGCGCGCACGCCTGTAATCTTGGGGGGCAATTGAACCCACCGTTAACCGCTCGTAAAGGGCATATTGGTAAACTCTCGTTAACACATCGTGTTTTGGGATCGTTGACATGGAAGCAATGAGCGCCGCGCGCATAACCTCCAGCCTGAACGAAGTATCGAATGACACCGGGCGGATCGCGTTCTGTGGCCCCTACGTCTTGTCGGCCATCACCGGCTACTCGATCAGCCGTATCGAAGCCGAGATCCACGAGCTGCGTGCAACGCCTGAGCACTCGAACGCGCTCATCAAGGGCACGTACGCCAGCGAGGTCGAGGCGACACTCGGTGTGTTTGGCTTCAAGATGGAATTGAAGCAGGATTACATGCATCTGGAGCGCAAATTGCGCCCGACCGTGTGGCAATGGATGCAGAAGCCGCGCAACGCCTGGTCCCACTACATCCTGGCGATCCACAAAGGCAAGGAGGGCCACTGGATCCTGATCAAGGGCGTCAAAATGTGCGATACGTACTCGGCCGGCAAATGGCAATTCGTGTGCGATGGTCCGCATCGTGGCGCGCGGATCATGGAGATATTCGAAGTTCGCAGAAAGCTCGGTGTATGAGCTTTAGGCTGGTCACTGCAGTCGATTGCGCGATTGATGCACCGTTAGGCTAGCGGTGAGAATACGCGAACCATAACCGACGATGATGTGCCGGGTGCGCGCCTCGGGGTCGAGCCAATAGATCGCACTGCGTCCCTCGTACACTTGCTCGCACCACCGGCACGGCACGTCGGGCAGAACACCTTCCGTGACGCGATCGAGAAGCCACGCCCAGGAGCCTTCAATGGGATTGCCAAGTGGCCAGATCGGCCAGTCGGGATATATCCCACGACGGTCGGCCTCAAGGGCACACATCGAGATTTCCGCAACGACTATAGAAGATGATCCTATCGAAGCACCGCTCATTTTTATTTCCTTGCTCTTATAATCTAAAAATTAGAACCATATTTCAATGAAAGATATTCGGAACCATAGTAATTAAAATTGTTCGCAAGTGGATGTGATTAAGAAATTCAAGCTGTAAGTGTTTTCTCAGAGTCCGTCCGCATAACTCGGTTGCTATTTCAAGAACCTGACGATGCGTCGCAGCATCAGTCGGATCATTGCGAGGATTAGGAAAGCCGCTGCCATGCGGGTGCGGTTTTCATAATCTTTCGCGAGCCTGCGGCATCGGCCGAGCCAGCCAAATGTGCGCTCGACGATCCAGCGCTTCGGCAATACGACGAACCCTTTGGCGGTGTCCGATCGCTTGACGATTTCGAGCGGCAATCCGGTGGCATCGCGCACAGCGGTTGCCGTCGCTTTGCCCCGATAGCCTCCGTCGGCAACGGCGAGCGCCAGCGTCGGGCATCTGCGCTGTGCAATTTCAAGCAAGGCCGCGATCATGTCGCGATCCTGCACGTCGGCGGGCGTGATCGCGAAATTGATCACGAGGCCT
>JANLPY010000565.1:0-1630 GCA_031367505.1 Hyphomicrobiaceae bacterium | reverse complement strand
GCATATCGCCAACGACAGCGTCGACCTGATCTACCTCGACCCGCCGTTCAACTCGAACGCCAATTACAACATCCTGTTCAAGTCGAAGACCGGCGACGGCTCGGACGCGCAGATCGAGGCGTTCGAGGATACGTGGCACTGGAACGACAAGGCCGAAGACGCCTTCGACCAGGTCGCACGGAGCGGCAACACCAAGGCGTTCGACCTGCTCAACGCGATGCGCGGCTTCCTCGGCGACAATGACATGATGGCCTATCTGGCGATGATGGCGGTGCGGCTGCTCGAACTGCACCGCGTGCTCAAGCCGACCGGGAGTTTGTATCTGCACTGCGATCCGACCGCGTCGCATTATCTGAAGCTGCTGCTGGATGGGGTTTTTGGAGGTGATCGCTTTCGGAATGAAATTGCTTGGAAACGCACGGGTGTGCACGGCGATAGCAAGACGTGGAGTCGCGTTTCCGATACCCTGTTCTTCTACACCAAGGGAAACGGCTTCACTTGGAACGATCCGATCGAAGCGCACTCCGAAAAGTACATTGGATCGCATTACGGCCAGAGCGACGATGAGGGTCGGCAGTTCCAACTGACTTCAATGTTAAGTCCATCGCCTCGCCCGAACATGACGTACGAATGGAACGGCTTTCCTCCGCCGCCCATGGGTTGGAGGTTCTCGCGCGAGAAAATGGCACAACTCGATCAAGACGATTTGATTTGGTATCCGCGCTTCACGAACGGAGAGTTAGACACGTCGAAGAGGCCAAGATTCAAACGCTACCTTGACGAACAGCTGGGTACTCGCGTCACTACCATTTGGACTGACATCCCTCCTATAAATGCGAGGGCGCAAGAACGCCTCGGTTACCCCACCCAGAAACCGCTGGCCCTCCTCGAACGCATCATCGCCGCTTCGTCGAACGAGGGCGACGTCGTGCTCGATCCGTTCTGCGGTTGCGGGACGGCGGTTCATGCCGCGCAGAAACTTGGGCGGCAGTGGATCGGGATTGATGTTACCCACTTAGCAATCAGCCTGATCGAAAAGCGGATGAAGGACGCCTTTCCCGGCATCGAATTCACGGTCGAAGGCACGCCAACCACGCTCGACGGCGCGATGGAGCTGGCGAGCCGCGACAAATATCAGTTCCAGTGGTGGGCGGTGTCGATGGTCGATGCGCTGCCGTTCGGCGGCAAGAAGAAGGGTGCCGACGGCGGCATCGACGGCATCATCTACTTCAAGCCCGACGGAAAGCGCACTGAGAAAGCAATCGTCTCGGTCAAAGGCGGAGGCAATGTCGGCGTGACCATGATCCGCGACCTCCACAGCGCGATGGAGCGCGAGAAGGCGCCGATCGGGGTGTTCATCTGCGCCGGCATGCCGACCCGTCCGATGGAGACCGAAGCCGCCGCCGTCGGCCGCTTCGAAGATGCGTGGGGCCGGACCTACCCACGCCTCCAGATCATCACGCTGGCCGAGCTGTTCCAGGGCAAGAAACCCGACATCCCGTTCGTCGATCCCGCCAGCGTCAAGCGGGCGAAGCGGGAGGAGACGGGCAAGCAGGAGAAGCTCCTGTGACGGCGGTCACGGCTCTTGATCCCAAAATGGGAACATGCTAGGCGGCCATGCGTATCATCG
>JANLPY010000537.1:0-2145 GCA_031367505.1 Hyphomicrobiaceae bacterium | reverse complement strand
CCGACTGCGGCGGCTCCAATGGCGCGCGAGTCAGACTGTGGAAAGTGGAGCTGCAGAAGCTCGCCGATGAGATCCAGCTGCCGATCAAGGTCTGCCACTATCCGCCCGGCACGTCGAAATGGAACAAGATCGAACACCGTCCATTCTGCCACATTACGCAGAACTGGCGCGCCACGCCGCTCACAAGCCGCGCCGCCGTGGTCGAGTTGATCGCCGCGACGACGACCAAGACCGGCTTGAAAGTCGAATGCGCGCTCGACGAGCGGACCTACGAAAAGGGCATCAAGATCAGCGATGCCGAGATGCAGGCCCTCGACATCCGCGGCGACACGTTCCATCCTGACTGGAACTAGTGCAGCGAGGCTAGCTGCCATTCTTGCGGGTGGAAGTCCCGCCAACAGAGGAGTCCAGTCGCTGTTGTAGTCATATCCGGCAGCGGGAAGGGTGACTGACCCGTTGGAAGCCCGGAAGTAAAAGCCCCCGCAGGCCGGGCAACCGGTCTGATCCGTGCAGGGGGGGCGAACAAACTGTCAGGCCGTAGCAAATGTGTGAACCAGGAAGCCTCGAAATTCAGGACCCGCGGGAAGCGGATTGCGGGAATTTCGGGAGTGCCGAGCCGCTTAGTTCTCGGCGAAGGCCCATGTCGACATCGCTGCTCTGGAACTTATCGATGTTCGAACTCCCCGGGGTCGTAGAGGATGGCATGTCAGGAAAGAATGGTCAGCGAAAGCCCGGAACCGCTCGCGGGTCGCCTAGGCGCTCCCGCACTGCGAAGGCATCGCGTATAAGCCGCTGTGCGGTGAAGTCGCGATGTGCCTGCGAGCGGGGCGGATGGGGCCGATTAAGTGATGACGGACCGGGACACTACAACCCGGACCCGAGCGAGGGCCCCTGGGGTGGTGGAGTTCCCACCTAATGGCGGTGCACAATCGAACCCACAGGCCCGACCCAGTGCGGTGCCATTGGTGCGGCCACGAGGTGCACGAAGGGCGGATGCAAACCGCAAGTCGTTCAGCGTATGCCGGGAGCAGGCTTAAGCCGAGCGACATGCCGGGAAGGCGCCGTCTGAAAAGCCAGCCTTCCAGCCGTACTGGGGAAAACCCGCCGTACGGAATGATAGGGGGGATCGAGGAGACGTCGGCATCATTCGAAGCCCGGTCCGCGCCTCGATCCTACCCGACCACCGTCCACCCACGGCCGACAAAATAGAAGCGATTATTTTTGCGGATCGCCTAAAGCAAACCGGACAGCGCCTCGTGCGTCGATATGCAATCAGCCTCGGGCCGGAGTTCCCCTCTCCGGCTCCTTGTATCGTTGGCACGTTCAGTGGCAGTGTATTTTTCTCCCCTGATCTCAAGGAAAGTGAATTACCAGATGGCATCACCACTTTGGCCGATAGCTGGCTCAGGAAGGCCTATCTGGTCCCCTTCGACGTGCCGGTAAATTGTGGCAAGTCATCAGTGATCGTGAACCAAGGTGCCTTGCTCGAAACAAAGACATGAGCGGCAGGCCGCACGCCGGGATCGTCATCGAGCGTGGCAAGTGCTATCCCGTAACGAGAGGTAGAGTCGGCGTTGTGCGCTGCCAATGTTCCTGTGTTGGAGTATTTATTCACTATTGGCGAACCACAAACGCGAGAAAAGCCCGGCGACGACTGGTAAAAGCTGACGAGCTGCTCACCTTGTATCCAGTTGAAATCGCTCTTCTCTACGCGAGCGCGGCTCCGAAATGCAGCGCCCTGCTGTTTCTGACACTTCGAGCAATGGCAATTACTTGCACCGATTAAAGGACCGACGATCTCAAATTGAATCCCTCCGCACAAGCATCTTCCTCGAATGACCGGCATTAAACCCTCCTGTTCACTTCGACAGCATCGAACGGCAGCGGTCGTAGGTGGCGGCTGGTGGCGTAAATGTTGGTTCTAAGCAGACTCCATGAACTTGACCAACGAATCTCGAATGTGATTCTGTCTTCGCACTGATTCGCGGGGGCGGGACATGGCGAGCAAATCTCCGGTGAAGGCGAGTGACGAGCAGATTGCGGCGCTCGAAGCGTTGGCAGGGTCGCGTGATCGCGGCGAGGCTGATCGGGCGCGCGCCATGCTGTTGACACTGGCCGGCTGGACCAGCGCGCGGATTGCCGAGG
>JANLPY010000354.1:0-3960 GCA_031367505.1 Hyphomicrobiaceae bacterium | reverse complement strand
CGTCGCCGCGCCTGCAGCGGATGGTGATGGGACGCGGCACGCCGCGCCCGCTGACCGACAGGTACACTCCGTGATTTGACGTTAGAGTGAGCGTGCGGCCGCAGATGTAAGATCTCACCAATTCCTGGCCTTTGCGAAGTGTTATCGTCTCGCTTGGGGTGAAATAGCTGATCGTCACTATCATTCTCCGTTGCTGGAAGCGACACGCGAGGATCGCGCGCCGCTTGGGGCAACCGAACCGGGTGCTATTGCAATCCGACTGTCGGAATGTCGAGGCGCTTCTCGATGCGCGTGACGCGACGCTTGGTCTCGATCAGCTCGATTTCGAGCCCGGCGAGACCACGGAGCTTTTTGCCCATCTCCATCATCTCGGTCTTGATCATGCGCAAGTCGCCGTCATGCGATTGGAGATGCGCGAAGACGCGCTGAAAATTCTCGCGCGTCTCGACCTTGAACTCGCCAAGCTCCGCTGAAAAATCGTCGTGCATCCCCTTGATCATCTGCGCCAGTGTTTCGAATTGATCGTCGGTCATAGTTACATTTCGATGACGTGCAAGGCGTCGCGCTGGAGTGCCTGCATTCGCGCTTCATTCCACATGGAGAAGGCGCGCTCGATGATCGCGCCTCGGGTGAAGCCGGTCTCTTCGCTCAACTGGCGCAGCTCGTGTAGAAAATCGACGGGCAAGTTTGTGGTGAAGGCAACGCGTGCTTCTTTGTAAAACCTGCGGTCAGTCATGCCCACAGTATACGTCCCACTGTTCGGAAAGCAAAATCGCCGCGTCCACAATCGAGCACTGCTCGATTGCTGCGATGAGGTCGAGGACATTGCCGCCGCGCTTGCACTGCCCGTGGCAGTACCACGCACGCCCGTCGGCGCTGATCCGAAACGCGCGCTTGTTGTTGCCATCATGGATTGGGCAGCTTGTCGCATAACCAGCGCTCTCGCGTTTCAGCGGGTGCTTGAGGTAGCTCTCAATCGCGACCGTCACGAGTACCTGGGCTTTGATCTCAGCCATATAGATCCGTTGTCGTTGCATTTGCTCACTCCCGTCCGTTCATCAGCGATCATCAGCCCCGAGCCGGCTCGACGGCGGACAGTCAAGGCGACTGTCTCGGACTTATCTGGGCTCAGGCCTTGACGGGCGGCCGTGCCGGCTATGCTCGAAAGCGCTGCGGAGGCCGTCTTTCCTCGGGCTTGGGACTGTCCTGGTGCTGCCGAGGACTGTCTTGCGGGCGCCCACGTTCGGGCGTCCGAACACGCTGAACTGCTTGGCGGTGTCACGATGGAATTCGCGTCGCCCCATCCGGCGCAAACCCGCGCTGTCCACCGGCACAAGTGGCATGTCGAGGTGGCACGGGTGTAGACTGGAGGCAATGCACCAAAAACGCGGCAAGCGGTTCGAGCGGGCAAGCAAAGACGACGTGACGGCGCTGCGCGCGCACTTTCAACGCACCCCACGCGACGAGGCCATCATCCGGCGTGTCGGTGAATTCCGGTTCGTCAACTCCGAGCAGATCTTACGATTGGTGCCGGCCATCGGCGGCGAGACCGCCAAGCAGATCCCGGAACGCTTGAAGCGGCTGTGGCAGTTGCACTACCTCGACCGACCCCGCGCGCAATTGCAGTACTTCCGGCAAGGCGGCGGCAGCGCAAAAATCGTCTATGCGCTCGGCCAGCAAGGCGCCAAGCTCTTGAGCCAACGCGATGCCACGCCGATCCACAAGCTCAATTGGACACTGAAGAACAACCGCGTCGGCCAGCTCAACATCCTGCACACCGTGGAGATTGCCGAGTTCCTGAGCAAGCTCGAAGCTGAATGCACGGCGGCGAAGTCAGTCGCGCTGATCAAGGG
The DNA here is from genome assembly GCA_031367505.1 of Hyphomicrobiaceae bacterium. Taxonomy (GTDB): domain Bacteria; phylum Pseudomonadota; class Alphaproteobacteria; order Rhizobiales; family Hyphomicrobiaceae; genus JAKFWF01. Next base: position 2,107 of record JANLPY010000354.1, on the reverse strand, counting down.
CGACGCAATCGTCAGGGAAAGTCCACCCACCACCCACACAATGGAAAAGCCACACAGAATCGCGGCGCAACCGAGCCTGGCCGGCCGGTCGTTCAAGCTGGCGATCCATCCCGATGCCGTGTTCGCCCTCGGCCTCGGAACCGGCAAGCAGTCCAACTTCTTCCTCGAAGTCGACCGCGGCACCATGCCGGTCGCCCGCAAATTGTCCAGCATGAGGGCCGATGTGCGCCAGCGCTCAGTGCTCGAAAAGTTCATGTGCTACGCGCAGGCGTGGAAAGATGGACACGCCGAACGGCGCTACGGCTGGCAGCACTTCCGCGTCATCTTCGTGACCACCAGCGCCGAGCGCGTCGCCCGCATGGTGGATGTCGTCACCGAACTCGCCAAAGACCTGGACATGCGCGGCTGCAAGGGGCTGTTCCTGTTCGCCGATACCGCGAGCCTGCGGAGCACGCCGCTGCTCGATTGCAAATTCACCAATGGCAAGGGCGAGCGGGTCGGACTAACAGATTGAAGCAAACTGAACGCCCAAGAAAAAAGCCCCGAGCTTTCTGGCCAGGGGCTTTTGAGTTTCCTCTCCACCGGAGAGGCTGTCCGTCACACCTTCGAACGCGGCCGCTCGTGATAGAGCGTTGCGAACAGGGCGAGCAGATCGAGGAGATCGCCGATGATCTGATCATCGGAGCGTCTGGTCGAGATCGGGCTTCCCGGACGGAAAAACGCGATGATCTTGCCGTATAATTGGCGCCGGCTTGACAAGCTTGCTTGGGCTCTCATGAGCCCGTGCAGCAGCCGTTCGGCTTCCGCGCGCTTGCCGTCGAGCCGCTTTAACTCGTCGAGATCGATACGTTTGGCAAAGTGACCGTCGATGATGGTCGTCATCAGACGCTCCTGGTGACAGGACAGGAACGCACGGGATGGCGCGCTCCTCACTGTCGCGGAGGTTCCGTTGGCTGAATTATAAGCCGATGAGTCTCGTTATGCCAGTCGACTGGTGGGAAACGCTGGTCGCCGTTCATACGCTATTATACTGGGCTCTCCCTGTACCCACTCTCGACTTGCCCGATCACGGCTACTTCGGCCGCTTGCCGACGACGCGTATAGTGCCGCCGGCTCTGCTCGATCACCTTGTGAGCGCGTTCGCCCGAGGCCGGCTTCGGCGCCATTGTGTCGAGATGCTCGGTCTCGGCGCGATTCGGGGATTTCACCCACGCCTCGAACGGCGCCAACTCGACAATGTGCTGGAACTGAATCGGATAGAGTTCCCGCTCCAGATGCTCGCGCACATCGATCGCGCTCGGCCGGAACACCACGAGCGTTCCGGCGTTGCCCAGAATGGCGGCGCGAACAGCCGGCGAAAGCTGCTCCAGGTATTGATTGGCGAGCACCAGGCTCAGCCGGTACTTCCTCGCTTCCGCGAATGACGACGCAAACGTGTCCGTGGAGAAGGTGTGGAACTCGTCGACGTAGAGCGTGAAGTCGACACGGTCTTCTTCTTTCTGATCGGCACGGCTCATGCCGGTCTGGTGGATTTTTGTCACCAGCAACGATCCCAGCAGATTGGCTGCCTCCTCGCCAATGATGCCCTTGGAGAAATTGGCAATGAGCACGCGCTGGTTGTCCATCAAATAGCGGAGATCGAATGTGGACTTCGGGTGGCCGACGATGTTGGCGATGACCGGATAGACGAGGAACGCCTCCAGCTTGTTCAAGACTGGCCCCATCGCCTCGCGCTTATAGTTCTCCGGGTAATCGGCGTATTCCTTCTCCCAGAACTGGCGCACGAACGGGTTTTGCACATGGCGCAGGACGTAGTCGCAATAGTCGGAATAGAGGAACATCTTCGGCACGCCGATTAGGGTTGCGTCCGGCGTATCCATCAAGGCTAGCACGGCATTGCGCAGGAAGTGTTCGAGACGTGGACCCCAGCTGTCGCGCCAGACGGAATGAAAGGCATCGAGCACGCCGGAAGCCACGAACGGACGGGCAGGCTCGGGAACGTTTTCCAGAACGTTCAATCCGACGCAATGATCGGGATCGCCCGGATTGAAATAAACGACATCGTTGGTGCGTGAGCGCGGAACATGATCGAGCAGCCGTTCCGCTT
>JANLPY010000233.1:0-3520 GCA_031367505.1 Hyphomicrobiaceae bacterium | reverse complement strand
GCAGCATGGAATTCGTCGCGTCCGTCGGAGTGGTTCAGTGAGCACGCCCATTTGCCAGCGGTGACGTTGCCTTTCACTGTGGGTGGTAGTGATCAGGCCAAGGATTTGTTTGGGCTGTTCGACGACAGCATGGCGCAATTGCTCAAGGCGATCAAGTGAACGAGTTCGATTGGAGTTTGCTGGCAGCCCCGTTTGCAGCGGGGCTGTTGGTGCTGGCGACGCATGTCCCGCTTGGCCGCGAAGTGCTGCGCCGGGGGATCATCTTTATTGATCTGGCGATTGCCCAAGTGGCGGGGCTTGGCGTGATGCTGGCGCAGGTGCTTGAGTGGAGCCATAGCGATAACGGCACGGATCCCGCCACGCAGATCACGGCGGCGGTGGCAGCCTGCGCCGGTGCGATGTTGTTGACATGGAGCGGCAAGCGCTGGCCCGAGATTCAGGAGGCGCTGATCGGTCTGCTTTTCGTCTTTGCGGCATCAGCCGGAATACTGCTGCTGGCGCACAACCCGCATGGCGGCGAACACCTCAAAGACATGTTGGCTGGACAGATTCTCTGGGTGAACTGGACGCAGCTTGCTTTGCCCGCGGCGATCTATGCTGTCATTCTCGCATTCTGGTTTTTTCTGCGCCAGCGGCTCGGCGATGGCGGGTTTTATCTGATGTTCGCGTTGACGGTGACGCTTTCTGTACAACTGGTGGGTGTGTTCCTGGTGTTCACCAGCCTTATCGCACCGGCGCTCGCCAGCCGCAATCGCGCAGGATGGCGTGGCTTGGGCTTTGCTTATGCCATCGGCGCCGTGGGATACGCCCTCGGCCTTGCGGCCTCCGCGTGGTGGGATTTGCCTTCGGGCGCGGCGATTGCCTGTGTTCTGTGTGGTTTGGCGTGCGTAGGGCTGAGGTCGCGCGCCCTTACTCAAATTCGCCGCTAGAATGTCTGCTCGCAAGGAGCAGCCATTAATGGAGCAATATCACGGCACCACGATTCTCTCAGTCCGGCGCGGCGCCAATGTCGCGCTCGGTGGCGACGGCCAGGTAACACTGGGCAATATCGTTATCAAGAGCACTGCGCGCAAAGTGCGCCGACTTTACAACGAAAAAATTCTCGCCGGTTTCGCTGGTGGAACGGCCGACGCTTTTACGCTGTTCGAGCGCTTCGAGGCCAAGCTGGAAAAATATCAGGGCAACCTGGTGCGCTCGGCGGTGGAGTTGGCCAAGGATTGGCGCACTGATCGCATGCTGCGCCGGCTCGAAGCCATGCTGGCGGTCGCCGACTACGAAAGCTCGCTGATCATCACCGGCAATGGCGATGTACTGGAACCGGAGCTGGGCATCGTCGCCATCGGTAGCGGCGGCCCCTACGCACAGTCGGCGGCGCGTGCGTTGCTGGAGAACACCGAACTTGCGCCGGCGGACATCATCAAGAAATCCCTGACTATCGCCGGCGATTTGTGCATCTATACCAATCAAAGCCACGTCATCGAGACGCTGAATTGAGATGGGCCTCAATGTTGCTGAACTGACAAGCGAGCAAGCGCGGCTGCGATCCGCAAGTCCGGCGATCATCACGCCCGACACGCTCATCACCTATGGGCAGTTGAGCGTTGCGGTCGGGATCGTCGCCCGTCGTCTTCGACAGCATGGCGTGGCGCCCGGGCAAGTCGTCGGCGTATCCATGGGTCAAAATGCGCTGCATGTGATCACCTTGCTGGCACTGGCCCAAGTCGGTGCGGTTTCGCTGCCACTGCATCTCGCTGTTCCTGCTGAACGTCGCGCCTTGGCGGCCAGTCGCTTCGGCGCATCCTGCGTGGTTTCAGGGCGTGATGACATGGCACTCACGGGGCTGTCGTTTCTTTCGCTCGGCGGATTGTCGTTCGACGGTCTTTCAGTGACCCCCGATACCGAGATGTACCCCGCGCACGGCGATACTCCGCTTCGCATCGCCATTTCTTCGGGAACTTCAGGCGACCCGAAGGGCATGGTATTGACGCATGGGCTGATGAAATTGCGAATCGACAGACCGGATCCGGAATACTCCAGTCTTTCGCGCACTTTGCCGATGGACTTGAATTTTATTGTCGGTTTTCGGCCCGCGTTCAGCGCCCTTGCCAAAGGGGGCGCTTTGGTAATGCCACGCTCGATACTAGCCGAACAGTTGCTACAGGCGATTGTCAGCCACGCGGTGACGCATATCTACCTTTCGCCCGCACAGGCGCATAGTGTCGTTGATCTGCTGGCCGCTGGGAGCGTGCATTGCCCGAGCCTGGTTTGTCTGCGAATCGGCGGCGGGCCGCTTGGCGCGACGTTGCTGGATGAAGTGCGAGAGAGGATCACTCCAAACGTGTATGTCAGCTACGGGTCAACTGAATCTGGGTTGTTGACTTACGCTACTCCGGAAATTCTGGATCGACACCCGGGCACCGTCGGCCAGGTATGTCCTTGGGCGCAGATTCAAATTGTCGACGAAAGTGATTGCCCCGTGCCAACAGAAACCGTCGGGATGGTGCGAATTCGCTCCGAGCATCAGGTGTCCGGCTACTTCAGGGACGAAACACGGACCCAGCGTTACTTCCGTGACGGTTGGTTTTATCCAGGCGATCTCGGTGGCTTCGATGAAGAAGGACTGCTTTATATCGAAGGCCGTGCTGACGAACAATTGAACATCGGTGGTCTGAAAGTGAATCCAGAGGAGATCGAAGCAATCATCTCCGCGCATTCGAGCGTCGCCGAAGCCGGCGCATTTATCCTTGCTGGTGCGGAAGGAAATGAAGTGCTGGCTGCTGCTGTGGTGTTGCGTGCAGACAACCAACCAGGCGAGATCGAGGCGCATGTTCGCGCCCAACTCGGCCCGCTGGCGCCGGCCCGGTATTTTGTCGTGACTTCGTTGCCGCGCACGTTGACAGGAAAATTGCGCCGTGCCGAGCTTTCAGCACAGTTCTCAAGAAATCTTGACGAGTCATAAAGTAGTGCAACACGGACGTCAACCATGAGTGAGATGAGTCCATCGGAAATTGTTTCTGAACTGGATAAGAATATTGTCGGTCAGGCACGTGCCAAACGCGCCGTGGCGATTGCCCTGCGTAATCGCTGGCGCCGCGCCCAGGTGGATGAACCGCTGCGGACCGAGATCACGCCCAAGAACATCCTGATGATCGGTCCCACCGGGGTAGGCAAGACGGAGATCGCGCGGCGTCTGGCGCGGCTGGCCAATGCACCTTTCATCAAAATCGAAGCAACCAAGTTTACTGAAGTGGGTTATGTCGGTCGCGACGTGGACACCATCATCCGCGATCTGGCTGAAACTGCCATCAAGGACGGCCGCGAGCATGCCATGCGTGGTGTGCGCGGACGAGCCATGGATGCGGCGGAAGATCGGGTGCTCGACGTTCTGCTTCCACCCGCCCGGCCGGTGGGTTTCAACGAAGCGCCGGCCAGCGAGGATTCTGCCACCCGGCAGAAGTTTCGCAAGAGGTTGCGCGAAGGCGAACTCGACGACAAGGAAATCGAGATTGAGGTGGCTGCG
>JANLPY010000212.1:0-3110 GCA_031367505.1 Hyphomicrobiaceae bacterium | reverse complement strand
GGCTGCGGCGCGGACCGCAACGAACGGCCTCTATCCCGGCCAGACGGCGCTGGTGTTGACGCCGAACACGTGGGAAGTGAAATTCCTGCAGCCGTGGGCAACGGAGCGGCTGGCCCGCACCGGCAACAGCGAAAAGCGCCTGCTCAAGGCGGAAGCGACGCTCGCCTGCAAGGAAGAGCGTGCGAACGGTGTGGTTGCCGATCTCAGCTAGTTCGGGGTGGGGTGATACGGGCGGTCAAGTCGGGGGACTTGCCGCCCGCACTTTTTTGTTACCGAACTCGATGCGGCCGTTGTGCGTTTAGCACTATGGCTGAACACACAACCCATCGAGAGCGTACCCCATGGAACAGCATCAGGTTGAGCAGCACACCACAGCAATGAAGTCAGTCAAGATCACGCTGAAAGAGACCGCCCGAAGCGATATCAGCGACAGCACCGGCCACACCTACAAGGACGGCGATAAGGCTGAGTTATCGGATACGGACGCCGATCTGTTCGTGTCTCTGAAATGCGCCGTATTTGTCGATGGGTCCAGCGCGATCCAGGCGGCTGCTGACGCCAAAGAACGCACGGCGGCATCGGAGCAGGCGACACAGCGGCACCGGTCGCAGCAGGCGATGGCGATCCACGACGCGTTACCGCCCGAAGTGCGCGCCGAGGCCCATGAGCACGGCGATGAGGTGGTCGAGAACTATCTGGCCCGTAACCGGGTGCAGGTCCCGAGCAAACCGATCACGAACGAGTCAGTGGACACGAGCTTTAAAGACATGATCGACGATTTGGAACCAGAGACGCCGAAGCGCAAGCGCGGCCGGCCACGGAAGGACGGAACCTGATGCGACGACTGTTTGACCACGACGACTTCACGGGCATCACGACCTGGTTTGAGCCGACCGACGATGGCTTTGCCCTCGTCCGCGAGCAGGATTCAGGGCCGATTGTGGAGCTGAACAAAAAAAAGCAGTCCATGGGGCGTTCGTTCTACGCCGGCACCAAGGAAACGCCCCAAGAGCCGGACATGTGGAAGCTGGCATCGATTCCGCTGCTGGTGCAGTTCGAATGGCTGCAGAAGTACGGCATCGATGACGTCTCTTCCCAAGAGCACTGGCCGCGTGTGCAGAAGCTGCTGAATTCCAGCGACTACCGCTACCTCAAGACGGCGGATGTTTACGTCTGATGGCCGACTTGATGACGCCAGATGAGGATTGGCTAACGCGAGCGCAGCGCTGGAACCGTGCGGCTGCGCATGGCGTCGATCAAGCTTTGTTCGGTGTGCCGTCAGCGGCTGTGCACGGCGCACGGGCACTTATGTCTGGCGACTGGTCGGGTGAGGCACAGCGTCGGCTTGATGCGAAAGAGCGTGGCCTATCCGACCTGAAGTCCGTCTCCCCATGGGCGCACAAGGGCCTGATGGAACTGACCAGCATGCCGGTGCCGAGCAACCCGCATTCCGCCGTGAACGCAATCGCTGCTGGGGCTGGCAAGATGATTCCGGCGATATTCGCTGGCATCGGAGCTAAGACAGCGCCGCTGGCCGGTCTTGAGCGCGCGAAGGCTGCGGAAGCCGCAGGTGCGCCGCGAGAGAACGTTTGGAAAGATCACGGCTGGTTCAAGGGTCGGGACGGTCATTGGCGGTGGGAGATCGATGATAGCAATGCCAAGTTCCTCGGGCCGCAGCACACAGATGCCACGCTTGGCGACGCTCTTCATCACCCTGAGCTTTACCGCGCATACCCGCAATTAAGTAATGTGCGGTTCACGTCACATTCTGGTTCGGGCGGAGCCTACACGTCCGCTAACAGGTTCGACGACCTCCCGCCGCAGATCAGCGTCGGTATGTGGCAGAACCAAAAAGGCGCCACACCGCGCAATGTTGCGCTGCATGAATCGGACCATGCCGTCAAAGACATCGAAGGCATGCAGTCCGGCGGCAATCTTCAATCCTATAGATCGACGGCCAATGGCATGGATGATTTGGCTTATGAGGCGGAACAGATTGCGAGCAGATTGAAGGCGCACCCGCACATCAAACAAGCCGATCCCGACGTTGTCGCGCAAATGATCCTCGATCAAGCGCAGAAGAACGTTGGTCGCGATATCTACCATCGCACGTCCGGGGAAGTTGAGGCGCGCGCCGTTCAGTCGCGAGAGTACCTGACGCCCGAACAGCGTCGAGCCCGTCCGCCGTGGCTCGACTATGACGTACCGGAGTCGCAGCAAATCGTTCACGGCATGCCGGCTCGAAAGGGGTTGTTGTGGCAATAACCGATTACACGTCGCTGAAGTCAGCGCTGCAGTCCTACGCCGCGCGCTCCGACACCAAGTTCTCGGCGCAGATTCCCAATTTCGTGGCGCAAGCCGAAGAGCGCATTTACAACGGCTCCGGCGATAGCCCGCAAGACCCGACCTACAGCCCGCCGCTGCGCTCCAAGGCGCTGGAGTTCACGACGACGATTGCGTTCGCAGCCGGCTCGGGTGTGGTGCCAGACGAGTGCATGGATTTGCGCAAAATTTACGTCGTGGGGCAGCTCACGGGCATCAAGTACCTGTCGCCGGAGCGGTTTGCGGTGCAGGCGGCCAACGATAGCGGCACGCCGCGTTGGTACACCGTCGAGGGCAGCGTCATATCTGTCACGCCGGATACCACGGGCGTGCTGGCGGTAGATTACTACCGGCGCCTGAGCCCGATCACAGACACGAACGTGACCAACGCGGTGATCACAGCGCACGGGCTGATTTATCTTGAGATGGCGCTGTTCGAGGCGTTCTCGTGGATGCAAGAGGTTGACCTGGCGCTGGGTCATATCGCCAAGGGCCGCAGCATGGTGTCTGGCGCCAACCGCGTATCCGAGCGGCTGCGGTTTTCGGGCAAGCTGTCGATCCAGCCGCGCACGGCGATCCCGTAATGCTTCAGTTTGGGCCATGGCGACCGGACATCGCGGCGATCAACACGCCCGTCTGCCGGGAGGTTTACGATGCGCTACCGGCGTCCGCTGGATTCAAGCCGCTGAAAGACCTGAGCCCGGTCTCCGATGCGTTGACCGGGACATGCTACGGCGCCGCCGCAATGGTCGAGGTCGACGGCGCGGTGCATGAATTCGCCGGCGACC